>JBEKBT010000074.1:0-15077 GCA_050015255.1 Acidimicrobiales bacterium
ACAACTGGGTACGGGGCCTCGAGTGCATTCGCACGGAGCTCGGGGAACCCGACGAGTCCGGTCGTCGCCGGCCGGTACCTGTGCCGGGTTCAGAGTTCGTCATCGAGGCTGACCTCGTCGTCATAGCCCTCGGCACGAACCCGAACCCGCTCGTGCCGCATTCGACCCGCGGTCTCGACGTCGACTCTCACGGGTGCATCATCGCCGACCCGGAAACGGGCGCCACCAGCCGCGAGGGCCTGTTCGCCGGTGGCGACATCGTGACCGGCGCCGCCACCGTGATCCTGGCAATGGGGGCAGGCCGCAAGGCCGCGACCGCCATCCATGAATACCTGCAAGAGCAGCACACAGAGAAAGTAGCGGCGCGAGGCGAAGCCGCCCAGGCTCAGGTCCCGACAAGCGACGACGTCGCGGCTTCTCGACTGGATGTCTCGTTCGCCGAACATGAGATCGAGGAACGCCACCGCGGCTACGGGGACGGGACCGTATGGGCACGCGACTACGCAACCGCCAATGAGCTGCGCGGCTTCGTGGAGAGCTTCCGACGCCGAATGGAAAGCGACTCGGAGATCGTCACGAACGCGCCAAAGCTCACGAGCGTTGAAGGCTCCTCCGACTTCGAAGGTCCGTACTGGGAAGGATTCCTCGAAGGAGCCGAAGAGGTGTTGATAGAGGGGACCGGCAGTTGAACACCTGAAGCTTCCTGTTTGTCAGCCTTCTACTCCATACCACGAACTTTCCTTCCGGTAGGGCGACGATGGCCCTGCGCACCGAGTTCGCCTCGGCGAGTGCGGCGGTTGCCACAAACTCAGAGAAACCAAAGGGGTTCCCATCTGGCATCAGTGCCAGCGTCAGGCTCCGCTTCGTCGGAGCTCCCCTCAAGACGGCCGGCGCCACGTCATTCTGGGTTGTGCCTGAGGATGAGTGACAACGTCGCCGCGACGACGTTGTCCGGAAGCGGCAGCCAGTCGAAATAACAGATCACGATCGCTCCTGCTGGCCGGAGGAGACGCCTCGCCTCAGCAGCGGCCGACGACCGGTCGAGCCAGTGCCAACACTGGCCCGCGCTCACGACGTCGCAGCAGGCGCGCGCAAGACTCGTGGCTTCGGCGGTGGCGATCTGGTAATCGACGCGGACCCCTGCCTCGGCGTCGAGCCGACGAGCTTGCTCGATCAATGCGGGTGCCGGGTCGATACCCACGACCCGACACCCGCGTAGCGCGAAGCTCCGTGCGACGGTGCCGGCGCCGGTTCCGACGTCGACGACGTCTTGGCCCCGAAGGCCTATGCCAAGGGTGCTGAGTCGCTCGAACAGCGACGGCGGAAAGCCTGCCCGGTGGCACGCATAGTCCTCCGCAATTCGCCCGAACTCTATTGACATGGGGGAATCATGACAGCGTCGCCGGCATGTGGCCGGAGCCCAGCGACCCCTCGCTGCGTTCCCGAATGACCGTTACGGGGCTGCGACCAGTCGCTCTCTGCACGGTCCGGTTGGCTCCGATGGACGGATTGTGGGACTCGCCAGCGGGGCGGTTCGGCAGCGGAACGCTGACCGCCAGGGGCCTACCCGCGGGAGAGCCGACTTCTGCCATCTTCTCCCAGCGTTGTTCGATGTCTTGGCACGATCTCGAGCTGCGGACAGAAAGCCAACATTCGAGCCGACAAACCCGTCCCAGGGCGTCGCACGTAGTCGCGCGCCGTTGCGCACGACCCGCTGGACGGCTGTCTGGACCGGACAAGATGCGACGACCCGGGACAATCCGATACGGGCTGCGACAGCATTGAGCTACCTACGGATCAGAAGGTTGGGGATTCGAGTTCCTCCGAGCGCGCTGAATAGAGTCCTGCCATAGCTCCCCCCAGGCTCACAGAAGGCAGCCGTGAGAACATGCTGATGTTCGCTTCGTCCACCCTTGGTGACGAGGTAAGGGACCGCTTCAGCTTTGACTGGTGTGACGGGTCTGGCTCGAGAATCGGCTGACGGTCAGCCTGTGCTCGGAACGATCCGTCGACCCTTGACGCTGCAGGGGCTCGTTTCGACGAGGCGGAAGCCGTGCGGTATCTAGCATGACCGTGTGGTTGCGCGCTCTGAGCCGCCAAGTCCGGGGTTCCGGGACGAGGACTGGCCCTCCGGGGAAAGCACCGGGGGCCAGGCGGTCGCTTCGCCCGTAGTACCAGCACGCGGCCTGTCTTCCCTCCGCCCGTTCCACCACCGGAGCTACCTCCTCTTGTGGTGGGGCGGCATGGTCTCGGTCGTCGGTTCCTGGATGCAGACGGTCGCCGTCGGGGCTCTGGTCGTCGCGCGCACCGGAAGCGCCACCTGGGCGGTCGTGATCGCCGCCGGAGCGTTCTTGCCCATCGGACTGCTCTCGCCCGTCGGGGGCGCGCTCGCCGACCGAATACCCCGGCGAGCAGCTCTGGTCGCCGGCAACCTGCTCGCAGGCGCCGTCGCCCTCGCCATTGCCATCCTGGTCGCCACAGGACGGGACAGCCCCGGGATCCTGACCTTGCTCGTCACGCTCCAGGGGTCCGTCAGCGCCGTGATCGGACCGTTTCAGCAGGCCATCCTCCCCGACCTGGTGCCGCCATCGGAGTTCCTCGCGGCAGTTTCCCTCAACTCGGCGCAGTTCAATCTCGGGCGCGTCGTCGGCCCAGCGCTCGCGGGGGTGGCGATAGCCGCCGTCGGCTACCCGGTCGCTTTCGTCGCCAACGCGGCGTCCTTCCTCGCGGTCGTCGTGGCCCTCTTCTTCGTCCACCTGTCGCCGCCGCCCGGACGCGTCGAGCAGATCGGTCTGCTCGAGTCGCTTCGGCTCGGCGTCCGGGCGGCGCGCGCCGAGCCGGGCTGTCGTGCTGCGATAGGCACGATCGCAGTTGTGGCGCTCTCGGCGTCTCCGTTCATCGCCCTCGTGCCGGTGATGGCGCATCGCCTGACCCATGGCGGAGCGCGCGGGATTGCATCGGCGACCGGCCTGCTCACTACCGCCCAAGGCATAGGCGCCGTCGTGGGGGCCCTCGCCGTCGCCCCGCTCGCGGCTCGCTTCGGGAGGGGCAGAATGCTTATTAGCAGTCTCGTGGTCCTCCCGCCGGTACTCGTTCTGTACGGCTTCGCCCCGACGCTCGCGCTCGCACTGCCAGCTCTGTTTGTCGTCGGGCTCGTGTACATCGGCGTGCTGTCCGGCCTGTCCACCGTCGTACAGCTGAGGGCGCCGGCCGAGCTTCGCGGGCGCGTCCTCAGCCTCTACATGGTGGCACTCGGCGTCGCGTACCCGATCGGATCCCTCGTCCAGGGACCGATCGCGGACTCGCTCGGTCTGGCCTGGACGACAGCCGGCGCCGGCGCTCTCCTGGCGATCGCGCTTGTCCTGATGCGCCTGCTGCGACCGGGCGTCTTCCAGACGCTGGCGGCCCCGGTGCCGACAGAGGCGCCACCGACCACAGCCACTTTCTGACCTCCACTGCTGTGGCGACCCGCCCATCCGAGGAAAGCGACAACCGAGGCGAGTTCGAGGCCGGCGCGGTCCGCCCCTCCGGCGTCGTTCTCCTTCGCCACCGGTACTCCCTAGACCGTTCCCTCAACATCGACAGTGTCGTGCAGAGCTTCATCGCCGACGCGGTGCCCCCGAGGCCGCCGTTGCGCCGACGCTGAGCGCGGGAATGGGGTTCCTAGTTGAACACCTACCGCGCTGCGGTGACCGCGGAGGAGTTGCACTCGAAGATCACCCATCACGCCGTGGTGTGGCGGGACGCGCGCCAACAGGGCATCGACGTCACAGCACTGGTGCCAGATGACGTCTTGGCACTCGGTGTCGGCGACATCGTGCCAGTCGATACTCGGCTGCTCGAAGCGGACGAACTCGAGTGCGACGAGGCCGTGCTGACCGGCGAGTCCATGCCGGTTGCACGGACGTGGCACCTGTCGCCGAGGGAGCGGGTGCGGCCCCGTCGTGAGGCAGCCGGGGATGTCCGTGCCCGAGGTGTCAGCCGGTATTGCGGAGTCCGGCGGCGATCGCGTTGACCGTGATGAGAAGTGCCCTTCGCAAGTCCGGCTCCTCCGAGCCAGAGCGGTGCCTTCCGAGGAGTTCGACCTGGAGGTAGTGAACCGGACGAAGGTAGTCGGCGCGCACCGCGAGTGTGCGCTTGAGGAGAGGCCTCGCCTCGATCGGACTGGACTCACCTGTCAGTCTGAGAACTTCCGCGACCGTACGGGCATGCTCGTCGGCGATCTCCTGGAAGATCGGGTATTGGCTCGGCTCCACAAGCGACTTCACGTACATCCTTGCGATATCCATGTCGGTCTTCGCCAGGGTCATCTCGACGTTGCCGACGAAGGTTCGGAAAAAGGGCCACTTTGCATACATTTCTTCGAGAGTCTCCCCTGCGCCTCTATCGCGCGCAGCAGCGAGTCCCGATCCGAGGCCGAACCAGCCCGGGATGATCTGGCGGGACTGTGTCCAGCCGAACACCCAGGGGATCGCCCGAAGTGCTGAGAGATCTGTTCCCGATTCGGGGCGATATGCCGGACGTGAGCCGAGGTTCAAGTCGTTGAGCTCGGCAACCGGTGTCGAGGACATGAAGTACTGCGCCATTCCCGGGTTACCGAGCAGGTCACGATAAGTGCCCTCGGCAACCGAAGAGACCGCTTCCATCACCTCGTGCCAGCGGTCGGACGTGGCACCGGAGCGAAGCGACGAGCTGTGAACGAGACTCGATTCGATCACCGCGGCGAGACTTGCTTCGAGGTTCTCCCGTGCCAGTTCTGCGAGGTTGTACTTGTCGGAGATGACCTCGCCCTGCTCGGTGACCTTCAGGAAGGCTCCGACCGTGCCCTCGGGTTGAGCGAGGATCGCCTCGGCTGACGGCCCACCGCCTCGGCCGACCGTGCCCCCACGACCGTGGAACAGGTGGAGGGCGACGCCGTGGCGATTTGCGACGTCGCGTAGCGCGACCTGCGCCTTGTAGATCTCCCACTGGGAGGTCGTGATGCCGGCATCCTTGTTGGAATCGGAGTAACCGAGCATGACCTCTTGGATGTCCCCGCGTGCCGCGACGACGGCTCGATAGCTGGGATCCGAGAGA
Source organism: Acidimicrobiales bacterium (assembly GCA_050015255.1). Classification (GTDB taxonomy): domain Bacteria; phylum Actinomycetota; class Acidimicrobiia; order Acidimicrobiales; family Bog-793; genus Fen-455. The sequence goes on from JBEKBT010000074.1 coordinate 5,077, forward strand.
GCCTCGTCGAGTAGAGCGCCTGAGGCTCGCAGCTCCGCCACCCGCTCGAAAAGCGGGACGACGCCTATCCTGGCCCAGCGCGCACGACAATCGACGAGCCCAGCCTCCCGTGCAAGGACGACGGTCGCGAGGATGTCGTCGACCCCTTCGGTCATCGATATGACATAGCTCTCGATCACGCCATCGCCGAAGCGATCGAGCGCGGACGCCACTGATTCGAAAGTCGCATAGGTCGTCGCGGCCGTTGGCGAGAGCGCGAACCGGGAGGCTCCGAGGGGACGGACGCTGCTCAGCTCGGCACGCAACACCTCGCGGCGCTCGGAGCGGTCAAGATCCCGGTACGGTCTTTCGAGCTCTCCGAGGTGGTCGAAGACCTCGCCGAGCACCCTGTGGTGCGCTTCGGCGTTCTCGCGGACGTCGAGGGTGGCGACATGGAACCCGAAGGTCCGTACGAGACGACCGATACGACTGAGAAGCCCGTCCGCGATCGCCTCCCCGCGATTTGCTCCGAGCGAGTCACGCAGGAGCCGGAGCTCTTCGATCAACCCGTCTACGCTCGCATAATCCTCACCGGGCACGTGCGCGGTGTCCGCTGCCAGGCGCGCTCGGGTGTTGATGAGCCGCTGGCGGACATAGGAGCACTTCAGCCGATAGGGCTCCTCCGCGTCGATGGCCATGTAGCGGTCGTAGACATCAGGAAGACAGGCGCGGTCTGCCTGCAGGCTCGCCGACAGCGCGCTCGAGATGTCGACTATCGCCGTTGAGTTCGAGAGCGCCTGGGTCAACTGGTCGATCAGCTCTATGAGCTTGCGGAATCCAAGCTCGTGTTGAATCAGCAGGACGTCGGTCGTGACGGCCGGGGTCACCGATGGGTTGCCATCGCGATCGCCGCCCACCCAAGAACCAAAGCGAAGGGTCGAAGTTGAGAACTCGAGGACGATGCCGTGGCGCGCGAGCTCGTCGTCGAGGTCCTCGAGGACTGTTGGGACGGCGCTGTCGTAGATTCGGGACAGGTAGTAGAGAACGTTCTGTGCCTCGTCTTCTGGTCGCAGGCGACCGACTCGGATCTCGCTCGTCTGCCACAGCAAGAGGATCGTCTCGCGAAGTCGGCCGACGAGTCGTCTCTCCTCCGCTGGCGTCGGGTCGTCGCCGAGCGCTTGTACGAAGTGCGCCACGTCGAGGAGTTTCGAGAGAACCGAACGGCGCGCTGACTCGGTCGGGTGGGCTGTGAACACGGGACGGAACTCAAGGCGTGCAAGAGTCGCGCCGACGCTCTCTCGGTCGATGCGGTGCTCCGCGACCCGGTCGAGGGTGTCCCGCAGCCAGGTTCGCTCCGCCCGCCGGGCTTGGCCGAGCTCCGCCGCGCGGTGGACCTGCTCGGTGACGTTGGCTAGTTGGAAGTAAGCGGCGAACGCGCGGGCGAGGAGAAGTGCTGTGCCTGTCGGAATGCTCGGAAGTTGCTCGGCGAGTCCACCACTTCGCGCGTTTTCACCCTCTTCGCGCTCGAGTTTGGCCACCTCGCGAATCTGTCCGACGAGGTCCAGGAATTCCGGACCTTCGACACGGGCGAGCTCCTCGCCGAGAAGGGAAACGACGAGACGGATGTCTCGACGCAGCGCGGCGTGGCGCTCCTCGGTCGGAACGGCGTCGTAGGACGTGAAGGGGTCGCGCACGTAGCTTCGAGCATCGGGCGGCTGGCCCGTCCCTTGCGGCACGGAGGGATCGTACTGACTGCGACGACCACGTTCCTCCGGAGGTGACTTGCGACCTGGTCGATCCCGGTCGGCTCGAGCGGCGGCTTGGGGGCTCGGCTCATCCGAGCGCGCCGCAGGAGTCCCGAACAGGCGTGAGGCGCCGGTGACTCACTCGGTGAGGCGGGCCACAAGGGTGATCTCGGGCACGCTGGCCAGCGCTTTGCTAACCGGGCATCCCGCTTTGGCGGCCGCGGCCTGCTCCTGGAATGCGGCGTCCCCGAGTCCCGGCACCCTCGCGACGGTTTCCAGCTCGATCTTCATGATGGTGGGGGCGCCATCGACGAGCCGCAGGGTGACGGTGGCATCGGTGTGCACCGAGTCGGGCGTGGTGCCGGCCTGGGCGAGGATGTTCGACAGTGCCATCGAGAAGCATGACGCATGGGCGGCTGCTATCAGCTGCTCGGGGTTAGCCCCCGGGCCGTCCTCGAAGCGTGACTTGTAGGAGTAGTCGCCGCTTATCGTGTCACCGGCAGCAAACGTGCCTCTACCTGTGGTCAGGTCGCCCCTCCACTCGGCGCTTCCTCTTGCCGGCATGGTTGCCTCCTAGCCCGCTTGGGTGTGGTCGGAACTCGCAACTCGGAAGCCTACCCACAGTGTCAGAGAGTCGGGCTCACAGCGGTTACGAAGAGCCGCCCCCCTCAGCCAGCAGCACACACGGGCCCATCGACGGATGATGAGGTCAGATGACCGACCGGGATGCACACCTGCAAGGTCCGGCGACAGTCACTCTCTGCGGCCCTCGCGGCTCGCGAAGTCCGTCAGCGCTGACCCAGAAAGGCGGTAACGGGTCCACTCGTCCGTCGCGACAGCACCAATCGATTGGTAGAACGCGATCGCCGGCTCATTCCAGTCGAGGACGGACCATTCGAGCCGACGGCAGTCCTCCTCGAGAGCGAGACGAGCCAGGGACGCGAGCAGTGCTCTTCCTGTCCCGAGCCCGCGGTGCCCGGGCCGGACATAAAGGTCCTCGAGATAGATACCGGGTCGTCCCGTCCAGGTGGAAAAGCTCCTGTAGTACAGGGCCATCCCGATGACCTGCTCGCCGGCCGTCGCCACATGCGCATAAGCGCTCGGCTCCGTCCCGAACAACGCCCGCTCGAGCAAGATCTCGTCGATCTCGACCTCGTGGCGCGCCCGCTCGTACTCTGCGAGCTCCCTGATCAGCTCGACGAGGACGGGGACATCGGCTCGGGTCGCTGGGCGAATCACTTCTAGAACGTATACGACGGGCGCGTCGGGCGCCGACACGGGCCCCGGCGGCAGCAAGGCCTGAGCTCGCTCACCCCCGGAATAGCTTGCCTGATCTCACATCCAATACCCAGATGATTCTCGATCTCCGTGGAGGGTCGGCGCACATACTCGGTGACGGTGACCCGGAGAGCCCGGTTCGCCGATTGACTGAGGAGCAGGTTTGTCGTGCACACCGCCCGAGACAACTTCGACAGGCTCATAACGCACCGCCCACGAGTGGCTGACGTATCAAGACCGGCGTCACAGAGGGCTCACGCTCCCTAGCGCGATGGCGGGTTAACGAGTCGATGAGCTGGCGGACGCGCCAGCTCGCCGACTCGGCGAGACGATGAGGGCAGAACCAGGTTCAGGCGCCTTCTCCGAGGAGGCGCTTCAATTCGTCGTCGTAGCGCGCATAGCGGCAGCAAACCAGCTCGGCGCGCCCGATCTCTCGCTCCACGAGCCATTGCACCCATTCGCAGACCAGCGCCGACCGATGGACCAGCAGCTCGACCGGCTTGCCGTGAGCCGTCGCTTCGATCCTCACCCGTCCCTTCGAGCCCTGAACAGCTCCCTTACCCCACGCACGGTCACCCGCACTTCGTAGACCCCGTAACAGAGGCAAGCCAGCGATCGGGAACAAACCACATGACAGCGACCGACCCGTACATGACATAGGACGCCACGGGTGCGGCGAATGCCGAGCCGGCCCGGGCCGCGTAAGAGATCTGCGAGAGGTTCCCCTCTATGTCCGAGCCGATAGCTCTAGCAATGGCCGAACTATCTCCGTTCGCGCGGATGATCCTCCCGGCCAGTATCCAGTAAGCGGCGGCTGATCCAAGACCGACCACTCCGTAGGATGCCGCCGGCAGGGCATGCAGTGGATATCTGCCGACCCATCCCGTGACAATCGGAAGCAGCGAGAGCCAGAAACATGTTAGATATCGCGCCGTGCCCACAGCGCGACGTGTAGCCGAGCTTTGCTCGCTCCATCCGGGGGCGCCTCTCAGGCCGTAGGGCCGGTGCCCAGCCAGCCGCGCCGCTTGAAGAGGACCATCAGGAGCCCGATGGCGACCAGCTCGGAGCCGATGCCGAGGAACAAGAACAGGGGGAGGTTCTCCTGGAGATTCCCCGTCAACCAGGCGAAATTCTGCCCGAAGAAACCCGTGAGAAATCCCAATGGCATGAAGATCGTGGCGATGATGGCCAGCTGCTTCATGACCACGTTCAGGCGATTGGACACCATCGACAGGTGAGTGTCCATGGCACCCCCGATTAGGTCGCGATAGCCGTCGGTCATATCACTGATGCGGATGAGGTGGTCATAGACGCTCCGGAAGTAGGCCGCGCCCTGGTCGGTCATCCCCGGAATAGTCACCATGCCTGCATTGAGGCTGGAGAGCATGTCGCGTTGCGGTGTGATCACCTTGCGGATGGCCATGATCTGTCGTTTCATGTCGAACAGGGTGCCCAGCTGCTGCTCGGTCGGGTTCTTCAAGATGGCACCTTCAAGATCGTCGATCTCGTCGTCGAAGGCGGCCAGGACCGGGAAAAACGAGTCGATGAGGCTGTCCATTATCAGGTAGAAGACGGCGACCTGGGGCGCAGTCACTTCCGAGGAGTGGTGGTTGCCGATGCGGCCGCGCACCGTGCCCAGTGCCGGGCAGTCGCCCTGGTGGAGGCTGATGATGAACTTCTCTGTGATGAAGCAGTGCACCTCGGTCACGTTCTTGCCGTCGGCCGCCATGCCAAAAGTGATGATGTGGACGAAGTCGTCGTAGTCGTCGATGCGTGCCCGTTGGCCGAACTGGTCTGCCGCCTCCACGGCTACAGGATGGAAGTGGAAGGTGTTGATCAACATCCCTTTCACGTCGTCGTCGGGCCCGGGATCGTGGAGGTCGAGGTCGAGCCAGAAGAAGGCCCCTCCGGCGACAGCCTGGCCAATCGCCTCCGGGGTCGCGTCAGTGACCTTGCCGCCTTGGGTCAGGGTCCCCTTCATAGCGACGATGTTCTCACTCTCGAGAGCTGGACGTAGCGTTATCCGGCTCGGGTTCCGCGGGCCCGCCGGCGGCAGCCTCGTCGTCGTCCGCCGCCGCGTCAATGGCGGCCACGTCTTCAGGGCTGGTACCGAGCCGACGCTCGACGTCGGCCAGCCGATCGCTGATCACAGCCAACTGTTGGCCCAGATCCGCGTGGCTCTTCTTAAGCTCTGCCTTGTTGGCGTCGGTGTGCTCCTTTATGAACACCGACGCCACGGTCGCGGTCAGCACACCGATGAGGCCGATCCCCACAAGCATCAAGACCGCGGCCACTACGCGTCCTCCCTCGGTGACCGGGTAACGATCCCCGTAGCCCACGGTGGTCACCGTGACGATGGCCCACCAAAGGGCGTCGGGGTAGCTGTGGATGTTGGCCCCCTTGGCGTTCTCCTCGAAAAGGAGCACCATCCAGGCCCCGAGCAGGAGAGTCGCCATGGCGGCGATAAGGACCCGGAAAAGGCTGTGGTGCCTGAGGATCGCCTCCAAGCGCAGCTCGCCCTCGCGCAGGATGAGGCTCATCTTCTCCATCCCTACAAGCCGCCAGCCCTGCAGCGGAGGTAGCACCACGGTCGCCGGTTCCGCCCACCGCCGCTTGACATAACCGCGGGCGTCGGGACTGATCACGAGGCGCACTAGGTACTCGACGAGCAGGATCGCCCACACGGCGAACAGCGTGCCGACGAGGAACCTCGAGGCCGAGCCGTTGACGTCGGCCGTGACGACGATGATGCCGATGACCGACCAGGCAATGCCCAAGACGGCCATCGGGTACTTGGTGACGTCCTCGATCCGGTCAACGAGGTCGTGCCGACCTCCCGAGGGCTTCGCCCCGGCGACGATCTGGCGCCGGCGCTCCTCCTTGCGGGCCTTTTCCTCCAGGCGTTCCTGCTCGAGCCGCTCCAGACGCTGGATGCGCTCGATGGAAGATGGCTTCTTCTCCCCGACGGCGGCACCCCGCGGAGCCGCTCTGAGGTCGGTGGAGTCGCCCACAAAGAAACGAACATAGTTGCTCGCCAGGCGCTGCGATCGCTTCCGATTCCTGGCGACGAGCGGGCGCGGCGCAGGCATTGTCGGACGCCACCCCTGGGACGGATCGCCGCCCCCGTCGCGCGGGCGGCTGTCGCGCGGAGCGTCGTCACACCTGGGATTGGAGCCGACCGTATTGGAGAATCGTCGTGCGAAGTCGGTCCTCAGAGTCCCGGACTCTGGGAGTGTTCACAGCAATGCCCAAGGCCAACCACAGGTCAGCGCCCTAGCTTGACATTGCGCCCGCCACGGCTTGGTGTGCGTCGGACAAGCAGGTCGTCCGTCCGACGTCGGAACGATCGGGCGGGCCAGCCGACGTGGCCGGGCGGGCGCACCAAATCAAGTCCGGAACCGAGGAACCGTCACCTCTTACACACAGCCCGTAACGGAAACGTCATTGCACTCTTGGGGACCTCGCTGCAAACTCGGTCATCATTTCCTGAACGAGCTAGGGGCCCTGGGTCGGCCGTGTTGCCGACCCCAGAATGGTGCACAGCGGGGGCACTTCGGAACTCTTGGGGTGGACGATGCTGGAAGCCATGAGCAGTTACGTGCCGCGACATTGCTCGCTGAACGATGTCGCCGTCTAGATCGACCTGCGGAGCATCCCTACGAGAGAAAGGGCTTGTTCATGATCGAATCGGACTTCAGCGCCCTGACACTCAGCACCGGCGTCTGCGCCGCCAAGATCGCCTACGTACCGAATGACCCGACCGACAAGTACGCCGGCTACCTCTACCTGCTGGCTGGCGAAAGGGGTCCGCTGCTCGGGTTTCCGGGCATAATCGGGGGTGTCGACGGCTCTGAGCCCGACAGCGCCAGCGCCGAGGCCCTGATCGGCCGTCCCATCGGACCATGGCAGCTGCGCAGCGACGGGTGGTACGCCGAGATCCAGTGACTTGCCGCGCGCGCGTGCGGGGTCCGGCAAGATGAGTCATGGTCGACTCTGACTCGGTGTTCAACGACGTCGTCTGCGGTCTCCTCGTCAGGTCGGGGCGGATCCTGCTCGTGCACCGTAACGGCACGCGCCTGTGGGCCCGGAATTGTTGGGACGTGCCCGGTGGTCACATCGAACAGGGCGAGTCAGACTTCGAAGCTCTCGCCCGTGAGATGCGAGAAGAGCTTGGGATCGTGGTCGCGCCCGGCGAGGCTCGTCTTTTCGGGCGGTTGTCGGGAACTGACTACGACGCCCGGGTCTTCGTGGTCGACTCGTGGTCCGGAGAGCCCGAGAACCGGGCACCCAAAGAGCACGACGATCTCGCCTGGTTCCCCGAGGAACAGCTCTGCGACCTGGTCCTCGCCGACCCGGACCTGCTCGAGATCGTCGTCGGGGCACTCCGCCATGAACAGGGTCGGGTTCTTGAACGAGGATCGTCCTAGGCGATGACTAAGTCTATGAGTATCTCCAGTAGACATCGGTCGACCTGATCAAGAACCGGTCGGGAAGGCTCGACAACATCCCCTCGTGCTGGACCTTCATCCGAGAGAACAGCTCTTGTTCTTCTTCTTCGGGAGCGCGTTGTGCAAGAAGGGGAACGGGCCTCTAAGCACTAGGCCGCAAGGACCGGCCCTTCATCGCAGCTGAGGTGGAGACCTTGTAAGGCTCTTGCGGGCGCACGGCCTGTCGCAAGGTGACTTTCGCCTCTAACCGCGAGGCATGGTTCTGGCCGACTCTAGATATGTGGAATGCGACGAGCGAGCGGTTTTCGAGGAGCTCGACCCGGAGGACTGTCTCGAGCTGCTGCGAGAAGAGCCTGTCGGTCGTGTGGCCCTCACCGCACACGCTCTGCCAGTCGTCCTTCCTGTGAACTTCGCCGTGCTCGACGGCGACATTGTCTGGCGATCGGCCCAGGGCACGAAGCTGAACGAGGCTTCGGCAGACCTTGTCGTGGCCTTCGAGGCCGACCATTACGAGCCTGACCGCCGTCAGGGCTGGAGCGTCATGGTCCAAGGGCTGGCGCATGTAATGACCGATGTCGACGAGCTCAACCGGGCAAGGGACCTGCCACTCGAGTCATGGACGCTCGAGGGCGCGGCCGATCGTTACGTCTGCCTGGTGCCGAACATCGTCAGGGGCATGCGCATCCGAAACGTCTCGATGAACTGAGGTAGCTCAGACGGCCGTTCGCAGAGCTGCGGACAGACCCGTCTTTCAACCGCGATGCTTCGTGTCGAGGCCGGGAGCGAATCGCGGTGCCCTCCCCAGGGCCTGGTGACCTCCTGGGTAGCAAGTCTTCAGCGCGGTTCGGCCCCTAGAGCACCAGATGGGGATCGGAGGTCCTCGACGGCCAGCTCCCAGTCGAGTTCGCACCTCGCCACCTCGGAACGCAGGTAGTTCTTCTACCTGGCGATCGTGGCCAAGTTCACGCTCCTGAGGCCGACGAACCTTCATCCTCGTGTGTGACTTCACCTCGCCGGCCGTTCACTATTTTGACGACTAAGCGCAGTTGAAACGCCACTCAGAGCGTTGATTCTCACATAGAGCGCGACTACTGTTACGTAAAGTGACTGCTCGACCCAAGCGAGGTGGGTTGGCCATGCCAGCAAGAGCTGATCTCTTTGCCCCGGGGCCTGCGCGAACCAGGGCCGGGCTGCCTACGGCCGTTCGGCGTAGACGGGCCGCGTGCGCGCTCGTACTGGCGGCATTCGCAACCGGGACGACGATCACCTCAATAGGTGGTGCTTCAGCTCAAGGAACGCCGAGTTCGGTGCTCGGGGCCTACGCGGGCGCGGACGGTCCGGACGGTGTGGCGGCGGTGAACGCGCTCGTGGGTTATCGGCTGCCATACGCGATGGACTTCCTCAACGCCACGTCGTGGGCGACCATCAGCAACCCATCTGCGTTGTTGTCCGAATGGAGCGGCACCGGCTATCAGATGACCTGGAGCGTTCCCATGCTGCCGACAGGACACTCCTCCAGCACGGGGGCAGCTGCTGACAGGACGAGCTTGGTAGCCGGTGCGACCGGTGCTTACGACTCGCACTTCCAAAGGCTCGCCAAGAGACTGGTCGCGGCAGGCCAAGGGTCGTCGATCATCCGCCTGGGTTGGGAGTTCAACAACCCAGCGATACCTTGGGCCGCTGATGGACGGGCGGCCGCCTTTGTCAGCTACTGGCAGCAGATCGTCGCAGCCATGAAGTCGGTGTCGGGCGCTCACTTCCGTTTCGAGTGGGACCCAGAGTGTGGCGACTTGGGGGTCGGCAACCTCGCGGCATACTACTCTGGCGACGCCTACGTCGACGATGTCGGACTCGATGTGTTCGACGCCGCGGTTGGCTCATATCCGGGTCCACAAGCAGAGTGGCAAGACATCTTGACGGGAAGCTACGGGCTGAACTGGCTTACGAGCTTCGGCGCTGTCCACAACAAGCCCGTGGCCCTGCCGGAGTGGGGTCTCGGCTCGACCTCGGGTGACACAGTGGGCGGTGGCGACGATCCCTACTTCGTGCAGCAGGTCGCGCAATGGATATCGCAGAGCAATATGAGCAATGCGATTGCCTGGGACACAGGCTCTAGCCCACTTCCGTCGCCGTCCCTGCCGCTGTCTGAAGCCGCGTTCTCGACAGCTTTCTCCATTTCCACCGGGACGACGACCACGATCGCGCCGACCACGACCGAGGCGCCGACTACGACCGAGGCGCCGACTACCACGACGACCACAACTACGCAGGCGCCGACTACCACGACCGAGCCGCCAACCACAACTACGCAGGCGCCGACTACCACCACGACCACAACTACGCAGGCGCCGACTACCACGACTCAGCCGCCAACCACAACTACGCAGGCGCCGACTACCACGACGACCACAACTACGCAGGCGCCGACTACCACGACGACCACGACCACAACTACGCAGGCGCCGACTACCACGACTCAGCCGACAAATTCCCCTCGCTGGATTCCTCCAGTGGGCGACCAGCCCTGGCAGTGGGAACTAGGTCACCCCCT
>JBEKBT010000075.1:0-16574 GCA_050015255.1 Acidimicrobiales bacterium
GCTAAGCGACACAAGTCCTGCCGTCGTGCTCGCCGACTATTTCGACGGCTTCTTGTTGGCTCACCTGGGACGCCGCTCGGTGGAGGTTGTGACCATTGGCCATTGCCTCAACACGAGCGCCAGCGTGGCGGCATGACCCCGGTACCAACGGCAGTAGAGCTCGCTGGTGATGTCCGGAGCGCCCGGGTCAGCGCGGAGTTAGGGCGGGAGGCGCGCGGGACCGAGCCGAGCGACGATGACCTTGGGGTCGCGCCAGACGGCTACCGGCTCACCGACACCGGCAATGCGCAACGCTTCGTGGACCACACAGGCGGCCGGGTTCGTTACGTCCACCAGTGGGGACGATGGATCGTCTATCGAGCGGGTCGGTGGATTGTCGACGGCAACGATGCCTTGGTGACCGAGGCGGCCAAGTCGGTCCCACGGGCACTCATGGCGATGGTGCCAAAGCTGACCGGCGACGAACGAGTGCGGGTCTTCAAAGCCGCCATCCGTGCCGAGTCGGGGAGCGCCTTGGCGGCCATGGTGCGCCTGGCCCGAGGCATTCCCGGCGTCATCGTCGACCACGAGGACCTGGACGCTGACCCGGCGATCCTCAACGTTCGCAACGGCACGATCGACCTGCGCACAAGCGAGCTTCGCCCGCACGACCCGGAGGACCTCTGCACCCAACAGTGCCCGGTCGTCTATGACGCCCGCGCCAAGGCACCGTTGTGGGAGTCCTGCCTCGAGCGCTGGCAGCCGAATCCGGAGATCCGTCGCTACCTCCAGATCGAAGCCGGTGCTGGTGCCACCGGGTACGCGACAGAGACGATCTCCGTCCACCACGGCGGCGGCGCCAACGGGAAGTCCAAGTTCTTCGGGGCGCTCCAGTACGTGCTTGGTCCCTACGCCGTCACTCCACACAAGTCGCTCCTCGTCGCCTCGCACCACGAGCAGCACGCGACGATTCTGGCCAGTCTCTTCCGCGCTCGCCTGGCGGTGGCGTCTGAGACGGCGATCACCGATCGGTTGAACGACGAGCAGGTGAAGAACTTGACAGGCGGCGACCGGCTGCGAGCACGCCGCATGCGCGAGGACGAGTGGGCCTTCGACCCGAGCCACACCTTGGTGATGTTCTCGAACCACCGCCCCCGCGTCCAGGGCCAGGACGAAGGCATGTGGCGCCGCTTGCGACTGGTCCCCTGGGACGTGACGATCCCGAGCGACGAGCGCGACGAGCATCTGGCCGACAAGCTCGCCGCCGAGGCCCCCGGCATACTCCGATGGCTCGTGGAAGGCGCCCGCATCTACTTGGCCGAGGGGCTGAACGCCCCCGAAGCGGTCCGCGCCGCCACCGACGGCTATCGGGCCAGTGAGGACACGGTCGGTCAGTTCCTGGCCGATGTCGTCACCTTCACCCCGGGCGGCCTGGTGTCGTCGTCAGCGCTGATAGAGGCCCATGACGCTTGGTGCCTCGACGCTGGAGTAAAGGACCCGGGGCACTGGAAGCTAGTCACGACCCGATTGACGGCGGGTGGCGCTCGGCCCAAGCGCACCCACAGCGGTCGTCAATGGGGCGGGATCGCCCTCGCAGACGAGCAGGCGAAGCACTCGCCCGGACAGAGCGTGACGGATGTGACAGGTCCCCCCGTTGACTCCGCGCGAGGGCCAGATTCGTGGGGAAACGGGAGTACCCGTCACACCCGACACCACCAGGACTTTTGTGACGGGTCCTCAGCGACGTCTGGTGAGGTCTCGTCCGTGCCTTCTCCCTATGCAGGGCCTTCGCGAGGAAGTTATGGAACAGACCTCACGAGACCTCACGAAACGCGGGTGAACACTGTCTTATGCAAGGCCGAACCACCTTTGGGCGAGCGGGATCTGGCGCGAATGTTCGACGCTGAGGGATGGGACGACTGATGCCTGCAATTGACTATTCGGAGCGATGGAATCGCCGAACCATCGAAGGTTTGCTTTCCTGCGAGCCCGGGCTGGTCACCGCTGACCAACTCTCTTACGAGGTCCAGCGATCGACGGAGGTCATTCGTGGCCGCTGCAGAGCGGTGCTACGTGCTCTTGTCACCGATGGGATCTTGGAGTCGACTTCGGTACGCCATCGCGATGCCGACATGGACCTGTTCGACATTGACGACATGGCGCGCCGACGGTTGCGGGAGCTGATAGCCGAGCCGTAGCACTGCTCTCTCGTAGGGCCAGGCCCACCAGCCCGCATGTCGCCACTAGCGCCGAAGTGCCCCAGCTATCACGCGGGCACCGAAATCACCACCGCGCCGCCGCGCGCGGCACTTGAAGATAAGGAGGACAAAGACCGATGAATACGGCCACAAGGCCCTTACAGGCCCCTAGATCGAACGCGGCTGGTAGTAGGAACGCTGCCCGGAAGAGCACCAGCGAGTTCACGGCCAGCCAGCGCGTGCGCGTCAACGACGACGTCCGCCCGGTGCGATACGCCGGCCAACAAGGCAGCATCGTTGAGGTCAGACGTGTCGTACCGCTGGCGATTGTTCGCGAGCTGGCTCGCCAGGGAAAGCGACCGAACAACGGCGACATCGAGATCGGCGTTCGTCTCGGCAAGATCACGCGGAGCAACAACTTCACAACGGCTTGGTTTCTGCCACACGAGCTGGCGGCCGTAGAGGTGGGACAGAGGCGCCCTGAAGCGGTTTGTGGCCTCGCAGATGCCGCGAACGACCAAGTGCTCGCAGTAGACGAACTGAGGGCGTCGTGAGCGCGCCCTGGCAGCTCCTCCCCGAGCTCAGCGACGAGGAGTTTGCCGCACTTAAGGCCGACATCGCCGTCCAAGGTGTGCTCGTTCCGGTCGTGATCGACGCCGACTCCGGAGAGGTGATCGAGGGCCACCACCGGCTACGGGCGTGGACCGAGCTTCGCGCCGAGGGCGTGAAGGTGCCCTCTTACCCTCGCGAGGTACGACGCTTCGCCACCGACGAGGAGCGCATCGAGTTCGTCCTCGCGGCGAACCTGTTCCGCCGCCACCTCAACCGTGCCCAGCGGGCCGAGGTCGTGGCACGGCTACGGAGCGAGGGGCCCGAGCTGCGCACGATGCTCGAGGGACTCGGCGCCGACCCGGCGGGGTGCCGGGACCGGGCGCTTCTCCTCCTCGGCTTCGCGGGCGCGCTGCGCCGAAGCGAGCTGGTCGGCCTCGACGTGGCCGACCTCACCGAAGGGACCGACGGGCTCACAGTCCGCCTCAGGCGCTCGAAGACGGACCAGGAGGGCGCCGGGCGAACCGTCGGCATCCCCTACGGGTCGAATCCGGTTACCTGCCCGGTCCGTGCCTGGCGCGTGTGGCTCGAGCTGTCAGGCATCAGCGAGGGACCGGCTTTTCGCCCCGTGGACCGCCATGGCCACATCGGCACAACACGACTCAGCAGCCAGGCGGTGGCGCTCGTGTTGAAGCGTCGCGCCGCCTGCGCCGGGCTCGACCCCGGCGAGGTGGCAGGTCACTCACTTCGGGCCGGTCTTGCGACCTCGGCTGCTGCGGCTGGCGTCCCCGAGCGCGTCATTTCAGAGCAGACAGGCCACAAGGGCACGGCCATGCTTCGTCGCTACATACGAGAGGGTTCGCTGTTTCGTGAGAACGCGGCTAGCGCGGTTGGCTTGTAGGGAGGGGGCGGCGGCAGATAGGCGCGCCGGGCAGATCGAGTTGTTCGCGGGCTACTGGCTCTGTCGCCCGTGGTGCAACAGCCTCGTGCGCGAGGCACCGAGAAGGGCCCGTACTACACGGCCTTCCGGAGCTCCAGCCAACGCTGGCTCCACCGAGCGACCGTGTCCGGGCCTGGCGTGAAACAGGGAGGTTAGGCAGCATAAGGTGTGCTGCCCAGACGCCCCTTGTTGTGACGAGCGTCCATGCCTTCATCTGGCAATGACGCAGTCTCATCCCGATCCGCAATCTCAGCGAGGGGCGACGGTGATCGTCACGCACGAATCGGTCCGGACAGGCGCACGCTTGACTCGGACGCTCCGAGGCCCGTCGCGAGCCCCGAAGGCGAACCTTCGCTCTGCGGTCAGGCGGGCAGCTCCACACGGTTTTGCTTCGACAACGACACTGTAAAGGGTGATACGATCCCGCGTCGCTGACCGTCACGAGCGGCCCATGGCTGCGGCTAGCCGTGAGCGGCAGCGACAAAAGTCCAGCTTGCGCAGCGAGTGGCTCAGGTTAGCGGAGCGAAGCTTCGCTCCGTCGGCGGGACCATCCGCGGATCGGAGGGATCGAAGATGATCGTGCATTGGAAGAGAGGGGCACTGCTCGCCACCGCGCTCGGTACTGCTGCAGCGCTCGGGTGCGTGTCGGCAGGTGTCGGGACGGCCTCGGGGGCAGTCCTGCGGCCGAGCGCGAGCGCGGCTGTCACTATCGACGTGGTGTCAAACTTCACGTCGAACATCGCCCGTGGGCAGGTGCTGAACAAGCTGATCCAGCAGTTCAACGCGGCGCACAAGGGAACCGTCCAGGTCGTCTCGCAGACGACGGCCGACTGGCCGTTGCTGCAGGCGAAGATCCGCACCGAGATCGCGGTGGGCACGCCACCGGACGTCTTCCTCTACAACTTCAACCCGAGCGACCTCTCGCTCGAGAAGTACGGCAGCGCTAAGTTGATCAACTGGGCATCGTACTTGCAGGCCGATCCCTCGTGGGCGGCCAGCCTCACGTCGCAGGCGATCAAGACCCTCACGATCAGCGGTGACACCGTCGCTATCCCCGATGACCAGTCGTCGACGGTCGTGTACTACAACAAGCAGCTCTTCAAGAAGGCCGGGATCACGAGCTTCCCCACAACTTGGTCGGCCTTCTTCTCCGACGCGCAGAAGCTCCAAGCCGCCGGCATCGCCCCGCTCGCGTTGTTCACCGCCGACGACGCCTGGTACGCGATGAACGTGCTTAGCGCCCTCGCGATCAGTGCCGGCGGGACGAACGCGTACTACGCAACGCACCTCTCGACCGCCCCGCTCGTCAAGGCGTCGACCGAGCTGAAAGAGCTGTTCTCCTGGGCCGCCAAAGATGCCGTCGGCGGCAACTACGCCGTGGGATCGGCCGACTTCCTTGATGGCCACGCGGCGATGGTCATCGACGGACCGTGGCTGATCAGCTCGATTCAGAAGAGCTTCCCGAACACCTGTGCGTCGATCGGTGCGGCCGCCCCGCCGTCGGCAGGCACCTCATCCGACCCGGCCGGCTCGCTCATCACCGACGCGCTCACCGTGTGGGGAGCGGCGAAGATCTCGAACGCGGCTGAGCAGTCCGCCGCGGTGCAGTGGATGAAGTTCTACACGTCTGCGCCGAGCGCGGACCTCATGGCGACACAGGGACAGTTCCCGCTCATCGTCAAGATCCCGACCACCGGCAAGGCCTTCGCGAGCGCCAGCTGCCTGTTGAGGGAGGAGGTCGCCCTGACGAACGCGGCGCCGACCAAGGTCGTCAACATCGAGCGCTACATGACCCCACAAGCCCAGGCGCAGCTGCCGAACCTGCTCGAAGAGCTCGTTCTCGGCAATGCAACGCCGCAGAAGTTTGTGTCGAGCCTGCAAAGCCTGAACGGCTAGCCTCCGCACGCAGCCGGTCCTCTGGGTCAGGCGCGGAGCGCGCGGAGCCCGACTGGACGTCGAGGAAAAGGAGGGAACACCGCGCGGCGATACGTCCGCCGCGCGGTGCCCGAACCCATGATCAAAGCCCGTCACCTCGCCGCCTACCTGGGGCCATCCGTACTGCTGTCGCTTGCGTTCGTCGTCTTCCCGTTCGTGTTCGTCGTGGTGATGGGCTTCACGCAGTGGGCTGGAATCGGGCCGGCGACCTACGTCGGCCTCGGCAACTACCGCTACCTCTACGATGACCCGACCTTCCGCTCGGCGGTCTACAACACCCTTGCTTGGGGGGCCGCCGGCCTGTTCGTCCAAACTCCGCTCTGTCTCGTGACGGCGCTCATCCTGTCTCACCGTCCGCGCTATTGGAAGCTGCTGCGCACAGTCCTGTTCGTGCCGAGCGTGATCTCTTCGACGATCCTGGCGCTCATGTGGTATTTCATGTGGGCACCGAACGTCGGGCTCGTGAATGGCGTCCTCAGCTCGATCGGGCTTCCCTCACTCACCCACACCTGGCTGTCCGACCCGAGCACCGCGCAGTTCGCGATCATGGTGCCGTTCGTGATCTACATCGGCTTCGGGATGGTGCTCTTTCTCAGCCAGATCTCGACGATTCCGGCCGAGTTACACGAGGCGGCCGCCCTCGACGGCGCCAAGGTCTGGCAGCTCGACCTACACATCACGATCCCGGCGATCCGGCGCTCGATCGCCTTGTGGGCGATCTTCCTCGTCGGCTATGTGCTGCGGATGTTCGAGTACCCCTTCGTGATGACCGACGGCGGCCCGATGAGCCGGACGATGAACCTCTCGCTCTACGTCTACAACGAGATGGTGACCGCCAACTCGTACGGCCTGGCGATGGCTGCCGGCGTGGTCAGCGTCGTCATCGGTGCGATCCTCATGACGGCAGTGCTGCTCGTGCTGCGCATCATCGAGCGCTCGTGATGACTGCGATTCCCGATCGCTATGCCCCCCCTGCGGCGGCGCGTGCCGTCAGCCCTGGCCGGCGCGGCGCCGTGCGCTCGATCGCCGCCGGCGGGAAGTGGCTATTTCTCGCCGTGATGCTCGTCATCACCATCGTGCCGTTGCTGTGGCTCGTCGTCTCGGCCTTCAAGACAACGCCCGAGCTGTTCAAGAGTCCCTTCGGCATGCCCGCTCACTGGTCCTTCGCCAACTTCACCGGCGCCTGGGACGCCGAGCCGCTCGCAGACTTCTTCAGGAACAGTGTCGTCATTGCCGCGACTGCGACCGTCGTGACGATCGCCGTCTCGACCCTCGCCGCCTACGCCTTGCGCCACCGCTTCAAGCTGAACGGACCGGCGCGCATCCTGCTCTCGGTCGGGTTGCTTGTTCCCTTCACAGCCTTCATGACGCCGATCTTCTACCTCGTCTACCACCTCCACCTCTACAACACGGTCTGGGGGATCGCGCTCGTCTACGTCGGCACATCACTGCCCGTCGGGTTCCTCATCGTGAAGGGGTACATGGACACGATCCCCGAGGAGATCGTCGAGGCGGCGCGCATCGACGGGGCGTCATTCCACGGCGTCTTCGGACGCGTGCTGCTCCCACTCTGCTGGCCCGGTCTGGCCACCGCAGCGATCTTCCTCACAATCAACTCCTGGAATGAGCTGCTCTTCGCCAACCTGCTGAGCGCCGGCCCGAGCGCCCAGACAATCCAGGTGGGGATCCTGTCCTTCATCACCTCGTACGCGGTTAACTACCCGCAGGCCTTCGCCGCGACAGTGATGGCGATGGCACCGACGGTCGTGGCGTATGCGTTCCTGAGTGACCGCATCTCGACGAGCATGACCGCTGGGAGCCTGAAGTGAGCGCCGTGACAGCTGGTCCAGCAGCCGCCCCTCCGGTCCTGCCGGGACCGGCCGCGCGCTCCGCGCTGCGACCGCTTGCGGACGGCTCGGTCAGCCTCGCGGGCGGCGAGCTGACACGCCGCCAGCGCACCAACGCCGAGGTGTCGCTGCGCCACGGGTACGAGATGCTCACTGCCGCGGGCACGATCGGAAACTTCACGCTCGCCGCGGGACGGCACCAGCTCTGCTACGCGGGTGCGAGCTATGCCGACTCCGACGTCTACAAGTGGCTCGAGGCGGTGCAGTGGCAACGCCGGCGCGGACTCGACGAGGACGTCGCCGCCGCCAGCGAGCGGGTCCTCAGCGTGCTCGAGGACGCCCAGTTGCCCGACGGCTACCTGCATACCTACATGCAGGTGCTGCACCCCGCCGAGCGCTACCAGCGGAACACCGACCACCACGAGACCTACAACCTTCACCATCTCATCCAAGCGGGCATCGCCGAGGCCCGCGGCGGCGGCGACGGGCGCCTCCTCGAGCTGGCGCGCCGTGGCGTCGACCAGCTTGACCGGGCGGCGGGGCGCCGGCCGACGGGGTGGAACCTCGGCCATCCCGGCATCGAGATGGCGCTCGTCGAGCTGTCGCGCCTGATCGGTGAGCCCCGCTATCTCGACCTCGCCCGGAGGCTCCTCGACGCGCGGCGTGGCCGCTACGACGTGTTTATCGGCAGCGGGCTCTCGGAGTGGGAGGACGTCGCCCTGCCGACGCCCGACGACCCCCACCTCGATGGTCACGCCGTCTGCGCGCTCTATCTCGCGGCGGGGATGACCGATGTTCTCGCCGAGTCCGGCGACGCAAGGCTCGAGGACGCGCTGGCGACGCGCTGGGACGAGCTCGAGACGAGCAAGTCGTATGTCACCGGCGGTGTAGGGTCACGCCACGCCGGGGAGGCGTTCGGCCGTCCCTACGAGCTGCCGAGCGCGCGCTCGTATTGCGAGACCTGCGCCGGTATCGCCGTGGCGATGTGGTCATGGCGTATGCTCCTGCTGCATGGCGACGCCCGCTATGCCGACCGGTTCGAACTAGTACTGCACAACGCGGTGCTTGCCGGTGTCGGCCTCGACGGGGCGAGCTTCTTCTACGCCAACCCGCTTGCCTCCGACGCCGACGTGGCGCGCGCCCCCTGGTTCCGCTGCCCCTGCTGCCCGACCAACGTCATGCGCTTCCTCGCGCAGCTCGAGCAATATCTCGTCACCGTCGACGGCACCGGCGTACAGATCCAGCAGTACGCGCCGCTCCGCCTCGAGACGAAAGTGGGAAGCGGCACGTCGGTCGCGCTCCGGGTGGACACCGATGTGCCCTCGGGCTCGCGGGTTACCGTCACGATCGAGCGTTGCGAAGGCGGCGGCGAGGACTGGACCCTCGGGTTGCGCATCCCGAGCTGGTGCCAGTCCGTCCCTGCGCCGCTCGTCAACGGCGTCGCACAGCACGACGCGGCCGAGGCCCCGCGCGGCGGGTACTTGGCGCTCACGCGGCGCTGGCAGCCCGGTGACGTCGTCGTGCTCGAGCTCCCGCAGCAGCCCGAGCTCGTCGAGGCCGACTGGCGCGTGCACGACGTGCGCGGCCAGGTTGCCGTCCGACGAGGTCCGGTCGTCTACTGCGCGGAGCATTTCGATCAGCGCGAGCGCGCTGACCCGGCATCGCTCGAGCTCGACGTGGCCGCCGGCCTCGAGGAGCGACCGGGTCCGAAGGAGCTCGGCAGCGCGCCGGCCCTCGTGGCTGCGGGGCGCCGACGGCGTGATGGCGAGGCAACGCTCTATCGCGTCGCCGCGGGCGTACGGTCGCGCCATCAGGGGGTGTCCAACTCGCATGAGGCCTCAAGCTCACAGCCGGTCGTCCTCGTGCCGTACGCCCTGTGGGCGAACCGTGGTCGCTCGCGGATGAGGGTCTGGTTTGACGGGTGGACGAGGAGGACGTCGCGGTGACGAGGTACCCGTCGCTCAAGGAGGTGGCGACGCTCGCCGGCGTGAGCTTCCAGACGGCGAGCAAGGTGCTGAACGGCGGGTCGGTGCGCGTCGCACCGGCCACAGCCGAGCGAATCGAGGCCGCCGCGCGCGAGCTCGGCTACTCTCCCAACTCGCTCGCCCGCAGCCTCGTGCGCCAGAAGACGATGACGATCGGCCTCGTGGCGGGAAGTCTCTCCGACCCCGCGCTTGCCGAGTTCGTCGTCGGAGCCGAGCGGCGCGCGCGCGCGTACGGCCACTCGGTGCTCGTCGGCAATCTCGCCGACGACGACGACGACGGCCCGGCACTCGTGCGTTCGCTCGTCGAGCGGCGCGTTGACGGCATCATCGCCGCCGCCCCCCAGCTCGAGGAGGACAGCGAGGTGGCGGAGCTGCTGCGTCGCTACGGCCCGGCGGTCAGCCTGCACCACGTCCCCGGCGGCGGAGTCCCGCTCGTCGGCTCCAACCACCGCGAGGTAGGCCGGCTTGCCGCCGATCACCTCCTCTCCGGCGGGCGCCGGGTCCTCGGGACGGTCTCCGGGCCGTTCCGTCGCCGGGTAGTGCGCTCTCGCTTGCACGGGTTCGAGGAGGCGCAGCGCGAAGCCGGCCTCGAGGTCGCCGAGGACCTCGTTATCGAAGCTGACTGGACGCCCGCCGGCGCGGCGCGCGCCGTTCGCCTCCTGTTCGAGCGTGTTCCGGCGCTCGACGCGCTCTTCGTGCACAGCGACGTAATGGCTGTCGGGGTGCTCGACGCCCTCGCGTCGCTCGGGCGCGCCGTGCCCGACGACGTCGCGGTCGTCTCCTGCGACGACCTGCCCTTCGCCGCCTTCCTCGCGCCGCCGCTCACGACTGTCCGCATCCCCTTCCACGACACCGGCGCAGCCTGTGTCGAACTCCTCCTGCGATCGACCGGCGGCGAAGAGGTCGCGCTCGAGCCGTTGCTGCTACCGGTCGACCTCGTCGTGCGCGACTCGAGCGGGCCTAGGTGGCGCGCCGAGCGTCCCAGCGTCGCGGCTGTCGGGCAGGCGGCGCGCGGCGCTTCACGCGGCCGGACGGTGGCACGTGGCGCGCCGACGGACTCCCGCCCGGCGGGGTCTGGTCCGGCAGGATCAGAACCGCTGGACCGCGCGCGCGGCGCCTCGCGTCCCCCGACCGGACCGGAGACTAGAGGGAGCGGCATGTGATCGAGGTCGCCATCGACAGCAGGCGCCGGCTCGGCGCGCTTGACCGGCGGGTGTTCGGCGGATTCATCGAGCACCTTGGACGCTGCATCTACGGAGGGCTCTACGAAGAGGGATCGCCACTCGCCGACGAGCGCGGTTTTCGCCTCGACGTGCTAGAGATGCTCAAGGAGCTGCGCATCTCGGTGCTGCGCTGGCCCGGCGGCAATTTCGTCTCGAACTACCACTGGCAGGACGGGATCGGCCCCAAGGATGCTCGTCCGGTGCGGCCGGAGCTTGCCTGGGGCGGCACCGAGTCGAACCGCTTCGGCACTGACGAGTTCATCGAGTACTGCGACGCGCTCTGCGCGGAGCCTTACATCTGTTTCAACATGGGCAGCGGCTCCCTCGAGGAGGCGCTCGCCTGGGTCGAGTATTGCAACAGCGAGCGCGCGACCTACTGGGCCGATCGCCGTCGTGCCGGTGGGCACGAGCGGCCCTACGACGTTCGGTGGTGGGGTCTCGGGAACGAGATCTACGGCGCCTGGCAGGTCGGAGCCATGTCCGCCGAGGAGTACGTCGCCGAGGCGACGCGCTGGGCGCGGGCGATCAAAATGATCGACCCGGCGGCGAGGCTCGTGTCCTGCGGCGAGCTCGGGTGGTCCGACTGGGACGCCCGCGTCATCGATGGTATGGCCGGGCTCGTCGACCTGCACTCCATCCACCTCTACACGGGGTCGGAGGATTACTGGACCAACGTGCTCGCGCCGCACGCCGCTGAGCGAGCCATCGAGACCGCCTCGGTGCTGCTGCGGCGCGCTGCCTACTTGCAGCGTCTGCCGAGCCCGCCGCGCATTGTCTACGACGAGTGGAACGTCTGGTTCCGCAGCATGACCGGCGCGCTCGAAGAGCGCTACGTCTTTTCCGATGCGCTGGCCGTCGGGCTGTTTCTCAACATCTTGGTGCGCAGGTGCGCCGACGTGGCGATGGCGAACCTCGCCCAGCTCGTCAACGCCATCGCGCCCATCGTCACCACGCCCGAGCGCGCCGTCGCCCAGCCCATCTTCTACCCCTTCATGCTCGCCTCACGAGGCCACCTAGAGGTGGCGCTCGACGTTGTCGTCAACGGCCCGACCGTCGAAGCCCCCGCCGAGCAGTTGAGCCGCTGGCCGCATCGGGTACGCGACCTCGGCCCCTTCCAGGTCCTGGACGCGACCTCGACGTCCGACGTGGCGGGTCGCCGCCTCGCCGTGACGCTAGTTAATCGCTCGACCGAGACGGAGGCGATCCGGCTGTGCCTCAGACAGGGAGGGATCGCCGGCACGCCGGCACTGACGACCGTCACCGAGAGCGAACGGCGATCAACCGTGGCCGGGGTCGAGGAGGTTGAGCTCGTCTCGCACAGCGTGAAGGTGCGCGAGGGCGTCGCCATCTTCGAGCTGCCAGCGAGTTCCTACGCGCTCTTTGAGGCCGAAGTCTCACCCTGACCCCCACCGAAGGCGAGCGCGCCATGCCGGTGCGGCCTCGTATCGAAGGGTCCGACCGCATGACGGGTTCCATGAGGAGCGTGCCGACTCGAAACCCGATGCTCTATCACCCGCTTGCCCACCAGCCAGCGCGACGCACGCCTCGTGTCGGCGTCTCTTATTCGATAATCCTGCTCATCGTCGGAGTCGCCGCCATCGTGGTCGGTGTGCTGTACCTCACCCAGCCGGTACACTCGCTGCCGACGTTCTTCCCTGGGTACGCGGCTCACGTGGTCAGCAAGCACACGAATCGTGGTTACGCGGGTATCGCGCTCGGCGCCGTGCTCGTCATCGTCGCATTCGTGGTGGCATTGACCGGTCCGCGGCGGCGGCCCCTGCACTGAGATCCTGACGGCGTCAAGCCCCAGTCGACCGCCAGCCCGTTCCTTCCTGTTTCCGAAGTGCCTGTGCCTCAGCGAAATGGCCGATTCAGGCCTCGGCCGCCATCAGGGTCGTAACCGCCATCGCCTGCCTCGTCCAAGCGCTGGGACACCGCCCGGCGCACGACCTCGATGATCACCCCGGGGGCGACCTCGATCCTCGCGTGGTCGCCCACGAAACCCTCGACCCGGCCGATGATGCCCGAGGTGAGCATCACCTTGTCCCCGACCGAGATCTGCTTGCTGACCTGAAGCTGGCGCTGTCGGCGCTGACGCTGGGGCCGGATCAGGAACATGTAGCCGACCGCGAACAGCAAAACAACAATGATCAACGTGGAGGAGCTGCTGCTGGACTTCTTCGCTGCAGCTAGAACTGCATCCTGGAGAGACACCACAGTGTGGATGCTGGAAAAGCTAAAGACCTGGACAGGAAGCATGTGAAGCCTGCCCGCTCGAGGAATGATGCAACATCTATTCTACTCTCCGATCCTCGGCTTTCCCGGGCCGATTCCGCCTCCGCTCCGGGTCGGCCGTCGCCCACGACAGGCGCCCACGTTCGCCCACGTGGCGGCGTAGGGGCGGGTTGGTAGGTCCCCCCCCCGACCGGGTGACCCAGGGTCGGTCATCCCGCTCCCCATGCCTCAAGGATTGAGGTAGGCGCAGACCTTCTGGGCCTTCTGGAACTGTGGCGAACTCGGGTTGGTACTCAGCGGGATTGCTTCAGAACTCGGATCGGAACGGCGAGCTGAGGCCTCTCCGGTGCCGGCGCTTACGCCGACGAGCTGAAACCCGACTGCAATCAGTCTCCAAGGCTCATCACAGGGCCAGTGCCTTAACTTGACAGCGCGCCCCCACGGCCGGGTCTGCGTCCAGAACCTGATATCGGAAACGATCGGGCGGGCTAGCTGGCCTGGCCTGGGGGCGCACCAACCGATGGAGGAACGATGTCAGTTCCAATGAAGTGGCAGGCGAGCCAACCTCCCGGGCCCCTTGCAGGACGCCATCGCGCGCGGTCCGCGACATAACGGCGTCGAGGTCCTTGCGCAGCCCACTCTGGAACCGTTTCACAGTTGCGACTCGATCGCTCGCCCAGCGCGGCCAGCGAATGCAGCATGTCGGGGTAAAGGTCTCCGACAAGGAACTGGCTGCCCTGCCCCTCACCCGCCACGACTTCCACGGTGACTGGAACTACACACTCACACCGACAACTGCACAATCAAACGTGCGGTGAACCCTTAGCCTTATGGTCATCTCCCTGACTGATGTGCTTGTACAGCCCGTAGCATCTCGCTGCCCAGACAGGGCGACTGAGCCTGCGACGTTCCGACACGCTCAGCCACGGGCACCGGCCCCAACGCGGATCGCCTACCCGGCTGGCTTCACGCGGACTTCAGTCCTGCCCCGGATAGCGGCAACACGGACCGCCCCAGCTCCGTGCCGGATGCATGCGCTTTCAGCGCACCGGCGAGCGGTACAGCGGCAGTGTGCTCGACGTACCAGCCGCGTCTGGCAAGGAGCCACTGCGCCTTGAGAATTTCGTCGTCATCTACGGTCACGAACACGCCGCCGTTGCCACGAACTATCTCGAGCAGCTGCGTTCCACGCGCTGGTTCAGCGATCGCGATGCCTTCGGCCAGGGTACCGGTGTTGCGCACTGGGACGATCGATTGCGTCCCGGTAGAGAACGCCTCGGCGATGGGAGCACACGCGGCCGCCTGCACGGCGATGATGCGTGGCGTGCGGTCGATGATTCCAGCGGCCTTCAGCTCCATGAACGCGAGGTGGGCACCGAGCAACATGGTGCCGTTGCCGACGGGGATGACGAGGGTGTCCGGCGCCGTCCAACTCAACTGCTCGCAAATTTCGTAGCCATATGTCTTGATACCTTCGGTGAAGAACGGGTTGTAGACATGACTGGCGTAGAACGCCCCGGAGGACTCCACTGCCTCGATTGCGGCAGCGGCCGCGTCCTCGCGGCTGCCGGGGACGACAGTTACGTCAGCGCCGTGAGCGGTCATCTGCGCGAGCTTATTTGGCGACGTTGCCTCCGGAACAAAAACGGTGCATCGTATGCCCGCTCGCGCGGCGTAGGCGCTGATCGCTGTGCCCGCGTTACCGGAGGAGTCAGCAACGACGTGATTCACGCCGAGCTGCAGCGCGTGAGCCACGAGGACCACGGCACCGCGGTCCTTGAACGAGAGTGTCGGAGAAACGAACTCCACTTTCATTGCAATGTCGAAGCTGCCGATCCGTTCGGCGACCAGTGGCGTGAAGCCTTCGCCCATGCTCAGCGCTGCGAGCCGTGGCTCATTCAAGTTCACCAGCAATGCTTCCGCGTATCGCCACAACGTCGGCGGCCGGCCCCTAAAGGCAGCTGGGTCCAGAGCAACCGGCCGCGGGGCAAGATCGAGCAGACCGCCACAGACACAACGCCAATGGGTCGCGTCTGGTGTGCTGGTACGCCCTCTGTGTCCACAAACCCTGAGACATCTTCACCATCCACCATCTGAGCAATGAGGGCGGGGAAGGTGTCGAGCAATGACGCACAACCTGGAACCAGGAGACGGCCCGGCCGGTCCCGACAAGCGACGGGTGGTGAACCCCCGGCCGCGTGCCGCCATCTACAAAGCCGATACTTGGCATGTGGGAGACGGCGTGGCGAGCGACGGGACAGGCCGGCCTAACTATCACAAGACCGGCATCCGACGGGTCTTCACGGCCGAGTACAAGCTGGCGATCCTGGCCGAGTACGACCGCTGCAGCGAGCCGGGCGAGAGAGGGGCGATCCTGCGCCGGGAGGGGCTCTACTCGAGCTTGATAACCGACTGGCGCCGCCAGCACCGCCAGGGCTTGTTGAAGGCGGCCATGGGTCGCCAAGACGGCGGCCGGGGAGGGCCGACCTACTCCGAAACATTGAAGCTGCGCGACGAGGTCGCCTACCTGCGTACCAAGCTTGCCCAGGCCGAGGCGGTCATCGAGGTGCAGGGAAAAGTACACGCGCTCTTGGAGGAGATCTCGAAGAGCGCGGCCTCCGACGACGTGTTGCCGAGGTCCTGGACGGGGCCGTGGACGAGCTCGCCCCACTCATCGGGCGACGACGAGCCTGTCAGGTGATGGGGCGCCCGCGGGCCAGCCACTACCGAGCACGGCGCCAGCCCTGCTTCGGCCCGCCCGTGCCACGTCCACCCTCACCGCGAAAGATCGCTTCTCAAGAGGCCGAGGCGATCGTCGAGGTGCTCGACTCGGAGCGCTTTTGCGACAAGGCACCGGCTCAGATCTGGGCGACGCTGCTCGACGAGGGGATCTACCTCGCCTCGATCTCGACCTTCTACCGCTTGCTTAGGGAGCGCCAGCAGGTGCGAGAGCGCCGGCGGGTGGCGCGTCGCCTGGCCCACGTGAAGCCAGAGCTCGTGGCCACAGGCCCGAACCAGGTGTGGAGCTGGGACATCACCAAGTTGGCCGGCCCGCACAAGTGGACCTGGTACCAGCTCTATGTCATCTTGGACGTCTTCAGCCGCTACGTCGTCAACTGGCTGGTGGCCAGCCGCGAGTCGGCGACCCTGGCCGAGGGCCTGATCGCTGACTCCATCTACGCCCAGGGCATCGGAGCCGGCCGGCTCACCATCCACGCCGACCGGGGCTCTTCGATGACATCGAAGACCGTCTCCCAGCTCTTGTGTGATCTCGGGGTCCTCCAGAGCCATTCCCGCCCGCACCAGTCGAACGACAACCCCTATTCGGAGGCGCAGTTCAAGACACTCAAGTACTTCCCGGCCTTTCCCAGGCGCTTTGCCAACATCGAGGACGCCCGGGCCTTTTGCGGAGAGTTCTTCGTCTACTACAACGGCGAGCACCGCCACTCTGGCATCGCCCTCAACACCCCGGCCGACGTCTACTTCGGCCGGGCCGAGCTCGTCCGGGAGAAGCGCCAGCGCGTGCTCGACGCCGCCTACCTCGCCCACCCCGGACGTTTCAGGAAGCCGCCGAGCGCACCGCAGCTGCCTGAGGCAGCATGGATCAACCGACCCGAGGAGTTGCCTTTGGTCACTGTCGGCTTATGAGTCTCCGGTGTCTCAGGAGCGTGGACAAGTACCGA
>JBEKBT010000076.1:0-14091 GCA_050015255.1 Acidimicrobiales bacterium
GTATCGGCGACCGTTTCCCGGAGTTCTCCCTCACAGCGCTCGTCCCCGGCGACCTGAGCGCGATCGAGGCCAAGAGCCCCGACGACTACTTCATGAAGATCGACTCTTCGACCTATGAGGGCAAGTGGCGTGTCGTGTTCTTCTGGCCCAAGGACTTCACTTTCATCTGCCCAACCGAGATCGCAGAGTTCGGGCGCCTGAACGGCGAGTTCGCCGACCGTGACGCGCAGGTGCTCGGAGGCTCGGTCGACAACGAGTACGTCCACTACGCCTGGCGCAACCAGCACGAGGACCTGAAGAAGCTTCCCTTCCCGATGCTGTCTGACCTCGACCGCAGGCTCGTCTCCGACCTCGGGGTGCTCAACAGCGACGGAGTCGCCGACCGGGCGACCTTCCTCGTCGACCCAGAGGGCATCATCCAGTTCGTGATGGTGACCGCGGGCTCGGTCGGGCGCAACGTCGAGGAGGTGCTCCGGGTGCTTGACGCCCTGCAGACCGACGAGCTTTGCGCTTGCAACTGGCACAAGGGAGCGGCGACGCTCGATGCGAAGGCGCTCATGAGCAAGAGCGCCTGATGGGCGTCGCCGCGCTGAAAGAGGCGCTGCCGCCTTTCGCCAAGGACCTCCGACTGAACCTCGACTCGACCATCGCCGTGTCGACGCTGCCCGAGCAGCGTCTTTGGGGCACGGTGCTGGCGACGGCGATCGCTTCACGAGGCAAGCGCACCCTCGTCGAGCTCGCCGGGGAGGCGAGGGAGCATCTCTCCGGGGAGGCCTTCGAGGCGGCCGAGGCCGCTGCTGCCATCATGGCGATGAACAACATCTACTACCGGAGCAAGCACCTGCTGGCAGACGAGGGTGCGAAGGAGTACGAGGACATTCCGGCTCGGCTCCGGATGCAGGTCATCGGCACCCACGGCGGCGTCGAGGCGGAGGACTTCGAGTTCTGGTGTTTCGCCGTCAGCGCGCTGAACGGCTGTGGGGGCTGCCTCGCGGCTCACGAGCACAAGCTTCGCGAGCTGGGCATGGGCAGGGAGCAGCTCCACGAGGCGCTCAGGATCGCCGCGGTGGTCCGTGCCGTCGCGGTCACCCTCGAGGCCGAGGAGACGACGGCCGCGAGAGCCGTCGCCTGAGCGCGCAGGCGCTAGGCCAGCAGGCGCGCGCCGCAGAGCGCGAGCACCCGGGTCACGACGTTGACTTCGTCGATCGCGACGTGCTCGTTCGGCTGGTGGGCGATCGTCACGTCACCGGGGCCGAAGACGACTGCCGGGCAACCGGCGGCCTCGTACCAGGCGGCGTCGGTCGCGAACCGCATGCCTTGACGCTCACCGGCCGTGCTGCCCCCGAGGTCTGCGAGCGCGCCCTCGAGGACCTCTTCCAAGTGCCTGGCGTTGGCGCCGTGAAGCGGTGGAAAGGCGACGGTGCGCGTCATCTCCCACCGCAGTCCCGGGCGTTCGGTCCCCAGCCGGTTGAGGAGAGCGCGCAGCTCCGCCTCGGCGCCCTCCAGGCTCTCGGAGGGAAGCAGGCGGCGGTCGACGGTGAGCTGGCAACGGTCGGCGACCGTGGAGCCCCCGCGGCCGCCTTCGATGAGCCCGACCGAGATCGTCGCCGGCCCGATCCCCGGGAAGGGGGCGCCCGCCAGGCGACGGGACTCCTCCTCGAGAAGGCGGATGAAGCCGGCGGCGTCGTCGATCGCGTTGCGCCCGTCCTCGGGATGCGAGCTGTGCACCGCCTTGCCGTGGAACACGACCTCGAAGTTGAGTTGCCCGTTGCCGACGGCGAACACCCGTCCGTTCGAGGGCTCCGTGACGACGACCCAGTCAGCGACCTGATGGGCCGCCGCCAACTTCGCGCCTTTGGAGCCCACCTCCTCGTCGATGACGGCGTGAAGAGCGAGGCTTCCCCGCGCCAAGACGCCCGACCGCTTCACGGCGAGCAGCGCCTCGGTCATGGCTGCGAGGCCGGCCTTCATGTCGCAGGCGCCGCGGCCGTAAAGGTTTTCGCCCACCAGGGTCGCCTGGAAAGGGTCGCCTTTCCAACCCTCGCCGGCCGGCACCGTGTCGAGGTGCCCGCAGAACACGAGCGTCGGGCCCGGGGCGCCGATGGTGGCGTAAAGGTTCGGCCTGCCCGCCGCGACCTCGACGAGGCGGCTGGCGACTCCGTGCTCTTCGAGGAAGCTCGAGAGAAACTGGGCGCAGGCGCCCTCGTCCCCGGGCGGGTTCTCGCTCGGCCGCGCGATCAGCTCGCAGAGCAGCGCGAGCACTTCGTCCTCGTCGATCGCCTCGAGGACGCGGCGGTCACGGTGATCAAGCCGGCTCGGGACCGGCTCCGGCGCGTTCGTGCCCGGAGGAGAGGACGGGGCCATGCTTCGCCAAGGCTATTGCGGTGGCAATCGGGAGAGGAGACATCATGACGGACACAGGCGCCGAACGGTCAGCGGAGAAACGGGTGGGTTTTGCGGGCCTCGGGACAATGGGCTCGGCCATGGCGGCCAATCTCGCCCGGGCCGGGTTCGCCCTCACCGTGTGGAACCGGACACCCGGCAGGGCGGAGCCGCTCCTGGCGCTCGGAGCCGTCGAGGCGGACAGCCCACGCGACCTGGCGCGTGACAGCGAAGTGGTCGTCACCTGCCTGACCGACTCACCGCAGGTGGGCGAGGTTGTCTTCGGCCCAGATGGCCTGGCCGAGGGTTTCGGGGCCGGGTCGCTGCTCGTCGACTGCTCGACGATCAGCCCCGCCAGTGCACGAGACTTCGGGACACGCTTGGCGGCCCGCGGCGTCGCCATGCTCGACGCGCCCGTCTCGGGAGGCTCGGAGGGCGCTGTGGCGGGGACGCTGACGATCATGGTCGGCGGGGAGCCCGCTGAGCTCGAACGGGCGCGCGACGTGCTGTCGGCCATGGGCCGCACGATCACCCACCTCGGTCCGCTCGGATCCGGTCAGGTCGCCAAGGCCGTCAACCAGGTGATCCTGTGTGGCACCTACCTGGGCGTGGCGGAAGGGATCGTGCTCGCCATGAAGGCGGACATGGACGCCGAGCGCCTGGTCACCGCCCTTTCGGGAGGAGCGGCAGGCTCGTGGGTCCTCCAGAACCGCGCTGGGCGCATGATCGAAGACAGCTATCCGCCCGGTTTCAAGATCGCCCTGCACCGAAAGGACATGGCGATCGCCCTCGAGCTCGCGCGAAGCGTCGGTGCCGTGCTTCCCGTGGCCGCGCTCGCCGCCAGCTTCGAGGACGGCCTGATCGCGCAGGGCCATGGCGACGACGACAACTCGGCGCTGGCGCGTCCGGTGCGCCGGCTTTCCGGCTTGTGAGGCCGCCGGGACTAGTTCCTCCCAGGGCCTCGGACCGGGTGGACGATCACGAAGGGGGTGAGTTCGTCGCCCTGGCCCATCGGGTTGTCGAGCAGGATGAGCCGGGCACTGGCCTTGTCGACGGGCATGTCGGGACTCATCCCGAGCACCTCGACGTTGATGTTGTTGCCGTCGATGATCACCACCGGGTGACCGAGGAAACGGGCGTAGGCGGCGCACGCCTTGTCCGGGTCGGCCGGTCCGAGCATCGCGAACTCGTTGAAGGGCGCCACCGTGTCGGGGTTGAAGCCGTCGATCTCGGCGATGCGGTGTCCCGCGATCCGGTAGAAGTCGCCGTGGCGGCCGAACAGCTTGGTCACGCCCCCGACCACCATGGCAAAGGCGGCCCGTGTCGAGCCGGTCTGCATGATGGCGACCTGCATCTTGCGGGGGTCGGAGAAGGCGACGTCGTGTTCGTACTTGCGCGTTCCCCTCACGATGAGCTTCGCGAGCGGCCCGGGCCGGACCACCGAGAAATGGACCACCCGGCCCTCGGAGATGGCCACGACCTTCTCCGAGATCGCCACCCAGTCGCCTTGTTCGAGAAGTGGCCGGACCTGTGAGTCGAGGAGGGGCTCGAGGGGCTCTTTGATGTGGATCAGGTGGGTCTGCACCAGGGTCCGCTCGAAGCTGCGACCGCCGAGCTCGACAGGCGGCGGGGTCCCGGCCGGCCCGGCCATCAACGCCCGCCCATCAGCCGCGTCGTCATCGTACGGCGACCGGAGCGTCGACATAGCGGCGCAGCCAGAGCTCGGTGACGAGCACGCGCCAGAACGCGAGGCCGTCGCCCGGCTTGCCCGCCAGCCAGGCGTCGAGCTCGTCCACGAGCCGACCCGAGTCGAAGATCCCCCGGGACGACAAGCTGGCCGAGGAGAAGACCTCCCGGATCTGAGGGGCGCGTGCGCGCGTCCATGCGGCCTCGGGGTTGGTGAAGCCGATCTTGGAGCGCCTCGTCCTGTTCGCCTCGGGCATCTTTCCCTTCATGGCCTGACGGTACACGTAGCGGTTCCATCCCTTTTTGATCTTCTGGTCGATGGGCAGCTTGAAGATGAACTCGACCAGCTCGTGGTCCAAGAAGGGGACCCTCGACTCGATCGAGAAGGCCATCGAATTCTTGTCCTCGTAGCGCAACAGGTTAGGCGTCGAGTACCGCAGCACGTCGTCGGCGAGGCGCCTGTTCAAATTGCGGCTCGGGCGGTAGTCGAACTCGGCGAGCTCCCCGGGCTCGGCGGTGAGCAGGTCGGGCATCGAGAACGGGCGCTGAGCGCCCGGCCGGCGCCCCGAGAGGAGCTCGCGGGCATAGCTCTTGTAAAGGTCTCGCCCCAGCATGGCCTCCCGGACGGCGGCCAGGAAGTGGCGCTGGTCGGTCGCCGAGCTCAGATAGGTGCGGAAGTAGGGGAGGTACCCCGCGAGCAGCTCGTCCCCGCCGTTGCCCGACAGGATCACCTTCACCTCGCCCTTTGCGATGCGATAGACGGAGTAATAGGCGTACGGGGCCGACGAGATCGTCGGCTCCTCCTGGTACCAGACCCACTCGGAGATCTCGTCCCAGAACTGGTCCACGCTCGGGTAGGCGTAATGGGGGACGCTGTGGACATGGCGCTCGACCGAGTGCACGTACTGGCTCTCGTCGATGCTCTGGCCCGGGTAGAGGGCGGAGAAGGTGTGCAGCGCGCCCGCCGTGTGGGTGTCGGCGCCCGAGCTCATGAGCGCGGCCATGATCGAGGAGACCCCGCTCGAGTCGAGGCCCCCGGACAGCGACACGCCGACCGGGACGTCGGCGATCATGTGCCGGCGGATCACCCGCTCGAACAGGTCCGCGAAGCTCTCGGCGTACTCGGCGTCGCTCAGCGACGAGGAGAACTCAGGGCTGACCTCGGGGGCCCAGTACCTGGTGGTCGTCGTCCGGCCGTCGGCGGACACCGTCATGAAGTGGCCCGGCAGCAGGCGCTTCACGCCGGCGAAGAAGGTCTCCTCGCCTGCGTCGTGCACGCGGTGGAGCAGGAACCGGTAGAGGACCCCCATGTCGGCCGCGCGGGGGACGCGCGGGTCCTGGAAGAGGGCCTTCAGCTCCGAGGCGAAGGAGAAACGGCCCGGCGGGGCGTGGTAGTAGAGCGGCTTGATCCCGAGCCGGTCGCGGGCTAGGTACATCGAGCGCGAGCGCGGGTCGACGATGGCGAAGGCGAACATGCCTATCAGGTGCGTGACGCACGAGCTGCCCCACTGCTCGTAGGCGCGCAGCACGGTCTCGGTGTCGGAGTGGTCCGAGACGAAACGATGCCCGGCGCGTTCGAGCTGCGCCCGCAGCTCTGCGTTGTTGTACAGCTCCCCGTTGAACACGATGCAGGCACCGGTCCGCCCGGAGCGGATCGGCTGCTCGCCGCCCTCCAGGTCGATGATGGAGAGCCGCCGCATCCCGACGGTGAAGTCCTCGCCCAGCTCGGTGCCGGAAGAGTCCGGCCCCCGGTGCTCGATCGAGGACAGCATGACATCGATCAGTTCCGGGTCGCGGCCGGTGAAGCCGGCTATCCCGCACACAGTGTGTTCGTCACCTGCCTAGGAGGTGGTAGGCGTGGGAAGAGTCGAGACCGTCGCCCCGGCCGGGATCTGGAAGAGCGATGCCGGCGGGGAGGGCGAGAAGCTCTGGATCTCGAAGTCGGCCGACCTGGCAGACACACTGACATAACCGAGGATCCCCTGCGAGGTCACGCACACCTCGCTCGTTTGCTCGTTCGGCTTGCTGCCGCTGACGACGACGGCGCACTGCAGGTTGAACCCGTTGACCGACATGGTCGCCGAGCTGATCGTGACCCCGTGCAGAGCGGCGGCCACCGAGTAGATCTTGAGGAAGTCGATCCAGTAGCTACCCGAGTAGAGGGCGTAGGCGAGCTTGTCGGTGTCGACCTCGGCCCCCTGGGCCTTCACGCACGACCAGGCGCCTGCCGAGCTCGAGCCCGACGACGACCGGGAGCACTCGAACACGCCCGCCGCGCCTCCGAGGACCTGGAACTCGCCGGTAGAGGTCGTGTCGTCGAAGGCGAAGTCGTGGGGCGGGTCTACGGCGAACCTGACCGTCGCCGGGGCGCTGCCCGTGGTCACGTAGGTGACGTCGTAGGCGGAGGTGTCGGACGACTGCATCTTGCTCGTGAGCTGGTCGATCGCCGCGCTCCCGTGTACGAGGTTGTGCACGGCCTTCACGGCGTTGGCGGCCTTGTTGATGGCACTGCAGCCCGTCAGCCCGAGAGCTGTCGTGGCTACCACGACGGCGACGAGGACCGTCTTGCGCCACGCAGATGAGCGGGTTCGTCCCTCGCGAATCGATCGTGTCATTGCCCGGCCCCCAGTCGTCTGGTCCCGATGGCCCAAGGATAGATGGTGCGCACCTTCAGGTCGGACGATTGGTGTCTGTAGGGTGTCGGACGGTGAGTGGAGTCTCGAGCGGGTGCGACGGTGTGGGCCTCACCGCGGAACCTGGGGAGGGCCCGGCCGAGGACGTGCTCGAGGCCGCTCGGAGCGCCCTGGAGCGCTGGCGCGCCGGGAGCAGCGTCGTGACCGTCGTCGCCGTCGACGGTCCCGGCGCCGCCGGCAAGTCGACGATCGCGGCATGCCTCGCGGCGAGAGTCGAGCTGAGCCTCGTCCACACCGACGACTTCTTCGTGCCTGCGACCCAGGCCGGTGAGCCCCGGCGTGCGCTGGCGGACTATTACGACCTGGACCGGTTGCGGGCCGAGGCCCTCGAGCCGCTGAGATCGGGAAACGACGCCGTCTTCCAATCTTTCGACTGGGACTCCGGCGCTCTCTCGCCCGGCAAGGTGCGCATCGCCCCGAAGGATCTCGTCATCGTCGAGGGCGTCTGCTCGGGGGCGCCCCAGCTCGCCGACCTCGTCGACAAGGCGATCTACGTGGACACACCTGAGCCCGAACGTCTGCGGCGCCTTCGGTGCCTCGTCGCGCCCGGGGACTGGGACGAGCGATGGCTGCGGGCAGAAAGGAAGTACTTCGCCGTCATGCGCCCCCCGGGATCGTTCGATCTCGTCGTTTGCGGGACCGGCCTCGGCCCGGCGCCGAGTTGAGGCAGATGAGACCTGTGATGCAAGCACGAAGACCCCGGCGCCGGCTCGCGGAGGCGCTCTGGCTCGTCGCCCTCGCCTCGGCCGGGCTGGCGGCGTGCAGCTCGCCGAAGGCCGGCTCCGGGACCGGTGTCCCCAACGCCACTACGGCCGGGGGGGCGATGGTGGAAGGGGGCACGGCCTACTTCGCGGAGCAGCCGGAGCTGCCTCCCGACTACATCTTCCCGCTCGTCTCGGGTCAGTACTTCACCGTCGAGAACACAGCCTATTTCCAGACCCTCTTGTACGAGCCGCTCTACTGGTTCGGCGACAAGGCGGGCACCTCGGTCGACTACGCCCTGTCGGTCGGGAACGCTCCCGTCTACAGCGACGGCGACCGGGTCGTGACGATCACGCTCAAGCACTACGAGTGGTCGGACGGTGAGGCGGTGACCGCCCGGGACGTGATCTTTTGGATCAACCTCTTGAAGGCGAACCCCGACGAGTGGGCCTCCTACGTCCCGGGGGGCTTTCCCGACAACGTGACCTCGGCCACGGCGCTCAACGCCACGACCGTGCGGCTGAGGCTCGACGCCGCCTACAACCCCATCTGGTACACCTACAACGAGCTCTCCCAGATCACCCCCCTCCCCCTCGCCTGGGACCGCACCTCCCTGTCGGCGCCGGTCCCCGAGCCTGGTTCGAGCGATCTCCCCGACTCGACCCCCTCGGGCGCCAGAGCCGTCTACAACTTCCTGAACGATCAGGCCAAGGACCTCGCCAGCTACGCTTCCAGCCCGATCTGGTCCGTCGTCGACGGTGCCTGGAAGCTCGCCACCCTCACGACCGACGGGGAGGCGAGCTTCGTGGCCAACCGGCGTTTCTCAGGCCCGGACAAGCCGCACCTTGCCCGCTTTGTCGAGCTTCCCTTCACGAGTGCGGCGGCCGAGTTCTCCGTGCTGCGTGCCGGCCCGGCGGTGGGAGGCCCCGGCACGGCGTCCTCGGGAGACGAGATCTCGGTCGGCTACGTGCCGGACAACGACTTGCCGCAGTCGCGGGCGCTCGAGTCGCAAGGCTACAAGCTGGTGGACTGGTACCCGTTCCAGTTCGACTACTTCGAGCCGAACTTCAACAACCCGACGGTCGGGGCGATCCTGCGCCAGCTGTACTTCCGCCAGGCCTTCCAGCACCTCGTCGACCAGCTGGGCTGGATCAAGGCCTACTACGGGGGGCTCGGGGTCCCCACCTACGGCCCGGTGCCCGCGAGCCCGCGCAACCCTTACGCCGACGCGAAGGCGTCGGTGAACCCCTACCCGTTCAGCATCCCGGCGGCCGAGAAGCTGCTGAGGGCCCACGGCTGGAAGGTCGTCCCGAACGGGGTCACGACCTGCGCCCGGCCGGGCACCGCAGCGGGCGAGTGCGGCAAGGGGATCAGAGCCGGTGAGGGGCTCAACTTCACGCTCGAGTACCCGAGCGGGCTCCCCTACACCGACGGCTCGATGGTGGACCTGCAATCGGTCGCCAAGCAGGTCGGCATCGAGATCGCCCTCGACGAGGTGACGCCGACCACGATCGCCTCGACGATCCTGAGCTGCCCGCCGAGCTGCAGCTGGGAGCTCGGCCAGTACGGCACCGGGTGGGTCTTCGAGCCGGACCACTACCCGAGCGGGGAGGAGATCTTCGAGACGGGCGCGCTCGGCAACGTCTCGGACTACTCGAACCCGACGACCGACAGGCTCATCGCGGCGACGACCACGACACCGGCTGGGGGTGCCCAGGCCGCGCTCGAGGCCTACCAGGACCAGGTCCGTCTCGAGCTGCCCAACTTCTGGCAGCCGAGTCCGGGCACACTGGTGACGGTCCAGTCGAACCTGCACGGCTTCGTCCCGAACGCCTACGGGTTCATCAGCCCCGAGGAGTGGTACTTCACAAGGGGTTGAGCCAGGTGACCGACTCGAACGGAGGGCACCACCGCACATGATCGGCTACACACTGCGGCGCCTTTGTCAGGCCGTGATCGTCCTGCTCGGCCTGACGGTGCTCGTGTTCGTGCTCGAGCACATCATTCCTGGCAACCTTGCGCGGGCCATACTCGGCTCGAGGGCGAGCGCCGGCGAGATCGCCGCCTTCGATAGGGCGAACGGCCTCGATCGTCCGATCGTGTCGCAGTACCTGACGTTTCTCTCCCACGTGCTGCACGGCAACCTCGGCTACTCCTACCGATTGAACGAGAGCGTCGACTCGCTCGTGGCCCATGAGCTGCCGAACGACCTCATCCTCGTCGGCATCGCCCTCGCCCTCGCCGTCGCGATCGCGATCCCGCTCGGGGTCGCCCAGGCCGTGCGGCGCAACAGGGCACTCGACCACGTGGCCACGGGCGCTGCGTTTCTCCTCTACTCGATGCCTTCGTACTGGCTCGGCCTCCTTTTGATCGCAGGGCTCGCGATCGGCGTGCACGTGTTTCCTCCCGAGGCACCCCAGGCGGTGACGCCGGCAGGGGTCCTCGCCGACCCCCGTGCCCTCGTGCTCCCGGTCATCACGCTCACGCTCGTCAACGTCGCCCTCTTCAGCCGCTACGTGCGCTCGGCGGCGATCGACACCCTCGCCCAGGACTACGTGCGCGTCGCCCGGGCAAAGGGCCTCCCCGAGCGTGTCGTGCTCGCCCGCCACGTGCTGCGCAACTCACTCGTGCCCATCGTCACGCTGCTCGGCCTGTCCGTCCCGGCCGTGCTCACGACGGGCCTCGTCGTCGAGTACGTGTTCAACTTCCCCGGCCTCGGCCTCACCTACTTCAACGCCGCCGTGAACGCGGACTACCCGGTGGAGCTCGGCATCACCGTCGTCGCCGGCGTCGCCACCGTCCTCGGGAGCCTCCTGGCGGACCTCGCTTACGCCGTGCTCGACCCGAGGGTCAGATATGGCTGATCTGCTCGTACCTGTCGAGCTCGAGCGCGCCCACCTCGGGCGGCTGGGGGCGCCGGAGCTGGCGCACCGGCGTGCCGGCGGGCAGTCGTTCGTGGCGGCGTTTGCCGAGAACCGCCTGGGCGTCGTCGGCCTTGGCATCATCGTCGCGGTCATCGCCTTCTGTTTCGTTGGCCCGCTCGTGTACCACAGCGACCAGATCCAGGCGAACATCGCCCTCACGAACCTGCCGCCCGGCGCCGGGCACCCGCTCGGCACCGACGCGAACGGGTTCGACATCCTCGGACGGCTCATGGTCGGCGGCCAGAGCGCGCTCGAGATCTCCCTCGCCGTCGCTCTCGTAGCGACGAGCTTCGGCGCTTTGTGGGGCGCCGTCTCCGGCTTCATGGGCGGTGTGCTCGACGCCATCATGATGCGCATCGTCGACGTCGTGATCGCCGTGCCCGCCATTTTCCTGCTCATCTACCTGGCGAGCGTGTTCCGCCCGAGCGTGCCGCTCTTGATCGCCGTGCTGTCGTTTCTCTCCTGGCTCGGCCCGGCGCGTCTTGTCCGCGGCGAGGCGCTGTCGCTGCGGGGCCGGGAGTTCGTCGATGCCGTGCGAGTGGCCGGCGGCCGGGACTCGCGCATCGTCGGGCGGCACATCATCCCGAACACCCTCGGGACGATCTCGGTCAACGCCACCTTCCAGGTGGCCGACGCCATCATCATCCTCGCCACCTTGAGCTTCCTCGGCTTCGGCTTGCCGCCGCCCGCGGTGAGCTGGGGCGCCATGTTGTCGCAGGGAACGACCTACCTGCTGGACGGCTACTGGTGGGAGGTCTACCCGGCCGGGCTCATCGTGATGGTGACGGTGGTCGCCTTCAACTTCGTCGGCGACGCCTTGCGCGACACCCTCGATGCGCGCCTTCGCGTGCGGTAGGGCCGATCTTTCCGTGCGATCGCGGCACGGGATTGTCAGTTTCCGGCATGCGGGGTCCGATTCCCCGCGGCCAGCAGCTACACTCTGCGGTCTTCCCCATCCCCCTCGAAAGGCCGCACGATGACTCGCAGTCGCCCGCTCCTGATCTGTGCCGTCGTGCTCGGTGCGGTGGCGATACCGGCCACCGGCGCGCAAGCGGCCGTGCGCGCGGCGAGCCCGCACGCGGCGTCGTGCAGCGACAGCTGGAAGAGCCCCGTCAGTGGTCTCTGGGGTGTCGGGGCCAATTGGAGCAACGGGCAGATCCCGGCTGGCACCGATGATGTCTGCATCACGGTTCCGGGCACCTACACCGTGACGCTCGCGCCGTGGAGCATTGGCACCGACGATCCCAACCACGCCGGCGCGGACGCGAATGCGCTCACCCTGGGTGCGGCGGGCGGGACGGGGAGACAAACCCTGGTCGTCGCCGGGCAGGGAAGCATATCGAACAGCAACGAGCAGGTCAGCACCGTGTTCTTGGATGTTGGCGCCGCGAGCACCATCACGGCGCACGGCAACCTCGTTCTCGACTCGACCGACGGGGGTACGACGCTCAAGGGGAACCCGTCCGGCGGCTATGCCGCAGTCGACGGCGCGAGCTTCTTCAACTACGGCAGCATCGAGGCCGAGACCCAGGCTCCCGCCAACAAGCTCGCCGACTTCACCCAGTTCGAAGCGCCCTTGACCAACGAGGCGCACGCGGGCGTGGACGACATCTCGGGTCAGCTCCGGGAGGATTCGATCACCAACGACGGCAGCTTCACCGTCGGATCGGCCGCTTCGATGACTCTCGTGCCACTGCAGGGCGTCTACGGATTACCGGCAAGCTTCACGAACGACGGGGCGCTCGTCAACGACGGGTCGATCACGGCGAACCAGACGGCGGGAGTGGTGACCTGGACGCAGGCTGGTGGCCCGATCAAAGGCAACGAGGTGGTACTGGGCGGTGGTGCGACACTGGTCGACAAGTCGGGAACCGCCCAGTTCTTCGTGAGCTCGATAGCCGCCAAGGTCACAGGCACGATCCCGGCCGGCCAGAAGATCACGGTCGTGGGGGAGGCCTACACCTCCGACGGCGACGCCTACAACGGCACGACTCTGTCACTGGACGGGGGAACGGTCGTCAACGACGGCACGCTCGTGCTCGACGCGCAAGGCTCGGGCACAAAGACCGGTGGGCCGGCGATCGTCAACGACGGCTCGATCCGCAACGACGGCACCATCGTGGCCGAGGTCACGGATCAGTCCTGGACGGTCCAATATCAGGCCGGGCTGGCGAATACCCACGCGGGCACGCTGAAGGTGACGGGCGGCACTTTCAACGATGACGGCGGTGGCGCGGTGGCCAACGACGGGACGGTGGAGATCGGTCCCCGAGCGTTGTACCTGATGCAAGAAGGTGCGGCGTTCACGAACGAGGCCGACGGCACGATCGTGCCGCAGATCGCGAGCACGAAGAGCCTCGGGCAGTTCCAGCTCACCTCCCCCTGCTGTTCGGGCCCGGGAAGGTTCGTCGCCGGTGGCAGCCTCCTCCCCGAGCTTGTGGGACCGGCGCCAACGGCGAACACCGTGCTCCAGCTGTTCCTGCTCTCGGGTGGGAGCTTCAAAGGCACCTTCGCCCGCCTTGGCAAACGGTTCACCGCCGACTACTCCCACGAATCGGCGAGCCCCGCGTTCGTCGGCGCCATCTACGACGACTCGGGCAAGGGACCGAAGAGCTGAGCGTCCGGCGTCCGAGCCGCGCAACTCCGGCTGATCGGGTCAGATCGGCGACCCGGCTTCGAGGAGGATCAGGGACCCTCGACCGTGAGGGTGAAGGTCCAGGTTCCGGTGTCGCCGAGGCCGTCCTTCGCGGTGCCGATGACCTCGTATGTCCCTGGCTCCAGGGTGTCGGGGGCCGAGACCTTGCCCGAGGACGAAATGGTCATTGTCTGCGCGCCCGAGGTCCGGAGGAAGGTGACCTTGACGTGGGATCCGGCGAATTTGAGCTGGGTGGTGAAGGCTGTGCCGGCCGGGACCGTCGCCGTGAGCGGGCCGGCCTGCTTGAGCACCGTGGCCTTGACAGTCAAGGAGAAGCTCCAGGTCCCCGTGTCACCAAGGCTGTCTCGCGCAGTACCAGTCGCCTTGTAGGTCCCTGCTGGCAATGTGTCCGGGGCCGAGACCTTGCCCGAGGACGACACCTTCAGATGAGGCGCGCCTGCCGACTCTGTGTAGGTGACTGTGCCCTTTGCTCCCGAGACCGCGAGCTGGTCGGTGAAGGCTTTGCGGGTCGTTGTCTTCTCCGAGGTAGGGGCGAGCTGGGTGAGCTTGCTGGCGGTGACCGTCAAGGTGAGACTCCAGGTCCCGGTGTCACCGAGGATGTCTCGCGCAGCACCGGTGGCTTTGTAGGTCCCCGCGGGCAGGTTCGCCGGGGCCGAGACCGAGCCGGAGGACGAGACGTTCAGCTGAGGCGCGCCGGCCGACTGGGAGTAGGTGACAGCGCCGACCGATCCTGAAACCTTGAGCTGGGCGGCGAAGGCTCTGCCGGTCGTGGTGGTGCCCGTCGTCCGGCCGAGCTGGGTGAGCTTGTTGGCCTTGACGGTCAGGGTGAAGCTCCAGCTCCCGACATCGCCGTATGTGTCCCTGGCGGTGCCCGTCGCCTTGTAGCTCCCCGCGGGCAAGCTGGCCGGCGCCGAGACCGCGCCGGCGGACGAGACCTTGAGCTCTGGCGCGCCGACCGACTGGGCGTAGGTGACGGCGCCATGGGAGCCCGAGACCTTGAGCTGGGCCGTGAAGGCTGTGCCGACTGCAGTTGTGCCCGCGGCGGGTG
>JBEKBT010000077.1:0-15561 GCA_050015255.1 Acidimicrobiales bacterium
TCACAACCTGCTCCGACTCTGGGCGAGCTGATCGAGAGACCTAGCAACCGGACGGCCGGCCGGTCCGGTCCCGACGCCCGGCGGGCCTGGTCCCGATGCCAGGTGTTCGTGCAACAGCCTCTCCATTGGATTCCACCGCAGTGCAAGAGGACGCGTAGGCGGTAGTTGCGGAAGCTCTTGAAGCCGTGCCCGCAGCGCTTGATCTTCTTGACGAGCAGGTTCATCGCCTCGGTCGGCCCGTTCGACGCACCGGTGAGGTGGTGAGCGAGGATCTGGGTGCGCCAGTGCTTCAAGGTGTTGCCGAGAGAGACGATCTCATCGACCTCGTCTGTGAGACAACCTGCGATCACCCGGTCCAACAGCACGGCGGCCTCGTCCGGGTCATCGGTGAGATAGACGTCGCGCAGGTACTCCTTGGCAAGCCAGGCTCCGAGGACTTCGTCGTCGGGATCGCCGAGACGAAGCCCAAGGGCCATGCGGTCGACGCCTCTTTGGTTCAGTCGCTCCGAGCCGGTGAGCAGCACGCGGCGGATCTTGTAGAGCGGGTCATCCTTTCGACCGCGGTGGCCCAAGAGCTCGTTTTGCACCCGGCGGCGCACATGGTCGACGCAACGGTTCGCCGCCGCCACGACATGGAAGGGATCGGCCACCTGGCGGGCGTGGTCGAGGTGGGGATGAAGCCCGGAGCGGTAGCCCTCGTGCAGGTCGCAGGCGACTGTGGCGATGCCGGCCAAGAAGGCCTCGTCCTTGCTCGAGAGCCAACGCGAGACGTCGATCGCCCTGTTGCCCTCGATCATGTCGATGAGCACGCGTCGTTCCAGGTCGACAAGACCGGTGACGTACATAGTCGGGTGCTCGACGTTCGCCTTCAAGAACGCGGTCTCGTCGATCCCGAGCGAGGCGACCTGTTCTACCCGGCCCGGGTCCTCGACGAGCGGTGTCCCGTAGTCGCGCACCGCCGACATCACCGTCGCCCAGGAGACACCGAGCCAGCGTGCGAGCGAGGCGACAGATCGCGCCTCTTGGCCAACCGCACGCGTGCACTCACGTCCTGCTCGCGCGGAGAGCACGCGGCGATCGGGAAGCTCGTCCGAGCGCTCGGTCCAGGTCTGAACCGGGCAGTCCGGATCCGGACACGAGAAGCGGCGCTTGGACCAGACAAGCCGCACGCGATGGTTGAACGCCGGCAGGTCTCTCACGATCACGCGGAGCCGGTCCTTTGTTCTAGCTATCACCCCGCAGGAAGGACACCCGGCCGCGCGACGGATCGTCTCGATGCCGACGAGCAGCTCATCGCCGTCTTCGGTCACCGCCACCACCCGGAACCCGCGCAATCCCAACAACGCGTCATCGAATTCGGTACCGTCACCCATTGTCAGGGGTCCTCCAGTTCTCTCGGTCGTCGAACAACCACGAGAATGGCGGGGCCCCTGGCCGCGCCGGTGGATACCTATCGGAGCGCGGCTAGTTGTTCACGCGCCCCAGTTCATTGAGAAGAGCCGGTAAAGGCGACGGGACCCCTCTTCGAACTTCCAGCCGCTCAGGTCACACCACGAGAGCGAGTCCCAGCGCGAGGCCGACCTAAAGCGTGGGTAACCCGGGGCCTGGCCGGCCTTGAGCCTCCGGAAGAAACCCTGGAACGAAGGGCCCGAACTCGGGCCGCAGCTCGCGAAGGCCCGTGAGTGTCTTGAACTGGTCGTACTTGGAAGGGACCTCTTCGTGCTGATGCCGCGCCCTAGCCACTCATAGCTCATGCGCCGCTCCTCGAGGGCGGCGTTGTAGAGCTCGCACTGCAGCAGCATCGATCGCCTGAGTGCCTGAGCCTGCTTGACCGTCGGCTCGAGCCGGTAGGTGAAGGCCCGGTACATGCTACGAACACTAGTTCGTAGGTGTGACATCGGCCTGAATGAGCGACACGCTCGTCGAGGGAGGCAGAGAGCCGCGGCTGCCTGACGCCAAGGCTGTCCGCAGGCGCGCAGTCCTACTTGCGGTGGGCCCTAACCGTCCAGTGGACTCCGTCCACGGTTCGAAGCAATGCCTCTGTCTGCCACAGCAGCCAGCCATCGGTTTGGCTGATGAAGCTGAACTGTCCCCCCACATCGCCGTTGTCCGGAACTCCACTTTCCTGACCGGCAACGTTGATCCCGACCCGGGTACGCCCACCGTCCCGGGAGATCGCGGCCCCCATGGTCGTCGACATGTAGAGGCTGCCTGCCGTACGGCTCAGCGTCGGGCACGACCACCACCTCTTAGATGCCGCTGGTTAGATGCTGCTGGCCCCGTTGGCGGGTGAGGCGATCCCGGGTTCGGCACGAGGCTTGCCCCCTCGATCGCCCTCGACCACCTCGTGCCAGTTGAGCGGCTCCGAGACGGCGCGGCACCTCGGCTTGGCGCGGAACTGAACCGGTTCGCGATAATGGGCTCGCCAACCGGGCTGAGCCTAGGCTTGGCATGGAACTGAACCGGTTCGCGACACTGGGCTCGCCAGCTCGGGCCGTGCCCGGTTCGCAGAGGAGACAGCGTGCAGTACGGACACTTCGACGACGACAGCCGGGAGTACGTGGTTACGCGACCTGATACCCCGCTTCCCTGGTTGAACTATCTCGGGACCGAGGACCACTTCGGCATCATCTCCAACACGGCGGGCGGCTGCTCGTTCTACCGCGACGCCCGCCTGCGCAGGCTGACCCGCTACCGGCACAACAACGTGCCCTTGGACCTCGGCGGCCGTTACCTCTACCTGCGCGACGATCTCGACGGAGACTACTGGTCGCCTTCGTGGCAGCCGACCCGGAGCTCCCTCGATGCCTACGAGTGCCGTCACGGTCTCTCCTACACGTCCATCTCTTCTGAGCGCAATGGCGTGCGCGCCG
The DNA here is from genome assembly GCA_050015255.1 of Acidimicrobiales bacterium. GTDB lineage: Bacteria > Actinomycetota > Acidimicrobiia > Acidimicrobiales > Bog-793 > Fen-455. The sequence goes on from JBEKBT010000077.1 coordinate 2,874, forward strand.
AGATGCTCTGTTTCGTCCCTCTCGGCGAGTCACTCGAGGTCTGGCGGCTCCGTGTGCGCAACGGTCGCGGCGAGAGAGCTGACCTGTCGCTGTTCTCCTCGGTCGAGTTCTGCCTCTGGGACGCCCTGGACGATGCCACCAATTTCCAGCGGAACTACTCGGTCGGCGAGGTCGAGGTGGTCGACGGCGTCATCTACCACAAGAGCGAGTACCGGGAGCGCAGGGACCACTTCGCCTATTTCGCATGTTCCGAGCCGCTGGCCGGCTTCGACACCCAGCGCGACGTCTTCCTCGGCTCGTGCCGTGGCTGGGACTCACCGCTCGCGGTCGAACGGGGCCACTCCTTCGACTCGATGGCGCACGGCTGGGCGCCGATCGGGTCCCACCACGTCCGGCTCTCGCTCGCGCCCTCGGAGACGCGTGAGGTCATCTTCGTCCTCGGCTACTCGGAGAACCCGGCCGACGCGAAGTTCGACCCACCGGGGTCCCAGACCATCAACAAGGCGCGGGTCAGGCCGGTGATCGAACGCTGGCTGCGGGCAGAACAGGTGGAGGACGCCTTCGTCGCGCTGGGCAAGGCCTGGGAGGAGCTGCTTTCCGTCCTCCAGGTGGAGACACCCGATGTCGACACCAACCGGATGGTGAACACCTGGAACCCCTACCAGTGCATGGCGACGTTCAACCTGAGCCGGTCGGTGTCCTTCTTCGAATCGGGCATCGGCAGGGGTATGGGATTTCGCGACTCGAGCCAGGACCTGTTCGGCAGCGTCGCCATGGTCCCGACCAGGGCGCGCCAGCGGATCCTCGACCTCGCGGCCACCCAGCTCCCCTCCGGCGGCGCCTACCACCAGTACCAGCCGCTCACAAAGCGCGGCAACAACGAGATCGGGTCAGGCTTCAACGACGATCCCCTCTGGCTCGTCCTCGCGGCCAGCGCCTATTTGAAGGAGACCGGGGATCTCACGCTGCTCGACGAGCTCGTCCCTTACGACAACTCGCCGGGAACCGAGACGCCGCTCTCCGAACACCTCGAGCGCTGTGTCCGTTACACTCTCGACCGGTTGGGACCGCACGGCCTGCCGTTGATAGGCCACGCGGACTGGAACGACTGCCTCAACTTGAACTGCTTCTCGGAGACCTCTGGCGAATCCTTCCAGACCACCCAGAACCGTGAGGGAAGCGTGGCGGAGTCGCTCTTCATCGCGCCGCAGTTCGTGCTTGCCTGTAAAGAGCTCGCTGGAATCGCCCGGCTGCGCGGGGATGCCGACAAGGCCTCATCCCTCGAGGCGGAGGCCAGCCGGATGGCAGCGGCCATCGAGGAACACGGCTGGGATGGCGAGTGGTTCCTCCGCGCCTACGACTTCTTCGGCAAGCCGGTCGGCTCGCGTTCGAACGAGGAGGGGCAGATCTTCGCCGAGCCGCAAGGCATGTGCGTCATGGCGGGAGTCGGCGTCTCCGACGGCAAGGCCGCAGGCGCCCTCAAGAGCGTGAGGGATCGACTTGCGAGCGAGCACGGGGTCATGCTCGTCCAGCCTCCCTACACCCGCTACCACCTCGAGCTCGGAGAGATCACGTCCTACCCTCCCGGGTACAAAGAGAATGGCAGCGTCTTTTGTCACGTCAATCCCTGGATCATGGTCGCCGAGACGATCCTCGGGAACGGGCATGCCGCCTTCGACTACTACAAACGGACCAACCCCTCGGCGCGCGCCCCGATCAGCGACGTGCACAGGTGTGAGCCGTACGTCTACGCGCAGACGATCGCCGGTCCTGATGCCCCGACCTGCGGTGAGGCCAGGAACTCGTGGCTGACCGGTTCCGCGTCGTGGCACCTCACGGCGATCTCGCAGTGGATCCTCGGGGTGCGCCCCGAGCTGGACGGGCTTCGCATCGATCCGGTGCTGCCTTCGTCCTGGCGGGGCTTCACCGCCCGCCGTCGTTGGCGGGGGGCGACCTATGAGATCGTCGTCCACCAAGAAGAGGGCGCGACAGGCCGCGTCCGGCGGCTTCTCGTCGACGGCGCGAGCGTCGAGGGCAACCTCGTGCGTCCGCTTCCGCCGGGATCGACCGTCAAGGTCGAGGCGACTTTGGAGCGGGGCTGAGCGCACCTGCCGGTGGCTGAGGGGACCAGTCTGCGGCCGAGCCGGTAAGTCGGTAGCTCGCGTTCTGCGCGGGTTATTGTTCGACGAGCTCAGGGAACCCCGGTCCAGCTCCGGTCGGACCGCGCCGACGGAGCCATGGACGCAGGCGAAGGAAGGCGACCGCTTCATGAGACAAAGACCCAAGGGGAACAAGGCTCGGCTGCTGGCCACGTCAGCTCTCCTCCCCACAGGCCTTCTCGCCGGCGTGCTGATGGGCGTCACATCCCCGGCTGCTTCGGCAGCCTCGACCAGGGCGTCCGTAGCCTCCGCGCCGTTGGTGATGGAGGCGAGTGCGCAGGGCGCGGTCACGGACAACTTCAATCCGTTTCTTACCTCTTCGGCGGACGCCCAGCTCGGCGCGATCTCGTTGATCTACGAGCCGCTGCTCCAGTTCGACGTTGCCAGGCCGACCCAGGCACCGTACGACTTCTTGGCGACCGGCTACACCTGGGGCGCCGGTGGCAGGTCGATCACCTTCGCGGTCCGCCCCCAGGTGGAGTTCAGTAACGGGGCTCCCATGACACCGGCCGACGTCGCGTTCACCTACACCCTGTTGAAGCAGTACCCGGACATCAACACGACGGGGCTTCCGGTCACCGGCGCCGCGGTCTCAGGGCAGGACGTGACGATCAGTTTCGCCGCGCCTCAGTACACGAACCTGGAGAACATCGCGAATGTGTACATCGTTCCGCAGTCGATCTGGAGTAGCGTCGGCGACCCCGGCAAGTACATCGACACGGACCCGATCGGCACCGGACCGTACACCGTCGAGAACCTCACGCCAGAGGGTTTCACCCTGGAGGCCAATGCGACCTACTGGGGCGGCCCGTGGGACATCGGCCATCGACCCGCGGTGCCCACCATCGAGTTCCCGGCTCTGAGCTCGAACAACACGGTGGTCTCCGCGCTCGTGGGCAACCAGCTCGACTGGGCGGGGAACTTCATCACCGGTCTGCCGGAGCTCTTCGTGAACGGCGACCCGGACCACAAGGTGTGGTTCGCTCCCGTGAGCACCGTTACGCTCTGCCCGAACCTGACGCTGTGGCCGACCAACCAGCTGGCGGTGCGTGAGGCGATCAGCCTCGCTGTCGACCGCGACACGCTCAGCACGCAGGGTGAGTCGGGCTTCGAGCCGCCGGCGACCAACGCCAGTGGCCTGACCTTGCCTGGCTTCAGATCCCTGCTCTCGGCGTCGGTGGCAAACATGACCCTCGGCCAGAACCTCAAGCAGGCGAGGGCCGTGCTCAAGGCGGCAGGCTACAAGCTCGACAGCTCCGGATGGTTCGAGAAGGACGGGGAGGTCGTGTCGCTGAGTCTCACCGACCCTGTGGCCTACGGCGACTACGCAGCCGACGACGCCATCGTCGTTACCGAGCTCGAGGCGGCCGGTATCAAGGCCACCTTCGTCGGCCAGTCGATCTCTTCGTGGGAGACAGACGTCGCCGACGGTGACTACCAGCTCACCATGCACTGGGGTCAGGCGAGCACTTCGGCCTACCAGCTCTACAGCTACTGGCTGAACAGCTCGCTCTACACATCGAGCCTCAAGTCGGCCTCGGGTGACTTCGAGCGGCTGGACGACAAGACCGTGGACGCCGACCTCGCCGTCTTGGCGGGTGCGACCACCTTCAGCAAGCAGAAGGCCGATCTCGTTCCGATCGAGCAGTACGTGGCGACGCAGCTGCCGGTGATCCCCACGCTTTACGGAGTGGCGTTCGACGAGTACAACACGTCGAGCTTCTCGGGTTGGCCGTCTGCAGGCGACCCGTACGAGTCGGGTAGCCCGAACTCGCCGACGAACGAGGTCGTCGTCCTCCGCCTGACTCCGGCCAGCTGACCGGTCAGGGCGGCGAGCTCTAGACGTCGAGGGCGTTTGCTGCGATCACCCTCCTGTACCAGTGCGCGCTCGCCTTCGGGATGCGATCTTGGGTCCGGTAGTCGGTGAACACGAGACCGAAGCGCTGCCCGTAGCCGTCGGCCCACTCGAAGTTGTCGTATAGCGACCAGACGAAGTAGGCGCGCAGGTCGACTCCCTGTGCGATCGCGGCGTGGGCCGCGGCGAGATGGCCCCTCAGGTACTCGATGCGCTCCGGGTCCCGCACCTCACCGTTCGGATCCACATAGTCCGAGAACGCGGCACCATTCTCGCTGATGTACAAGGGGATCCCGCCGTAGTCCTTCCCGAGGCGCAAGAGGAGCTCCGTAAGCCCGTCAGGCTCTATCGTCCATCCCTTCGTCGTGCGCGCAACGTCGCCTCGCGGCCGATCTTCGACTCCGAGCCAGCTCGCGTAGGAACAATGGCGTGTCGCCGGGACCTTCGCGTTAGTCGAGGCGGCAGCCCGAAGCGGCGTGTAGTAGTTGACGCCGAGGAAGTCGAGATCCGCTCGGATGACCTCGAGGTCACCGTCGTGCAGGAAGTCATCGCCAATGAGACTCTCGTACTCCTCTAGGAGCCTCTCCGGATAGCTTCCCCGCAGGACCGCGTCGAGGAACCAGCGGTTCCGCTGCTCGTCCACGCGCTCGACGGCTGCAGCGTCCTCGTCGCTTCCCGAGGCCGGTCTCACCGGGGACAAGTTGAGCGAGATCCCGATCTCAGGTGACCTGCCCGCCGTCTCGGCGATCACCCGCGCCGCCATGCCGTGGCCGAGCAGCAGGTGATGGGCGGCGACCACACCGGCGCCGATCTCGGAGAGACCGGGCGCATGATGTCCGTTGCCGTAGCCGATGAAGGCCGCCACCCAGGGCTCGTTCAGGGTGATCCAACGCTGCACTCGATCTCCGAGAGCGCCGGCGACCACGCGCGCGTAGTCCTCGAGTCTCCCGGCCGTGTCGCGGTTCGTCCAGCCGCCACCGTCTTCGAGCGCCTGGGGCAGGTCCCAGTGGTAGAGGGTGGCGACCGGCTCGATGTCATGGGCGCGCAGTGCGTCCACGAGCCGCCGGTAGTGGTCCAGTCCGATCTGGTTCACCGCCGTCTTGCCGTGGGGCTGCACCCGCGGCCAGGCAATCGAGAAACGATAGGCACGGATCCCGAGCTCTGCCATGAGCTCGACGTCTTCGTCGAGGCGGTGGTAGTGGTCGCAGGCGATGTCACCGTTGTCGCCGTGCAACGTCGTGCCCGGGAGGTGGCTGAAGGTGTCCCAGATCGACGGAGTCCTCCCGTTCTCGTCGACGGCTCCCTCGATCTGGTATGAGGCCGTCGCGACGCCCCAGAGAAAGCCCTTGGGAAAGACGAGCTGGTCGGTCATCGACGCGTCCTCTCGATTGAAGCTTCGTTCTGTCGACGATGCGAATCGGCCGGGCGCCCTGAGCCGCCCGCCAAAACGCGTGCGCAGCCTAGCCGGGGCTCGCGACCTCCCGGAGTTGGCGCGGACGCTTTCGAGCCATCTGTACCCCTGGGACGCGCCGCGCCTTGGAGGCGCCACCGGCACCCGCCGCTGACCCCATGCCGAATTTCCCCAGGTCATGGGCAGAAGCGCCTGAACCGATTAAGCATTCCTCACGTCCGGGCGACGGGCCTGATACGGTTCATACCTGCCGCCTGATCTGACAGGGCGGCTGACGGGTAGGACACCGTGCCTTTCGAGACTAATCCGCGTCGCCGGGTGACAATTGCCGATATAGCGCTTCGAGCTGGGGTCTCAAAAGGTGCCGTGTCTTATGCTCTGAACGGTAGGCCGGGGATCTCGGAGGCGACTCGCCGTCGCATTCTCGAGATCTCCGAGGAGCTTGGGTGGTATCCGAACAGTGCGGCCCGGGCCCTCTCGGCTGCACGCGCCGGGGCGTGTGGGCTGGTGCTCGCCCGTCCGGCGCGCACGCTCGCCTTCGAGCCCTTCTTCATGCAGCTCCTGGCCGGAATCGAGTCGGAGTTGTCCTCTCGCTCGGTCGGACTCACGATCCAGGTCGTCGACGACGTCGAAGCCGAGATGGCGGTCTACCGCCGCTGGTGGGCAGAGCACCGCGTCGACGGCGTGCTCGTAGTCGATCTCCGGGTTGTCGACCCCAGGGTCGAGCAGCTCGAGAAGCTCGGGCTGCCGGCCGTCGTCATCGGCGGCCCCGAAGGTACGGGCAGTCTCTCGGCGATCTGGAGCGACGACGCGGGCGCCGTCGTCGACGTCGTGAGGTACCTTGCCCGTCTCGGCCACAGGCGGATCGCGCGGGTTGCAGGTGTCCCGGAGTTCCTCCACACCGAGGTGCGGACGGAGGCGTTCCTCGCGACCATGGCGGAGCTCTCCCTCTCGCCACAGGTTGTCACGACCGACTACTCGGCCGAGAGCGGGGCCCAAGTGACTCGCCAGCTCCTTTCCGACCCTCGGCCTCCCACGGCGATCGTCTACGACAATGACGTGCTCGCCGTCGCGGGCCTCGGGGTCGCGCACGAGATGGGCCTCTCGGTCCCGCTCGACGTGTCCCTCGTCGGTTGGGACGACTCGCTTTACACCCAGGCGGTCCACCCGCCGCTCACGGCAGTGACGAGGGACAACGCCGCCATGGGGATCCATGCGGCGAGTGCGCTCCTATTGCTCATCGAAGAGGGAGTCATCACCCGGATGGGTGAGGTCTGCGGCCAGCTCATCCCGCGTGGCACCACCGCCCGCCCGCCTCGCGACGCCGCCCACGTGCCTGCCCCCGTCGCTCGCCGTCAGCGCAGAGCGTCGAGTGGCCGTGCTTAACCGGGAAAGGCTTGACACTTAACCGAGAAAGTAGTTGACTTCGTTACGATGGGTTTACGGCGTAACGCCGGGCGGGCCCTCGGTTGAACGACCGTGTCGCCGGCTCACGCCGGCACGAGAAGCTGGGAGAAGCAGTGTCGCAGCTTGTCCAGGGGCGCCCTTTAGTTGGGGCCAATTTCTGGTCGCGTGTCGGCGGGCCGCGCATGTGGAGTCGATACGACGCAGGGGTTGTGCGCCAGGAGTTGGCCGTGCTCGCCGCCCACGGCTGCAACGCCACCCGCTCTTTCTGCTTCTGGCCTGATTTCGTGCCGGAGCCCGAACACCTCGACCCGTCCGTGCTTGATCGGTTCAGCGACTTCCTCGATGCGCACTCGGAGGCAGGTCTCGGGACGCTCCCCACTTTCATCGTCGGCCACATGTCAGGCCAGAACTGGGACCCTGCCTGGCGGGCGGGACGGGACCTGTACCGCGACGTGTGGCTCGTGTCGCAACAGGCCTGGTTCGCCGCCGAGATCGCCCGGCGCTTCGGTGCCCACCCGTCGATCGTCGGCTGGGTCGTCACGAACGAGATGCCCCTGTACGGGGGCAACGGCACGACCGACGAGGTCACCGCATGGGCGCGCATCCTCGTCCAGTCCATACGGTCATCAGGTGCGACACAGCCGGTCTCCCTCGGAGACGGCGTGTGGGGCGTCGAGGTGTCCGGGCGCGACAACGGTTACTCGTTGCGCGCGCTAGCGCCGATCTTGGACTACATCGGCCCGCACGTCTACCCGATGGTCGACGACCGGGTCCGCCAGAGCCTCACGGCCGCGTTCGCCTGCGAGCTCTCGGGCTCTTTCGGCAAGCCCGTCGTCCTCGAGGAGTTCGGCGTGAGCTCGGATTTCGCCTCGGGAGACAACGCCGCCGACTACTACCGCCAGGTCCTCTACACGACCCTGCTTGCGGGCTGTCGGGGATGGATCGCCTGGAACAACTGCGACTACGACGACTTGCGCGACGAGGATCCTTACCGCCATCACCCCCACGAGGTCCATTTCGGGCTGACCGACGCGAAGGGCAGCCCAAAGCCCCAGCTTCTCGAGGTGAAACGCTTCGCCGATACGCTCGGTGAGCTCGCGCCCGACGGGTGGGAGACCGTCGCCGGGGACGCGGCCATCGTCGTGCCCGAGCACTTCGAGCGGGTGCTCCCCTTCACCGTCCAGGAATTCCGCGACGACATCCGCGACAACCTGCTGCAGTGCTACGTCGCGGCGAGGGAGGCGGACCTGCCGGTCTCGCTGCTACGAGAGCGCGACGGGCTGCCGGCGGGTGCCAGCCTCTATCTGGTCCCGAGCGCCAAGTTCATCACCGGACCGGGCTCGGAGCGGCTCTACGCGCTGGCGGAGGGCGGTGCCACCGTCTACGTGTCGTACTTCGCGGGGAGCACGGACAGACAGCGGGGCCCGTGGATCTCCCGGCTCGAGGAGCTCTTCGGCGTGCGCCACCTGTTGCGTTACGGCCTCGTCGACCCGATCGCCGAGGACGTGGTCACCTTCGAGCTCGTCGAGGACCTCGGCGAGCTCGCCCCCGGCGCGGTGCTGTCCTTCAAGGTCGCCGGGAGCCCGAGCGCCCGGTCCTACCTGCCCGTGGAAACGACGGACGCCAAGGTGCTCGCCGTCGACGGCGCGGGGCGTCCGGCGCTGCTACGGCACTCCATCGGCGCCGGCTCGACCGTGCTCTGCACCTACCCGATCGAGCACATGGCCGCCCACCGAGCCTCGGCGAACCCGGAGGACTGCTGGCGGTTGTACTCCGCCCTGGCCTCGGCGGCCGGCGTCGCAAGGCCGGTGCGGGTGGACGACCCGCGCGTGCTCGTGGGCGGCATCCGCGTCGGGACCGGTGAGATCGCCGTCTTCGTCAACTGCTCGAGCGACACCGTCGCCATCGAGCCCATCGTGACCGGCTCGCTGCGGCTGCCACCTAAGGGAGCGTGGTCGACGCTCGAGCCGTTCGGCGTCTCGGCGGTGCGTTGCGAGGGCTCCAGCACAGCCCGGCCGGCCGGCCGGCCCGGACTGGCAGGGGATTCAGGGAAGAACACGAGAGAAGAGGAGGAGAAGGAGGGCGGATTCTGAGTCAGCCCGTGCAGAACCGGTCGGAATTCGAGCGGTCAGGCGGGGGCGGCACCACGTCATCACAGCGGGCCGCAGCGCAGCTGCGAGCAATCTAAGACAGGAGAGAACTGGGATTATGTTAATCCACAAGAGAAAGATGGCAGTCGGCCTCATCACCGCCGTTGCGGCGTTTTCACTGATGCTGCCACTGCTCGGAGCCGGCGCTTCTAATGCATCGACTCACGCGGCCAAGGCGGCTCCGATCACGAGCCTTCCGCGCAACGAGACCCTCTACACGAGCGGCACCGCCTACACCGCACCGACCATCTGGAACCCGATGGACACTGGCAACTACGCGACGGGGACTGAGGGCCTGCTCTACGAGACGTTGTTCTTGTACAACCCGGTGACGAACACGTACGTCCCGTGGTTGGCCAGGAGCGGTGCGTGGACGACCCCGAGCACGTACACGATTGTGTTGCGCAACGACGTCGCATGGAGCAACGGGAAACCGTTGACCTGCGCCGATGTCGCCTACACGATCATGCTTGCAAAGACGAACCCGGCTGTGCCGTACTCCAACCTCGGCGCGGGCCTGGGCAGCGTCTCGTGCCCCAACGCCACAACGGCAGTGGTCACGTTCTCCACCCCGGAGTACACACAGTGGCAGAACTTCCTCTGGCACAACCCGATCATCAACAAGTCGGTCTGGTCGACGTTGACCCCGGCCGAGCAGGTGACCGGGGCCAACGCTCACCCGATCGGCTCCGGCCCGATGCTGTTCTTCGCTGCCAACACCCAGGAGGTCGTGTACACGGTCAACCCCAACTGGTGGGCGACCAAGGACCTCGGCTTGAAGTTCCACTTCAAGTACCTCGTTGACATCGTGAACGCGGCCAACCCAGTCGAACTCGGCCAGCTGCTCGAGGGCAACCTCGACTGGAGCAATAACTTCCTGGCGGGCATCTCGTCGCTGGTCAGCTCACCGGCTTCCACGGGAACGCTCAACGGAACGGGCGGCGATGGCCTCCTCACCTACTACCCGACGGCGCCGTTCATGATGTCGGCCAACACCGTCTGGCTGGAGCCCAACACGACCAAGTTCCCGATGAGCAACCTGAACTTCCGCAAGGCACTTGCGTACGCCATCAACCCGGCCCAGATCGCGTCCGTGATCTACGACAACATCGTGGACCCGGCGAACCCGGTCGGATTGCTGCCCAACCTCGACCCGTTCATCCCCGCCAGCGTGAAGCCGCTCGAGTTCAGCTACAACCCGGCGAAGGCGAAGGCGTTCTTGGCGGCGTCCGGTTACAAGGGCACGGCCGTTACGATCCAGGACCCGGACGGCTGGACGGACTGGAACTCAGCCACTGACCTCATCGTCCAAGAGCTGAAGGCCGTCGGCATCAATGCAGTGGCGTACTTCCCCCAGGACGCGGCGCGCAACGCGAACCTGACCGACGGGACCTACGACCTGGCGCTCGACAACAACGCTACGGTAGCGGCCACTCCCTGGTCGTACTTCGACCGCGTGTTCCAGCTGCCGATCCTGAAGCAGCAGACTGCGCAGCTCAACTGGGAGCGTTTCAACGACCCAGCAGCGTGGGCGCTCGTCCAGAAGATCGGCACGATCGTGCCGACGGACACAGCGGCCATCCAGGGCGTCTACACCCAGCTCGAGAAGATCTTCCTGCAGAACCTGCCGGAGATCCCGCTCTGGTACAACGGGGCGTGGGCGCAGTTCAACACCGCGACCTGGCACGATTACCCGGTTTCGACCAGCCCGAATGACCAGTACACCCCCGTTATGTGGGGTGGCTGGCTCGGCAACATGACCACTGTCCTCGCGCTGGCTCAGATAGAGCCAACCACGACCAAGTAGAAGTCACCAGCTAGCCTGTCGTGAAACCGGCCACCTCGCCTCCTGCGAAGGGCAGGGGGCGGGGTGGCCGATCGCGACGGGCAGTAGGTCACGAGGAGAGCCGTGCGGCGGTACCTGGTGAGGAAACTCATCATCTACATACTCACTTTTTTCGTCGCGGCCACGATCGACTGGATCCTGCCGAGGCTCGTCTCCGGGAACCCGATCTCGATTCTGCTGTCGAAGATGAGTCTGCAGCCGGGCACCTACAGTGCCACCTACAAGGTGTACATGAACGCCTTCGGATTCAACCGGCCCTGGTGGAAGCAGTACCTCACCTTCTGGACGGCCCTGTTTCACGGGAACCTGGGCGTGAGCATCTACCAGTTCCCGAAGCCCGTCACATCGGTCATCTCCGACTACGTGCTGTTCACCTTGGCACTGCTCATCCCGGCCACCCTGCTGGCCTACTTCGCGGGGAACAGGGTCGGCGCCATGGCGGCGCGCCGCAAGCTGCTCGACAACACCGTCCTCCCGGTCGGCTACCTGCTCACGGCGACCGCTTACCCGTGGCTGGCCCTGCTGCTCGCCTTCCTGCTGGCGGCGGGCGGGATCGGCCACTTCTTCCCCATCTCGGGCGGCTTTTCCTACGGCCTTCTCCCGAGCTGGAACTGGACCTTCGTCTGGAGCCTCATCACGCACTGGGTCCTGCCGTTCCTCACCTTGTTCCTCGTCGCCTTCGGCGGCTGGGCGATCGGGATGAGGAACCTCATCATCTACGAGCTCGAGTCCGACTACACCCACTACCTGGAGGCGCTCGGCGCGCCCACCAGGCTCGTGCGCAAGTACGCTTACCGCAACGCCGTTCTGCCCCAGCTGACCGGCCTGGCCCTGCAGCTCGGCGTGATCGTGGGCGGAGCGGTGGTCACCGAGGTCACCTTCGCCTACCCCGGTCTCGGCTGGCTCGTCTTCCAGGCCGTCGGCAACGACGACTACTTCCTGCTGCAAGGCATCTTCTTGTTCATCATCGCCGGCGTTCTCATTGCCAACTTCCTGATCGACATCGCCTATGTGATCATCGACCCCCGCACCCGCGTCGGGATCAGCGGTGCCTAGCTACAACGGCGCGCCAAGGAGGCCGACATGACGGCTCTCAGACCGGACGAGCTCGTCGCATGGGAGGAGGAGCCCCCCGCGGCCACCAATGCCGGGTCGGCAAAGCCCAGGCGTTTCGAGTTCCTCTACTTCGCCGTGCGCAACAAGAAACTGCTCCTCGGCTTGAGCATCGTCGTACTTTTCGTGCTCTTCGCGGTCTTCGGCCCCCTGTTCGTCCAACACCCGATGCTCAACTACTACGTACCGTTCCGTCCCCCGTCGAGCTCGTTCTGGTTCGGCACGAACTACTTCGGCCAGGACGTCTTCTCCGAGTTCGTCTCCGGGCTCAGGGAGAGCCTGCTCGTCGGGCTCCTCGGCGGTTGCGGTGCGACCCTGATCGGCATGACCTTGGGTTTCATCTCCGGCTACATGGGGGGCCTGATCGACGAGGCTCTCAACGTCCTCTGCAACATATTTCTCACGATGCCAGTCCTCGTGCTGCTGATCCTCGTCGCGGGCTTCCTGCACCACACGACCGCCCTCGTCGAAGCGATCCTGATCGCCTGCACGACGTGGACCTGGTCCATGCGAGCGATCCGGGCACAGACCTTCTCGCTGGTTTCGCGGGACTTCGTCGGCCTCGCCCGCCTGTCGGGCGAGAAGAGCCGGCAGATCATCATGCGTGAGATCGCACCCAACATGAGCTCCTACCTCTTGCTCGTGTTCATCCTCTCCTTCGGAGGGGCGATCCTCACCGCGGCGAGCTTGGACTACCTCGGCCTCGGCCCGTCCAACGGCATGTCTCTCGGCATCATGATGCAGCAG
>JBEKBT010000078.1:0-13559 GCA_050015255.1 Acidimicrobiales bacterium
CTGAAAGTGCCTCCTGCACTTGGGGTCCTGACGACGTTGAACACCGTCATTTTCTCAGCGCAGGAGGCCTTTTACGCGGATGCCCCCGGTCGAATCAGGCGATTAGGCAGTGGATCCAGGCTTAGTTGTTGAGAACCCCAACGCCTCCGCACGGGGAGCTGCGTTGTTGGGCGGACGCGCGACAGGAATCACCGAGAAGACAGACGTCGTCCCCCCGGTCGTGGAGGAGGTGCAACCTGATACCCACGCCCACGAGCTACTCAGGGCGGCGTTCGAACGCTGGAAGGAGGCGGCTACCAGCAGCGCCGGGTACTCGCCTCCGTGAGACAGAGGTGAGCGGCGATAGCCACACAGGCTGGCGCGAGGACTGCCCGAAGCGACTTTCGGCACGAAGAAGGAGGTAGGCAGAGGGATCTTGCCTTCGGACTCGTTCGTTCCTGTCACCCGGCCGGCGCCTGGAGCGCACCCGATCCGTGGTAAGGCTGAATTGGGCACGGGCTAACCGGCGACGATGGCCCAGTGCGCGGTCACCGAGTCCCCGGCGACCAGCGACACGAGCCCGGCCCCGTTGTTGAAGGCGTTGGGCAGGCAGGTGCAGGGCTCTATCGCCAGGCCCTCACGCTGGCGCGTCTCCAAGGTGTCGCCGCTGTAGAGGTGGACGAAGACTATTGGCTCCGTGTAGGTGCAGGTGATGGTGAGCGCTCCGTCGGGGGCGCTCAAGTGCACGGCCGCGCGTCCTTCGTCGTCGCGGGTCAGCTCCGTGTAAGTGACGTCGAGCTCGATCGCACCCACGGACCTGGGCTGGCGGAAGTCGTAGACGCTACCGCCCACCGGTACAGCCGGGAGCTTGGGCTCGAGGCTCGCGTCGCTGCGGAAGTAAGAGCGGGCCGGCACCTGCAGCACTGCCGTGTCGATGCTGGGAGTGCCCACGGTGAAATACGGGTGGGCTCCATATCCGTAAGGCGCCGTGCGGCGGCCAATGTTGGTCGCCGTCGTGCGGATCTCCAGGCGGTCTTGTTCCCAGGCGTAGGACTGCTCGATCGCCAGAGAGAACGGGTAACCAGGCCGTGCCAACAGGCGGTAGCCCATCGTGACGCGGCACGGTCCGAGCTCGAGCACCTGCCAGGGTGCCCAGCGGACGAGGCCGTGGATGGCAGAGTGCGAGACCAGGTGGTCGATGGGGAGCACGCAGTCCTCGCCGCCGAACTGGTAGGCACCGCCGGGGATGCGCCCGGGCCAGGGGATGAGCAACTGGCCGTAGCAGCCTTGGTCCGGACGGTCGTCATCGCTGGCCGTGACCAGCAGGTCGACACCTGCTACAGACACCTGAACGAGAGCAGCGCCCTGTTCGTCGACTACGGCTTTTCGGTCACCGCTTCTGATCGCGATCAGCTCGCCGGCGCTCATCGGAGGAGAGCATCTGTAGGGGCTTTCACGCAAAGAGGTTAGTCGTCCTGCCAGGATGCTTTGCTTGGGCAACCTCGGCTGCCGCCCACTGTTGCACCGCGCCCGCATCCGGTTCAGCTGGGTACGTCCCCGGATGACGGATCCGGGCCGTAGAGCACCAGTTCTCGCTCCGAGGAGCCGGTCCCGGGTCTCTCGCTGTCTTAACTGCCAGCAGTTTCGGCCACCGCCTGCAGGGCGATCGCGAGCACGGCGCAACCGGCGTCGGGGTGCCCTCTGGCGCGATCAGGCACCCAGCTCGCCCTCCCGATCCTGGGCACCATCTCGGCGGTGGCATCGGCTGCCCGTGAAGCCGCTTCAGCAGCAGCCTGCAGGGCTTCCGGCATTTTCAGACCGGCGGAACTAGACGTCTGCAGGCTGGTGCAGACCGCCTGCAGGCCGTCCACCATGGTCCGGTCCCCAACGGCCGCCTTGCCCCTAGCCTGAATGCCTTCTTGGGCAGCTCGGAAGGCTCCGGTCAGGATCTCGACGTCATCGCCACCCGGTTCCGCGACGACCTTCGCAGCGCGCAGCAAGCCCGTGGCCACAAGGGTCCCGCTTGTCGACGGAGCGTGGCGCGCGATCGCCGCGCCGCAAGCAGCGAGCAGTTTCTCGGGCAGTGCCTGCTCGTTGAGATCGAGCACCTCCTTGAGCGCGCGTGCCGCCGCCGACATCGTGATCCCGAGGTCGCCGTCGCCGGCAAAGCCGTCCAGGCGGTTCAGTTCGGCGGCAGAGGACGCCACGGCATCAGCCGCCGCCGCCAGAGACCTGGCGAGACCGGGGCTCGCAGAACTCACTGGCTGCGTCCCTCGCGCAAGCCCCGGCTGCCTCTTCTTATGACGAACGGAGACTCGCAAGGGGCGTCGAGAAGCCTGCTCAGCTCGTCGTTGAGGCGCAACAACGACACCGATGCGCCCGCCATCTCCAGCGAGGTGGCGTACTCGCCGACCCAAGTCCGCCGCACGGCGATCCCAGCGGAACCGAGGATCTCCCGAACCGAGCGAAAGAGAATGTAAAGCTCCTCCTTGGGAGTTGCCCCGAGCCCGTTGACCAGCACCGCCACTTCGTCACCACGACGGTAGGGCAGGTCGTCGATGATGTGGGCGAGGAGCTGCTCGGCGATCTGCTCCGCAGGCTCGAGCTTCCCCCTTTGCACGCCCGGCTCGCCATGGATCCCCATTCCGATCTCCATCTCCCCTTCCGGGAGGCTGAAGGTCGGCTGCCCCGCCGCCGGGAGCACGCAGGAGGAGAGGGCTACGCCCATGGAGCGCAGCCCGGCAGCGGCTGCGTTGCTGGTCGCCACCACGTCAGCAAGTGACGCCCCCTCCTCCGCCCGCGCTCCGGCCAGCTTGTACAGAAACGCGATGCCAGCGATTCCCCGCCGGCGCGCCTCGGAACCCTTAGGGGCAGAGGCGACATCATCAGCCGCGAGCACGGTGGCAACACCGATCCCTTCGACCTCGGCCAGCTCGGCGGCGAGGTCGAAGTTCATCACGTCCCCTGAGTAGTTGCCATATAGGTAGAGGACGCCCGCATCGCCGTTCACCTCCCTGGTCGCCTCGAGGATCTGCTCGGAGCTGGGCGAGGCGAAGACATTGCCCACAGCCACTCCGTCTGCCAGCCCGAAGCCCACGTAGCCCAGGAAAACCGGCAGGTGGCCGGATCCTCCGCCCGTCACGATTCCCACCTTTCCTCGCCTGGGTGCGTCGGCGCGAACGACGACGCGGGGGTCTTCTGCCCGCCGTAGCTGCTCCGGGTGAGCGAGGAGGACGCCCTCGAGCATCTCGTCCACGAAGGCGTTCGGGTCATTGATTATCTTCTGCATGGGCACGGTCTAGTCCTCCGTCCGTTCCTCCGGCTGAGGGAAATCCCTCGGTCCGTCGAAGAGTCCAGCGGCGATGCCGCCGAACAGAGCGGCGCCACGGGCGCCAGCCTCGGCCAACGCCGGCCACGTCACCCGGCGGAAAGTCTGGCGCTTGCGCTTGCGCAGCCCCGCGCAACGAGCCCAGCCCCCGGTGAGGATGACCTCCTGCGTGGGCCCAGCGATGGAGTCCATGCTCTGCACCAGACGCTGGGCTCCTTCGGTCACCGCGTCCAGGGCGGCGCTCCACAGGGCGGCAGGGGACGCGCCCGGCCCGATGCCCACGATGGACGGTTCCGAGTAAGGGTGCTCCTGCACTAGGCGCAGGGAACCGGCGGTGACTCCCCAGGCCTCACGGTCCAGGGCGGCAAGAGGCTCTCCGTCGTCCACGCCGAGCAAGGCGAGCACTCGCTCCAGTGACAGCCCGAGCGTTTGGCCACCGAGGAGGGCGTACTTGCCTGGCAGGGTGTGCCAGCCCGCGCTGAGGCCGGCCGCGATCACGCGAGGGAGCACCGGTCCAGGGAGCGGCTCCACCGCTCTCACCACCGCCTCGGCTGTGCCGCAAGAGTCGAGCAACTGACCGGGACGCGTTGCCCCCGAGCCGGCGGCGACACAGAGGTGGTCGTGGCCGGCTGAGGCCAGGGCTGCCCCTCGCAGACGCGCGGGCACGACCCCTTCTGCCCGTCCCACCAGCTGGCCGGCGCTCACAACCGGCGGGAACAGCTCCGCGGGAGCCCCCGCGAACTGCAGGCTCTCCGACCACCAGCTCCGTTCGGCCAGAGAAAGGGCGCCGGTCCTCGAGGCGAGGGAGGCCTCGGCGACCTGCTCCGCGCCGAGCTGGTGGATCACCCAGTCGGCGACGTTGAGAGCCCGGCAGATTGCAGTGACACCGTGGCGGTGAAGCCACGCCAGCTTGCTGAGAGTGCACATCGAAGAAAGAGGCAGACCAGTGCGTTCCATGAAGGCGTCGCGCCCGAGCTCGCGGGCGAGTTCCGCTGCCTCCTCGGCGCCACGGGTGTCATGCCAGGCGATGGAGGCGGTGGCGGGGCACCCGTCCGGGCCAAGAAGGACCACCGTCTCAGCCATGCTCGTGACGCCCACTCCCACGACCCGTCCCTCGGGCGCCGCCTCCAGCGCCGCGCCCATGGCCCGCATGGCGGATGCGAAGAGGTCGGCAGGATTGGCCTCGGCCCCGGTGGGTACTGATTGCCAAGGTGTTGGGGCGGAGCCCCAGGAGAGCTCCTCGCCGAGGCGGTCAACCACGGCGGCCTTGGTCATGGTTGTTCCCAGGTCGATCCCGAGGAGCAGCTCCGGAAATACCCTTGACACCGTCGCTTAGACCTGCAAGGTTACGAAAGGTTTACGCACAGGAGAGGGGCGCATGAGCGTCACCACCGATGGTGTGGTCCCAGAGAGCGCCGCTGCCGGCACCGGAGCACCAGTAATCGCGGTGCGGGGCATCGCTAAGCACTTCGGCAGCATACAGGCGCTGCGGAGCGTGGACCTGGACATTCACAAAGGAGAAGTGGTCGGGCTGATTGGCGACAACGGCGCCGGAAAGTCGACCCTCGTGAACATTCTTTCGGGGGCATTGCAGCCGAACGCCGGCACGATCCTGCTGGACGGGAGACCGGTGACGTTCGCCTCCTCTCTGGAGGCACGCCGCGCAGGCATCGAGACTGTCTACCAAGACCTATCACTCGCCCCTGACCTGAGCGTATGGGAGAACATCTTCCTTGGCCGCGAAAAGACGGTTAAAGGGCCCCTCCGTTTCGTAGGCTGGCTCGATCGGCGGGCGATGGCCCGTGAGTCGGAGATCGACCTCGAGCGGACCCACATCCGCATTGGCTCGGTCAACTCCCTGGCAGGTCGGCTCTCCGGCGGACAGCGCCAGGCCATCGCCGTGGGGCGGGCGGTCTCCTGGGGTTCGCGGGTCCTGCTCATGGACGAGCCCACCGCCGCCCTCGGGGTCGAGCAGCAGGAACAGGTGGGCCAGCTGGTCCGTTCGGTGTCATCACACGGTGTGCCCGTCCTCCTCATCACCCACAACCTGCCTCAGGTGCACAAGCTCGCCGAAAGGGTTGCGGTGTTGTTCCACGGGCGCATAGTGGCCGACCTTCGCTGCTCGGAGGTGACAGTGGACGACATGGTGAGCTGGATCACCGGTGCGGCCTTGGGAACGCAACGACATGACGTCTAGAAGACTGGGGGGCGGGCGACGGGAACAAGACCATGGTTAGGTTGCCCTCCGCGCTGACGCCCGCAGGGACGGTCACCAATGGTTCCGGCCCAGAGGGCGAGGCGACCGAGCGGGCGGCGTGGCTCAACGCCGTGGACCGCTTCGGTGACTACTGGATGCTGGGCGTTTTCGCCATCATGGTCCTCGTCTTCGGGCTCCTCTCACCGTCCCACGACCTGTTCACCCGAGCCAGCTGGCTGAACATCTCCCAGTACGCCGTGGAGTTCCTGCTCCTTGCCATCGGCCAGACCTTCGTGATCATCACCGGTGGCATCGACCTGTCCGACGGGGCCGTGCTCGGCTTTACCGGCATGGTCTCAGGTGTAGTCATGCAGAGCCTCCTCAGCGCACACGCGAACGTCACGCTCACCACAGTGCTCGGTTTTGCGACGGCGCTGCTGCTGGGCGCCGCCATCGGCTTTGTCAACGGCTACCTCATCACCCGGCTCAAACTGCCCCCCTTCATCGTCACGCTGGGCAGCCTGACCGCCATTGGGGCGGGAGCAACCCCTTTGATCAACGGCGGCAACGAGGTCATCAACCTTCCTTCCCAGATCGGCACCATCGGCCAGACCCTGATCGGCGGTTGGATCTACGTCACAGTGCTCGTGGCAGCGCTGAGCTGCGTGGTCATGGGACTGATCCTGCACCGCACCCGTTTCGGGTTGCGCACCTATGCCATAGGCAGCAACGGCATGGGCGCACGGCGCGCCGGCATCAGCGTGGACAACCACCTGGTGCGGGTGTACACGATCTCGGGGCTACTGGCCGGCCTGGCGGGAATGATGGTGATGGCCAACTTCACCGACGCGTCACCACTAGCGGGTCAGAACGACGAGCTCAACGCGATCGCCGCAGTTGTCATCGGGGGCGCTAGCCTTTTCGGCGGACGGGGCCACATGCTGGGCACGGTCGTGGGGACTTTCATCATCGCCCTGCTCGTGACCGGCCTGGTGCTCGTGGGCGTTAGCGGCAGCTGGCAAGAGGTGGCAACCGGCGTCATCGTGGTCGCCGCCGTGGCCGGCGACCAGGTGCGCCTGCGGCTGGCGGAGCGCTGAGCCGCACGACCGACAGATCCCACACATAAGGCAAAAAAGGAGGAGGAGGAATGACCCATAGACGTTGGTTCAATGGCTTGCGAGTCCGTGCCGCCATCGGGGTGGCGGTGCTCGGCCTCGTGGCCAGCACGACGCTCGCCGTCGGGGCGGGGACTGGGGCCACGGCCGCAGGTGCTGCCAGCAAGTACACGATCACCCTGATCCCTGGTCTCACCACGGACCCCTTCTACATCACGATGCACTACGGTGCCCTCCAAGAGGCCAAGAAACTTGGGGTGACCCTCAAGTGGGCCGGCGCCACCACCTGGAACCTGGAGCTGCAGATTCCGATCGTGAAGTCCGTGCTGGCGAGCAAGCCCGACGCTCTCCTGATCGCCCCGACCGATGACGTGGCTCTGTTCAGCCCGATGGACCAGTACGTCAAGGCCGGGATCCCGGTGATCGCGGTCGATACGACACTCAAGAACACCTCGATACTGACCGCGGCGATCAGCTCGGACAACTACCAGGGTGGCGAGGCTGCGGCTGACGCCGTCGCCAAGCTCGCTCACGACAAGGGCCAGGTGGCGGTTATCAATGTCGAGAAGGGCGTCTCCACTACCGACCTGCGCCAGTCCGGCTTCCTCGCCGAGATGACGAAGTACCCCAACATGAAAGTGGTCGCCACGGACTACGACCAGGACAGCCCGACCACCGCAGAGACCCTGGCGAGGGGCCTTATCCTTTCGCACCCGGGGCTGGTGGGGATCTTCGGCACCAACCTCTACTCGGCCGAGGGCGCCGCTAAGGGTGTTGACGCCTCTGGGATGAAGGGCAAAGTCTTCGTGGCCGGCTACGACGCCGAGCCCGCCGAGGTGACTCTGCTCAAGCAGGGAGTCATCAACATCCTCGTCATCCAGAACCCCGCCGAGGAAGGGTCCCTGGCCGTCCAGTACGCCTTCGACTACCTCACCGGGCACAAGTCAGCGATCAAGAAGTCGGTGTTCCTGCCGAACGTGGTGGCCACGACGGCAAACGCCAGCAACCCCGCGATTGCCGCCTACTACTACAAGACCTCCGCTTAAGGGCTTTTCGAAGAGGCTTCGTCCCACGCGCCCGGCCGGAGTGCTCCGGCCGGGCGCGGGTCTTCTCGCCTGCGTAACGCACGGCGCCCAGAGGCGGACCTCCTGCCGACTCGTCGGGCGGCAAGTGTCAGTTGCTCGGATTCCGGAGCGGCTCGGCTGCGGTTTCCCTGGCCCGAGCTGGCTTTTCCAGCGCAGGCGACCGGGCGCGACTGGGCGGTCAGGCAGGGTATGCAGGACCGGTGCCTCTGCGTGTGCTATCACAGCCCGCATGGGCCGTCTCCTCAAGCTGCACCGCCTGCTGCCCCCCGGGCGAAAGGCGTTAATTGTCGCGATGGATCAGCCACGTGCAATACATGTCGCCGCACTGGGTGACCCGGGCCAGGTCCTTGACAACCTGCGACCCGCCGACGTCGACGCATACTTGCTGACGCTGTCCACCGCCCGCCACTTCGAGGCTCGTCTCGCCGGGCGGGCCGTCGTGATCAGCGTCAGCCAGGACTACCAAGAGCCGCAGCAGGTCGTCGAGCAGGCCGTCGCTTTCGGGGCCTCTGCCCTCAAGTACGAGGTCTACCCCTTCTCCGAGCTCGAAGTCCCCACTATGCGCTGCTTGGAAGCCTTGGCAGTTCACGCCGACCGCTGGAGCCTGCCTCTTATGGCGGAGGTCGTCCCGGGGGGCTTCGAACGGGTTGACCTCCACACGGCCTCCAAGCTCCGCCAGTCGGTGAGGCGGGCGGCGGAGGCCGGCGCGGACCTTGCCAAGATCCCGCCTCCCACTGAGGGGACACTTTCGGAGGTCACTGAATACGCCTCGGTACCGGTGTTGCTGTTGGGAGGTGCGCGCCGCGGCAAGCTTGACGACATGCTGGCCCGGGTCCGGGAGCTCGGTCCGTCCGTTGACGGCCTCGTCTTCGGTCGCTATGTCGTGGAGGACCCTGAGCCTGCCACAGTCGTCGCCGCCCTCCGCAAAGCTCTTGATTCTGTTGATTAGCTGCTCGGACGACTGTTAGCCGGGGGTCTCGCGAGCCCATCCCGAGAGCCCTCTGGCGTGCCGGCGGCCGCTGCCCGAAGGTGCTATTGCGCCGGGCGAGTCTCCTCAGAAGATGGCAAGCCCTCTGTGCCCCGAGAACCTGCGGCGAGGGGTGGCCGAGGTTTGTGCTCGGCGGCGAAGCGGATCATGGCGCGCAGGTTCTCCGGCGGGGTTCTCGGCGAAACCTCACATCCAGCACCAACGATGTGGTACGACCCGCAGATCTCAAAGCATCTGCTGACGGCGGCCTCGACGCGCTCGGGCGTCCCCTCAAGCAGGTCTGTGATCGTCGAGACGTTCCCGAGGATGACCCGGTTGGGGCCAAGTCCTGCTCTTGCCCGGGCCAGGTTCGTCGGGAAGTCGAGTTCGTAGATATCGACGGGCAAAGTCGCCATCTGCGGAATGAGCGCATCTACGTTTCCGCACATGTGCTGGCGGAGGATGACCTCGGGGTGGCTCTCGCGGATCGACTGCAGGATGCGTTGCTGCCAGGGCAGCACGAGGTTTGCGTAATGCCGGGGCCCTATCATGCTGGCGGCCGCGTCGCTCATCCCGATCGTGTCGGCGCCCGCTTCGATCTGGGCTGCTGCGTACACCGTCGCCACCTCGGCGGTGAAGTCCATCAGGTCACGGACGAATGCCGGGTCGTCCACAACGTCGGTCATGATCCTCGTGAGCCCTCGCAGCTCTTGGGCGAGGGCCAGCGGCCCTTCGACCCAGCCGACGATCGACGTCTCCCCGGCCAGGTCTTGCCGGCAGATCTCGATCGAGCGAATCCGGTCGTGCATGCGGCCCTCACGGTGCGGATCCGGCACGGTGAACTCGTTCAGCCGAGCCTTTTCCAGCAGCGCCGCCCGGTCTTCGACGATCGCCGGGCCCTGGTCCTCGAACCACTTGACGCTACCGCTGCCGGCAATGTCGATCACCTCACGTGCGGGGTCCGAGCACATCAAGACGCAGTCGATGCCGAAGTCCCTGACCATCTTGAGTTGAGCCTCCGCCAGCGTCTTGCCATCTCTCGTGTAGTCGATGTACGCGACTCCGGCGTGCCTGGCGGCGAACATCATCACCATCGGCTGGGCAGGCAGGTGGTCGACCGGCTCACCCGCGATGACGCCTCGAACTCGGTCAAGAGAACGCATCTTCGATCTCCGTTCCTATCGCGGAGCTATCCCGCGAACATGTCTCAAGCCCGTTGCAGCCGCGCCGTCTCCGATCGCAGATATCGGCGGCAGCGACTGTGAGGAATGCCCAAGTCTCGCGGATCGGCACATAGCAGGGCGACCGCCTTCAGCTCGGCGGGTCGGCGGGCGCCGGCCTTTTTTTGACCCTGCACCGGCGAGCACCGAGGCGATCCGGTGCGAGCTTCGGCGTGACTCGACGAACTTGCAGGACGGTGGCCAAACTGCGGGCCTTGGACGGGAGGCGGCCAGGCCAAGACAAGACAGCAGGAACGCCTCCTTCGCCGCCCGTCACAGAGCCGGTGGCTCGGACCGCAACGCGCCAGCCAGCGATGGTGCCGGGGGGAGCAGCGGAAGCAGGCAGCTCTGGAGCGAGTGATAGACGTCGGGCTTGCCGTACCACGGCCCCAGCTTGCGGTCGTTCGTCGGGTCGAGCTCGGGGTACCAGCCGCCGCGGGCGTGATCGATGAGGTGGGCTCCCGCGAAGTCCCAGAACTTGCGGTACCACGATTCGTACCACTCGTCGCCCGTGAGCTGCAGCAGGAAAGCGCTCGCCCCGATCCCCTCGGCGATGGGCCACCAGTAATGATCGGGGTTCCTCGGCGAGCCGTCGAAGTCGACTGTGTAACTCAGGCCGCCATGCTCGCCGTCCCAGCCGACCTCGACGGCGCGTTCGAACAGTGCCCCGGCCGCTTCCCGCAACCAATTGTCGTTCTCTCCTGTGGCGATCCAAGTCGAGAGCAGCAGACGCGACCACTCGAGCAGGTGCCCGATCGTCACCCCGTAGGGCCGGAACGGGTCGTCGAGCCGGTCATGGTTGTAACCGAGCTGGGGCTCCCACGCCGGGTCGTAGTGCTCCGGGAGCATCCAGCCGCGCGAGCGGGCATGGCCGTCGATGAGCAGCCTTGCGATGCGTGAGGCGCGGGCCGCGAGGGCCCAATCTCCAGTCGAGTCGGCGGCCCCGAGGAACGCCTCGCACAAGTGCATGTTGCTGTTCGCTCCGCGATACAGTTCGCGCTCTTCCCAGTCGCTCGTGAACGACTCCCGTGTCGCGCCGTCGTCCTCGGACCAGAAGTGCTCGTCAATGACCGCGCGCACGTCGTCGTACAGGGGGCGGGCATCGTGGCCCGCCGCCAGTGCGCTCGACGCGCAGAGCAGCACGAAGGCGTGGTTGTAGGCGGCCTTTGTCGAGTCGACCGGCCCGCGCGCGCCCACGGCATCGAAGTAACCGCCAGCCTTCGCGTCACGATGCTCGTTCCAGAGCACCTCGAGGCCCCGGTCTACGATCGGCCCGCAGCCAGGCACGCCAAGGAGCTGGCCGAGAGCATAGGAGTGCACCACTCGACTGACTGTCAACAGGCTCTGGGCGGGCACGGACCGGGCAGGGCCACGAGCACCAAGCGGCCGGCCGTCGTCGTCGAGCTCGACGAAGTGCCCCGTCTCGTCAAGCGAGGCGCGGAAGAAGTCGAGCATCCGCTGCGCCTGGCCGAAGAGCCAGGCGCGGTGTGCGGGTGACCGCAGCCACGTGTGAGGGACGGCGGCGCCGGCCGGGCGGTGCGGGCCCGGGCTCTTCCTCTGGTGGCGAGGGTGGTCGGCTCCCGTCATGAACGTGCCGGGGGAATGCCGCGGAGCATGTTTCGCACCTTAGGCGAGTGGCCGGCTGTCGTTGTCGCGGCGGGCCGGAACCCCGCCTCCACTCGCGCAGACGACGATGGTCCCCTCGGAGGACAGCGCGCGGATTGTCGCCAGCTCGACCAGTTCGAGACGCTCGGGAGAAGCCACCACCAGTTGCCAAGCCGTTCGAGTGTGCGATCCGACGCACTCTCGAGTGCCAGAAGGCCTACCTGTGGACCATTGCCGTGCGTGACGACCAGGTCGTGGTCGGGCGCCACAACGGCGAGGCTCAGCGGCCCCCTCGACATGGTGCTGCTGGATGTCGGCGCCGGGCGACTCCCCACGCTCGAGCAGTGCTTCGCCGCCCAGAGCAGCGGCGACGCGCATGTCAGTCGCCGATGGCGGTCACCATGGCCGCCTTGATGGTGTGGAGCCGGTTCTCGGCCTCGTCGAAGACGATCGAGGCGGGGGACAGCGCTTCGGCAAAGGCGCCGTGTCCTCCCTCGCCTTCTCGGCCCACATGACGTCATCGAAGAGCAGGTCTTCGATGTTCTCGGGCGTGAGCCGGGACCGCTCGAGCCCTGGCCGCCGGACGATTGCCCGGCGCAGCTCGCCGATCTCCGAGTCGACACGAAAGGGAATGGTCGTTTCTCCTATTAGGTCCTCTGTCGTCGTTCGTTAAGTGCTGTCGTTCGCTGCTCGCCGTCAGGCACCGGGTCAGGCCGACCGAGCTCCCAGTCTGCGAGCGAGTTGCTCGGGTCGCATCACGCGGCCTCGCACTGAGGCCATCGCCCGATACCGATGTCGGAAGCGCGACCTTCCTGAAATGCCGCGGAGCTACGCTCGGACGTGGACAGATAGCCGCTTGTCGCTCGGTGCACAGTGGACGTCCCCTGTGGACAACCGCCTCCGCGTGCAACCTCAAAAGGATCCGCACGGCCACCGACCGAACGAGTCCTGTCGAAAGGAATGGTGAATGGCTATGGCAAAGCAAGAAAAAGCCAAGGGCGAGGTGACGCCAAGGCGGCTCGATCTCTACCGTCGGTTCTTTGACGAGTGGCCCGAGGTGCTCCGCCGCCCTGTCCTCCTGTGGCCCGAGCACGGACCGGAAAGAATGCGCGTTGAGGAGTTTGCGGAGGGCGGGACATTCGTCGTCCGCGTGGAGCTCCCCGGCATCGACCCCGATAAGGACGTGCAGATCTCACTCGTAGGCGACATGCTCCACATAGACGCGGAGCGGCGCGAAGAGGAGAAGACCGAAGGGCGCGACTACGTCCGCAGGGAAATCCACTACGGATCATTCCATCGCGAGCTCCCGGTTCCCAAGGGGACCTCGGATGCCGATATAGAGGCGACCTACAAAGACGGGATCCTCGAGGTACGCGTCCCGATGACAAAGGCCGAAGGCGAGCCAGCGAAGAAGATCCCCGTCACAAAGAAGAACTAGGCGGATCGCGTACCGGACGCGTCGAGACGAGAGGCTGAGGGTCAGATCCGCTCCGAAAGTCCTGGCGGCCTCTAGCCGGCGCTGACCCGGCCGTTCAGCACCCGACCTCGTAGCCGGTCGGGAGGATGTCGGCGAGCATGACGAGCTCCTCGTCGCTCACGCCTTGTGGCACTCTGTAGGTCGACCTGTCGGCGAAGGGCAACCGGACGCACTCAGCCTGCGTGCCGTCGATCAAGTGTCCGAGAACTGACATACCCCATCCGTATCATCGAACTGATGTATGTTCGATGACCATTCCGCCGTTCGGCCCTCAAGGTCTTCTGCCACCGTCCGACGGTCCGCCGTATCCGACGACCATGGCTGAAGTACAGCAACGCTTTGTACTTGACCTGGGAAGCGATCCTTGCCGGATGGCTAAGGCCTGCGCGGGCGGCCTCGCACAGGACCACGTGCCTCCGAAATGATGGCACTCTAGCCCACCGGGCTATTTCAGCGACGGACCGTTAGCGGGAGGGGGACAGGCCCCCCTCCCGGCCTCCTCCCTGCGTCGCCGGTGAGCACTTGGGTGGTCGGGCCGGCAAAGCCGTCCCTCATGCGCTATCGCGTTGCGCCCATGACGACGAGC
>JBEKBT010000079.1:0-13542 GCA_050015255.1 Acidimicrobiales bacterium
GACCCGTCGGCCAGTCCGTCGACGACCTTTCGTGCCTCTCCCGCGGTGAGGAAGCGGGACAGCACCTCGACGCGAAGCGGGTAGGGCGCCAACCGGTCGGAAAAGGTCTGGAAGTGCTGCTGGGCGAGCAGCGTCGTCGGGACGAGGATGGCCGCCTGGCAGCCGTCCTGCACCGCCTTGAACACGGCACGCACGGCTACCTCGGTCTTGCCGAAACCGACGTCGCCGCAGACGAGCCGGTCCATCGGCACGGGCCGCTCCATGTCGGCCTTCACGTCCTCGATTGCCTTGAGCTGGTCCGGCGTCTCCGGATAGGGGAAGGCCTGCTCGAGCTCCGCCTGCCAGGGCGTGTCGGGGGCGAAGGCGCGACCGGGCGTGATCTGGCGGCGCCGGTAGAGCTCGACCAGCTCCTTGGCCACCTCGCGCACCGCCGCGCGAACCCGCGCCTTTTGCCGGGACCACTCCGCCCCTCCCATCCGGTTGAGCGCCGGCGACTCGCCCCCGGTGTAGGGCGTGAGTGCGTCGATCTGCTCGGAGGGGAGGTAGAGCCTGTCCCCGCCGCGGTACTCGAGTTGCAGGTAGTCACGCTCCGCGCCGCCCATCGAGCGGGTGACCATGCCGGCGAAGCGGGCGACGCCGTGCACGTTGTGAACCACGTAGTCGCCCGGCGCCAGGTCGTCGAAGAAACCCTCCGTCGCGCGCGGTCGCGCCCGCGCCTGACGGTGCGGCCGCCGCCTGCCTGTGACGTCCGGCTCGGCGACGATGGCGAGCTTCGAGCTCGAGATGAGGCCGCCCCGGTCCAATGGCGCGACGACGATGTGCACGCCCGGACGGCGTATCTCGAGCTCCGCGACCTCCGACGGCTTGTCGACGAGCTGGCCGCAGGCGAGCCCCTCGCCGTTGAGCACTTGCGCCATTCGCTCGGCACTGCCACGACCGTCCGCGCAGATCACGACCCGGTGACCCGAGCCCGCGAGCTCGGCGAATCGGCGGGCGAGGACGGCGGGGTCGCCCAGGACCGGCGGCCAGCCAGAGGCTTGCAAGGCGACCGTGCGCGGGCTCTCCGCGACCGGCAGCAACGATGCCACCTTGGCGGCGCAGTGCTGCAAGAGGCGGTCGAAGCCGAGGTGCAGCCTGGGCACGGTGGCCGCGGCGGCGACATCCCTGAGCCCCCAGGTCGTCGCCAGACTCTCGCCCAGGGCCACCTCTTCGTCCAAGATCTCGGCCGCCCGGTCACGCAGGCGCCGGGGCTCGACCAGCACTACCCGGGAACGCTCGTCCAACAGGTCGGTGAAGAGACGCTCCTTGGCGCTGAGCCACGGCAGCCACGACTCCATGCCGTCGAACAGCTCACCGTCCGCGATCCTGGCGAAATGCTCCCGGGCGAACGGCGCCTCCTGGGAAAGGATCCGGGCGCGCTCACGCACGTCGTCTGTGAGCACAAGCTCGCGACAGCCGAAGAGCTCGACCTGCTCAAGGTCGGCGACAGAGCGCTGGCTCGCGACCTCGAAAGCCGTCAGCCGATCGACTTCGTCGCCGAACAGGTCAATGCGGATCGGTTGGCTCGCCGTGGAGCCGAAGACGTCGACGATCCCGCCCCGGACCGCGAGCTCACCGCGGGCCTCTACCTGGTACTCGCGGCGGTACCCGGCATGCACGAGGCGCGCCACGAGATCCTCGGGGTCCAGCTCGGCACCCCGACGGACGACCACCGGCTCGATGTCTTCGACCCTCGAGCCGAGCCTTTGCAACAGCGCCCGGATCGGGGCGACGACGACGCGAGGCGCCGGTGCCGGACCCGGGCTGGGGGCGGACCCCCCAGCCGCTCCGTGGCGCAGGCGCCACATCGTGCGGAGCCTGCGGCCCATCGTCTCGGTCGCGGGCGATACGCGCTCGAAGGGCAGCGTCTCCCACGCCGGCAGCAGCTCCACCGCTTCGGGACCGAGGAATGGCCCCAGGTCGTGCGCGAGCTGCTCGGCCTCACGAGCCGTCGCGGTCGCGACGAGCACCGTCGGCGACGAGCTCAGCTCGGCGAGCGCGGCAAGCACGACAGAGCGCGCAGAGTCGGGAACCGCGACGATGGCGTCGTCGACGCCCAGAAGCTCGGCGAGGACGGGTTCGCCTGCGAGCAGGCCCGGGAGGGCCGCGAGGGGACGCGGGCTCATCTCGAGTTGGCTCACCGCCGGGTGTTGAACCTGTTCATGGTCACCTCCAGCCCGTCGGTGAGCAGGCACTCGACGGCATCGGCGGCGACCTCGATGGCGCCCGAGATCAGTTCCCGATCTGCACGCGAGGCGCGTCTCAGCACGTGGCTCGCCCCGGCGGCCGGGCTCGGAGGCTTGCCGACACCGATGCGGACGCGGACGAAGTCGAGATGGTGCAGATGGGACTCGACCGAGCGGAGCCCGTTGTGGCCAGCCGTGCCTCCGCCGAGCTTCACACGAACCACGCCGGGCTCGAGGTCCAGCTCGTCGTGGACGATCACGAGCGAGTCGGGCGGGAAGACGAGAGGACCGCGACCCCGCCCTCCCTCGCCCGAGCCCCTAGCCTCCTCGGCCGCGAGGTAGCGCCGCACGAGGGCCCTGACCGCGAGGCCGGAGTCGTTCACATAGGTGTGGGGCACCGCCAGGACCAGGGTCCGCCCATCGGTGCGCACGACGGCCGTCTCGGCGCTGACGCCCTTTTCTGGGCGCAAGCGTTGCGAGTGACGTCGTGCGACAAGACGCACGGCGTCGGCACCGGCGTTGTGGCGCGTGCCCTCGTACTCAACACCCGGGTTGCCAAGCCCGACAGCGACAAGGTCGGCGGTGGGCACGTCCTGTCGGTCCCCGCCGGGGCGGGAACGAGCGGCGCGGATATGCCGGAACAGCTTGCCCGCTCTCAGCCCTCGTCGGGAGCGCCCGGCTGTTCGCCTCCGGCGGCTGCCTCGGCACCCTCGGCCTCGGGCTCGACCTCGGGCTCGAGCGCCCGCGGCATGTGCGCGATCACGACCGGGGCCTCGGGGTCGACGTCGGTCGCCACTCCCTCGGGAAGCTTCAGGTCCGAGACACGCAAGGAGTCGCCCACCTCGAGCGAGGAGATGTCAACCTCGATGACAGCAGGGACGTCGCCAGGCTTCGCCTTGATCTGCAGGCTGAGCATCTCTTGGTCGACGGTGCCCTCGACACGGTGCACCGCCTCGGAGTCACCGACGAGGGCGATGCGGACCTCGGCCGTGACGATCTCGTCGCGGCGCACGACTTGGAAGTCGACGTGGGTGACTGTCTGGCGTACCGGGTGGCGCTGGAGCTCCTTCGCGATGGCGAGGTGCGTCGTGTCCCCTATCTTCAAGCTGAGCAGGGCGTTCAGCCCGGCTTCGGTCGTCAGCGCGGCCCGCAGGTCGCGAGCCCCGATGGAGACTGGAATCGGTGCCATGCCGTGCCCGTACACGACGCCGGGGATCTTCCCCCCGGTGCGGAGACGGCCGCTCGGACGCGTGCCCAGTGGGCGACCCGACTCGACGTTGAGTGTGATCTCGGCCATGTGACGCTCCTGCGAAGAAGAAGGCGGGCTGGTGCGGCAGCGGGACGCGGCCATGCCTAGGTGCGTTTGCGCTGCAGAACATCGAGTGTAGGCGATCGTGCGAGCCCGCTCGGCCGGAACTTGGAGAGCGACTGGGCCTCGACGCTCCCGGGTGCTCGAATGGTGCTCAGAGAAGGTTCTGGCCGCCGAAGATCTCCGAGACGGAGGTGTCCTCGAACACAGCGTCGATGGCGTCGGCGATGATCTTCGCGACCGAGATCACCTCGATCTTGGGGATCCGCCGGTAGACGGGCAGCGGGAGCGTGTTCGTGACGATCACGCGGCTGATCGGGCTGGAGCTCAGCCGATCAAGGGCCGGGTCGGAGAGCAGGGCATGTGTCGCCATCGCCCAGACGTCGGTCGCGCCCGCCTGGACGAGCTGGTAGGCGGCGCCGCTGACCGTGCCGGCGGTGTCGATCAGGTCGTCGACGATCACGCACGGCCGCCCTTCAACGTTTCCGACCACGTCCATCGCCACGGCCTCGTTGTAGGTCCCGCGAGGGCGCCTCTTGTGCACAAGGGCGAGATCCGTCTCGAGCAGCTGGCTGTAGCGCTCGGCGACCTTGACCCGGCCCGCGTCCGGAGCGATGACGACGAGGTCCTTGGGGCCATGCTCACGCAGGTAGTCCAGCAACACCGGGGCAGCGGTCAGATGGTCGACCGGCACGTCGAAGAAGCCCTGGATCTGGCCCGAGTGGAGATCGACGCTCACGACACGGTCGACACCGGCCGCCGACAGCAGGTCGGCGACGAGCTTGGCCGTGATCGGCTCGCGCCCGGTCGCCTTGCGGTCCTGGCGCGAGTACCCGTAGTAGGGGCAGACGGCAGTGATCCGATGCGCCGAAGCACGCTTCGCGGCGTCGACCATTATCAGCTGTTCCACGATGGAGTCGTTCACCGGGCCGGCGTGCGTCTGGACGATGAACATGTCGGCGCCGCGCATCGAGGAGTCGAACCGGCAATGGATCTCGCCGTCGGCGAACCTGTGGAGGTTGGTCTCGCTCAAGGTGACACCGAGGCACGAGGCGATCTCCGCCGCCAGCTCAGGGTGGGAACGGCCTGTGACAAGCTCGAGCCGCCGTTTCGGCGTCATCTCCATCGACTGGCCTCCTTTGCGCGCCAAAAGCACGCGACGCTAATCCGCGAAGCCCGCGCCGGAGCCTACGGCCGAAGAGGTGTCCCGCGCTCAGCTCGTTTGACCTATCCCCGGTCCGAAGAATGGCCCGCGCCGCTCCCCGCGCGCCAACCGCGTCCCCTTCTCGAGGACGACATAGGGCCCGACGGAGCATTGCTCGCCGATCACAGCATGCGAACCGACCGTGTGGCTGAGTACCGCGCCGGGTCCGATCTCGCAGTCGACGAGATGTACCGATGGCCCGAGCACGGCCCCGGTGCCCACCGTCGTCCGCCCCTCGAGGATGACACCGGGGAGCAGGGTGACGTCGGCCTCGAGGCGCACGGAGGCATCCAGGTAAGTAGCCCCCGGGTCCCACATCGTGACGCCGCGGCGCATCCAGCGCCTGTTGATGCGCGCCCTCAAGTGCGCCTCGGCCCCGGCGAGTTGAGCCCTGTCGTTCACCTCGACCGCCTCGACCGGGTCCGGTGCCGCGACGGTGGCGACCGCGTAACCGGCGTCGTGGAGGACGGCGATCGTGTCGGTCAAGTAGTACTCGCCAAGCGAGTTGTCCGGCCAAAGCCGGCGAAGGGCCGGGGCTAGAACGCCTTGCCTGAAGCAGTAGACGGTCGTCGCGACCTCTTCGATCTGGCGCTCCTGTTCGGTCGCTTCAGGCTCGTCGACGATGCGGGCCACCCTTCCGTCCTTGTCGCGGACGACTCTCGAATAGCCGCTCGGCTGGTCCAGCCTGGTGGTGAGAAGCGTCGCGGCGCCACCATTGGCCCGATGGCCCTCGACGAGCGTCGTGAGTGTCGCCCGCCGTAGCAGCGGGGTATCGCCCGGGAGCACGATGATGTCGCCCTCGTCGAAATCGGCGAGGCCGTAGGAGCCGAAAAGTCCCGTCAGCGCGACGGCGACGGCGTCGCCTGTGCCGCGCGGCGCGGGCTGCTCGACGAACTCGATCGCGAGCAGCCGGGAAGCCTCGGTCTGGATCGTCTTGGTGACCTCGGTCGCGCCGCGACCGACGACGACCACGACCCGGTCCACGCTCAGCTCGGCAAGCGCGTCGAGGACGTAGAGCACCATCGGGCGCCCGCAGAGCCGGTGCAGCGGTTTGGGCGTCTGGGACTGCATGCGGGTGCCTTCCCCCGCGGCGAGGACGATGGCCGACAACGGGCGACGATCCATGCCCTATTGTCCACCCCTTGGCGGACGTCGCCAGGTTTTTTCGAGTTCCGAGGAGCAACGGTCGTGCATTCGCCTCTCACAAAGCCGGGGATGCTCACAAGCTACGTGGACAAGCTCTGGGAGAACGAGATCATAGGTGTCCTCTCGGACTACGTCACCATCAGGTGCCTTTCGCCGGAATTCGACCCAGCCTGGGCGCACGACGGTGAGATCGGGCGCGCCGCGAGGCTTCTCTCGCGGTGGGCGGCATCCCGGCCCATCCCGGGCGTCGTCGAGATCGTCGAGCGCGAAGGCCTGACCCCCGTGATCATCGCTGACGTGCCGGCTACGCCTGGTGCCGAGACGGAGCTGGTCACCTTGTTGTATGGCCACTTCGACAAGCAGCCCCCGCTCGGGAGCTGGAGGGAGGGGCTCGACCCGTTCGTAGCGGTGCGAGAGGGCGATCGTCTCTATGGCAGGGGAACCGCCGACGACGGGTACTCCATCTTCGCCGCCGTCGGCGCACTCGAGGCCCTCGCGGCGACGGGCACGCCGCACGGTCGCTGCGTCGTGCTCATCGAGTCGAGCGAGGAGAGCGGGAGCCCGCATCTCGGCTTGTACCTCGACGAGGTCGCGGACCGCATAGGAGAGCCGGGCCCCGGGCTCGTCGTCTGCCTGGACTCGGGATGCGCCACCTATGACCGGCTCTGGAGCACCAACACTCTCCGTGGCTCGCTCATCGTCACCCTTCGCGTCGAGGTGCTCTCCGAAGGGATCCACAGCGGGAGCGCCGGTGGCGTCGTGCCCTCGTCGTTCCGCCTCATGCGCCAGCTGCTCTCTCGCGTCGAAGACGAGGCGACGGGCGAGATCCTCGTCCCCGAGCTCCACGCCGAGCCGCCTGGCCGGTACCTGGCCGCGAACGAGGCGATCATCAGCGAGCTCGGCCCAGCTGCCACGGGCGACTTCCCGACCGTCCCGTCACTCGAATTGTCGGGCCTGAACGCACGCGACCGGCTCCTTCGGCGAACCTGGATGCCCGCGCTGGAGGTCACCGGGATCGACGGCGTGCCTTCGGTGAAAGACGGTGGCAACGTGCTGCGCCCCTTTACGACCGCGAAGCTCTCGCTCCGCCTGCCTCCGCCTGTCGACCCGGACCGGGCCGGCAAAGCCCTGGTCCGCGCCCTGTCGGCGGACCCGCCGCAAGGGGCGCAGGTGAGTGCGGTCGTGGTGTCGGCAGCGCCCGGTTTTTGCGCTCCCCCACAGGCGGAGTGGCTGGCGCGGGCCACCGGCGAGGCGTCAGAGTCCTTCTTCGGGCGGCAGGCGGGGGCGATGAGCGAGGGCGGGACGATCCCGTTTCTGGCCGAGCTCGTCTCGCGGTTCCCCGACGCCCAGTTCCTCGTCACCGGCGTGTTGGGGCCTTCGAGCAACGCCCACGGGCCGAACGAGATGCTGGACCTCGTCACAGCCCGGCGCCTCACAGCCGCCGTCGCCTACGTGCTGGCGTCGGCGCCCTGAGCCCGAGCGGCGAATGCCGCCGCGTCTTGCTGGCCCGGCTCGGGGGTGAGCACCGGCTCGCACTCCGAGCCTGCGGCACGGTCAGCGCTCGCCGCGAGCGAGCGGTGGAGAACTGCGGACACCGGCCGGATGGCGATCTGCTCGCCGTCGACGCTCGCCGTACCGTCGACGATCAGGCTGTAGCCGCCGTTCTCGATCGTCGGCCACAGCAAAGTGATCTCCGGGCGCGCCGACGCGTTCGAGAGTGAGCGGGTCCCGCCGGACAACCTGAGCTCGCCCTGCTCCCAGCCGACGCGCACCGAGACCGCGTGGGGACGGCCGTCGTCCGACACCGTCAACAAGTAGGGAGTGTCCCCGTACTTGGCAGCCTCAGAACGCAGCTGCTCGAGCCCGACCGGAACGGTCACGCGCGCCATCGTAGGCGCCGAGGGCGACCACGCTCAGGCGCCGCGCGCCATCGGCTCTTGCGCCCCGAGGCGCCGGGTGCCTCAGGTGGCGGCAATGACTCGATTCCGGCCCTGGCGCTTGGCTTCGTACATAGCCGCATCAGCGGCGGAAACGAGTGACCCCGCACCCATGAGCTTTTCGGACAGCTGGGCCACGCCGATCGAGACACGTACCGGCAGCGTGCCGGTCCACGAGCCGAAGTCGATTGTCGCCACGCGCCTGCGGAGCACCTCGGCCACCCGCGTGGCGGCGTCGAGGTCGGTGTCGGGAAGAAGGGCAACGAACTCCTCGCCTCCATAACGCGCCAGCAGATCGCCTCGGCGGAGTCGGTCACGCAGGGCTCGCCCGACGCGCTGGAGCACGGCGTCGCCGACGGCGTGACCGAGGGAGTCATTGATGTCCTTGAAATGGTCTATGTCGATGAAAAGCACCGCACACAGTGCGGCCTCGCGGCGCGCGCGGCCGATCGCACGAACGACCGCGGCGTCGAGAGCGCGCCGGTTCGCGAGCCCGGTCAACGGGTCGGTGAGCGCCTCGGCCCGCACTTGCTCATAGCGATGGGCGTGGGCAACCGCCACGGCGCACTGGTCGGCGAAGAACTCGATGGCCTGAACGTGGGCGCGATCCGGCAGCAGGCCGTTGAGTGGCTCGTCGACCGAGATCAGGCCGAGGAGCTCACCGTCGACGTCGACGATCTTCACCGTCAACATGTCCTCCGGGTGCCACTGGCCCTCTGCCCATTCCCTTTCGACGGTCGGAGTGTTCAACTTCGCGTTGAGCTCCTGGGGCATCTGGAACCTGCGATGGTCGAATAGGTACGAACGACTCACGAGCATCTCGGGACGCATGATCGGGGCGAACTCCTCGACGGTCACCACGCTCGCCCGCAGCTGTTCGCCTTCGGCCTCGCTGAGACCGATCGTCGCCCTGACTTCCAGGGAGTCGTCGGGCATGCGCAGATAGATCGCGGCGCGACCGAAGCCTCCCGCAGTTGTCATCGCCCTGGCGATCTCGCCTAGCACCTCGTCCAGCGAGTAGTAACCACGCACCTGCGCGCTCGCCGCCAGGAGGTCTTCCAACTGGCGCCGCTGGGCCTCGGCCACTACGACTGCGGCGTGCTCGAGCGCCCGGGCCCGCACGATCTCCAGGCCCACGACGGTGAGCTCGGCGAGCGTCTCCAAAAGGAGGGCCTCTCGCGAGGTGGGGAAGTCGTCGTGAAGGGGATCAGCCGGGTACAGCAGCCCGAGCGGCTCACCGTCGGCCCCCATGAGGGGCGCGAACAACAGCGGGTCCGACTGGTGCGAGCGCGGCGCGGCCGTCCTGCCGGCAAGGAGGGTGCCGGCGATCACATCGGACCGCTCGCGGACCGGGTCCCCGGGCAGGATGATCCAGACGGCGCCGATGGCGACCGCCGCGTCTCTGAGCGCCTCGAAGGCCGACTGGCTGAGCACGCGGCGGCGAAGGGTACGGTCCTCCTTCAGCCTCAGCCCCGATGTCGCCGAGTAGCGGTAGGCGCCGTCGTCACCTCTCATCGCGATCGCGCACACCTTGCAGCCGAGCTTCTCGCGGGTGGTGGTGTTAACCAGGTCGAGCAGCTCGGCTTCTTCGGAGATCCTGCCGAGCGCACGCGCGACCCGGAGGACCTCACGCAGCCCAGCCGCGGTGTCTTCTAGGTACGCGTCCTCGAGACGCAGGCGGCCCGGTCGCTCCTCGCTCATGCCCCGAGTCCTCGCATGCTCACCCTCGCCAGCTCAGCGCCATTGGGTCTATACCTCCGGTAGCTGCGACACTCTGGGACCAATACGCAGCTACCCGCTGTTCGTACCCATGTGTAACGACACCGGCGGTTGGGGGGACTGAGTCGCTGCAAAGCCAGTTACCCCCAACCAAAGGACAATTCTAGTGAGGAAAGCACTTGAACTGATATCTGGCGCCGCGCTCGCCCTCGGGCGCCCGGGAGCAGCCGGCAGCACGACGACCACCACGAGCTGACCACCAGGCGGTCCTTGTCGCGGCTCTCGAGTCGTGGCCGCGCAGGGGTCGGCTCATAGACCGTCCCTGGGTCGGGAGGCAAGCAGGCTGAAGGACATGGGGATGCGCGGCATGCCCGCAGGAGTCGTCCAGCGGTGCCTTTCCTCCTCGACGAGGAAGGAAAAGCGCCGCCACGATGTCCAGTCGTGCTCCACGACCCACTCCAGGCGAAGCCCGTGCCGGATGAGAGCGGTGACCGTCTCGCCGATGCCGTGGTTCCACGAGTAGTTCCGGCGGTTCACCAGGGGGCGGTCGGAATCGGTGTAGGTGTCCTCGGAGTCGTCGACGTAGGGCTCTGCCTCCTCGAAATAGTCGTTCTCCACCACTAGCCCGTCGTCGGCGAGCGCGTCGGCGAAGGGATGGCCATCGTGGAGGTAAAAGCGCCTACCCGGGGCGACCAGGGCGCCCACCTGTTCGGCCCAGCGGTCCACATCGGGCAACCAGCAGAGAGCGCCGAGGCTCACGTAGACGATGTCGAAGGTGGCGTGCCCCAAAGCGCTCGCCGCCTCGTAGACGTCGGCGCAGACGAACTCGGCCTTGTCAGAAAGTCCCGAACGCCGCGCCAGGTCACGGGCGGCGTCGATCGCGGCAGGGGAGAAGTCGAGCCCGGTCACGCGAGCCCCGGCCCGCGCCCAGGCCAAGGTGTCGAGCCCGATATGGCATTGCAGGTGCAACAACCGCAGGCCCGAGACCTCGCCGAGCGCCTCGAGCTCGTGCGGGCGCGGCCCGCGGCGGTCGCGCAACCACCCCTCCACGTCGTAAAAGCGCGACGCCAAGTGAACAGCCGTGCGTTCGTCCCAGTTGGCC
Organism: Acidimicrobiales bacterium; assembly: GCA_050015255.1. Classification (GTDB taxonomy): domain Bacteria; phylum Actinomycetota; class Acidimicrobiia; order Acidimicrobiales; family Bog-793; genus Fen-455. The sequence goes on from JBEKBT010000079.1 coordinate 10,643, forward strand.
CTGTTTGCCTCCAGACGCTCGTCCATTGCCGGGACAGTAACCAAGCCGGCGCCAAGCCGCGAGCACGGCCGGGACGACCGACACCCTGGCGACCTCACCTGCGCACCGTTCTGCCCGCTGTCGGCACGTGCCGAGACAACCTCCGGGCGTCGAGCAACCCAGGCTTGGCTTACGGGCGGTCACAGAACGTTGTAGATGCCCGAGGCGAGAGTCCCCGCGAAGTAGCCGCTCTTGCGTGCTGCCCCGCGGCTGAGCTGCAGCGGAGCCTTCCCGCCCCATTGCTGAGAGTGGGTGTTCGGCGTCAGCGCTGGTCCCGGTCGAGCCACTTGCCGACTGTCACCGGCGCCCAGGAACAGAGCCGCTCGATCATCGACGCGGGATCGGCCTCGATCACGACCATGTCGCGGTGCTCGGCGCGGACGAAGCGCTCCCGCGTGGCTGACTCGAACAGCTCCAGCAAGGGATCGAAGAAGCCGCCGACATTGAGCATGCCGCACGGCTTGGCGTGAATTCCGAGCTGGGTCCAGGTGAGCACTTCGAGAAACTCGTCCAAAGTCCCGAACCCGCCCGGCAGCATGATGAACGCCTCTGACCTATCGGCCATCGCCGCCTTGCGCTCGTGCATCGTGGCGACGACCACGAGACTCGTGAGGCCCAGGTGGGCAACCTCCTTCGCCTCCAGCGCCCGCGTGATCACCCCGTGCACTTCGCCCCCCTCTGCCAGGGCGGCGTCGGCCAGCACGCCCATCAGCCCCACGCATCCGCCCCCGTACACGAGCCGTATGTGACGGCGCGCCAGCTCGCGCCCCAATGACCCGGCCGCTTCGGCAAACCTCGCATCCCGCCCAGGGCTCGACCCACAGAAGACCCCTATGGAAGACAGGTTCCCCGGCACGTCCGCCGCCTCAACCCGAGGTGAGCGGCACGTCGCGGGTGGGCGGGACGCGCGTCGGCGACAAGCCCTCCCGTCGGACCGCAGAGGCAAACCGGTGGGCGTCGCGGGGCGCACATCCACAGCCGTCGTTGTTGAAATAGGCGAACACGTCAGCTGTCTCGGGCCAGAGCTCGGCCAGGCGCCGTGCCCAGGTGCCGAGGGCGGCGCGGCCGTAGCAGGGCTCAGGCCGGCTCCGCCCCTGATGGAACCTGAGATAACCCCAATCGGTCGTGCGCCACAAAGGTCCGACAGGACCGGCCCTGTCGGCCAGGCAGAAGGCGGCGCCCGTCTCCTCGAGCAGCCGGCGGACGCTCGCCTCGAACCAGCTCTCGTGCCGTAGCTCCACCGCGACCCTGGTCGCTTCGGGGAAAGCTCTGAGCGTCTGAGACAAGCCGTCGAGATCGACGCGCAGGTCCGGTGGCAGTTGGACGAGCACGGGTCCGAGCTTGGGACCGAGCGTGCGTGAACGCTCCATGAGACGCTGAACCGGTTCTTCGGGATCGCGAAGGCGACGGACGTGGGTCAGGTACCGGCTGGCCTTCACAGCGACGACGAAGTCAGGAGGAACCATCTCGGCCCAACTCGCGAACGTGGAGGCCTCGGGCAGCCGGTAGAAGGCGTTGTTGAGCTCGACGGTGGCAAACCGCTGTGCGTAATAACCCAACCAGTCGCGTGCCGGAAGCGCGCAAGGGTACAGACCGCCTCGCCAGTGGCGATAATGCCAGCCCGAGGTCCCGATCAGGACGGGCACGGGTCCTGTCCGCGCGCCGTTTCGAGCAACCTCACGGCACGATGATGCCAGAGCTGCCGAAGCGGGTTCGCGGGCGCGCGCCCACCTGGCCGACGGCTCCGGCTGCCGCCCTGACCGCGTCAAGGGCACAGCTTTCCAGGTCCCTGCCACGCACCCACGACGTGAGGAAGCCGGCGCAGAACGCGTCCCCGGCACCCGTCGAGTCCAAGATGCGAGCCGGCTGGGCATCGACCCTCACCATGCGCCCTTCTGTCGATGCGACGAGAGCGCCTGCTGGGCCGAGCTTGAGCGCCACCACGGGATAGGTCTCGAGCAATTCGGCGACCATTGCCTCCGGTTCCTCGCGGCCGGAGAGCAGGCGGGCCTCGTCCAGGTTCGGGAAAACGAAACGGGCCCCCGAGGTCCACTCCAAGAAGGGCGCCGCCCCCACCTCCGACAGACCTGCGACCGAGGCCGGGTCGACAGATGTCTCCACACCCGCGTCCAGCGCTCTTGCCCACAGGTCGCGAATCAGTCGTCTTGTCGCCGGCTCGAAGAACTGGTAGCCCGAGACGTGCAAGAGCGCGGCGTCGTCGAGCACGCCGTCCGGCAGGTCGGCCTCCCCCAAGGCGGCGTTCGCCCCACGGTCGGTGAACATCGAGCGTTCGCCATCCGCGCCGACGAGCACGACGATCGTTCCCGTGGCCTCGTCGGAGTCGGCTACGAGCCAGGTGTCGACGCCGAGTCGCTCGAGGGCCGCCCGGTGGTAGGCGGCGTCGTGAGCACCCACCCGACCCACGAATCGCACCGCTGTGTCAAGTGCAGCCAGCCACGCCGCCTGGTTGGCCCCCGACCCACCAGGCGACCTCTCGATCTCCGACGGGGTGTCGGTGCCGACGGCGATCGGGCCCTGTGGCCGCACGATGACGTCGTTGATGACATCGCCGATGACCACCACCAATGGTTGTGTCACGTGTCTGTCTCGACCCAGGCCCGCGCGATCCGGGCCGCCAACGCCACGTTGTTGCGTACCGCCCAGATGTTCGCCTCGAGGCTGGCGCCCCCGGAGGCCAGGTAGACGTGATCGAGAAGGAATGGGGTAACCGCCTTGCCGCGGACACCCTCTCGCTCTGCGGCGGCCAGCGCGTCGACCAGCAAGGCGTCGTGGGTCTGAGGGTCGAGCTGGTGCTCGACCGGCACAGGGTTGGCGATAACAACGGCGCTGGTGAGCGAGAG
>JBEKBT010000080.1:0-19140 GCA_050015255.1 Acidimicrobiales bacterium
TCAGCAGCGCGATCCAACGCGACCGGTGCCACGTCTGCTTCCTCGGGGTTTCCGACGGTCTGCCCACCTGCCGCGGTGGTGGGCAAAGCGCTCGGGCTGACCGTCTCCAAGCCAACCGTTCCCATGTACTTGAAGGGACGGGCTCTGGAGTGCAAGTACGGGAGCGCCAAAAGCCAGACGACGATCTCATACTCGTCGGACACCCGCAAGGCTTTTCTCGCACAGGAGGCTTCCTTTCCTAAGGGCAGCATCGTCGTCGTGACCAACCTGGGTAAAGGGGTCGCGGCATACCTGCTGCTTCCCGATGTCCTGCACGTCCAGGACGGAACGCTGGAATGCGTTATCGAGACCGAGGTCGTCACCGCTCAGTCTCACGAGGAGGCCTTGGCCAAGGTCCTTCTCAAGTCCTACTGGTAACTGCCCTTGCCGAGTTCGGGACAAAAGGGGCGAGCGAACAACTTGAAGAAACCCAGAGCTGCCGGTAGGTGAGGCGAGCCAAGGTACAGAACACGGTCTTGCATCCGCGCCGGTCGACGCGAGCCCCGCGCCCGATATCGGCGATCTGTCGGTCCTCCCCGTCACTGTGAGCGAGCGCTAGCGATCCTCGGTCAGCTCATGCGGGCGCTGAGAGAACTACCGTGGCGGCCACGCGGCAATGCCCCTCTGGAGATGGAGCCTGCTGAGCGGCGTTGCAACGATCTTGTACCACTGGTAGGGGCTGACTAATCCGCGGGGTTTCCCCGCGAAAGTCCTGGTCGCATATTTCTGAGCCCCTACAATCGTCGGCGAGGGATGACAGTGCCGTCCGGTCTTCCCTCTTATCCCGGTGAGTCTCCCCAACGGCGGCTTCGCCTGATCTCTCGTCTCAACTGGATGTCGTCGGCTGCATCCCACGTCTCTATCCGGCCGGACTCGCGTGCCCAGTGCGCCCCCGGGAGGACTCGAACCTCCGACCGTCTGCTTAGAAGCAAGACTGGCCCGAAGGCTGTGCTTACCAGGACTTTTGCACGTTAGGGGCGTCCGAAGACGTGAAACTAGTTGCTCTCGTCAGCGTCACCTTCAGTGCCGCCCTCATCCGCGGACACGACCTGCTCTGGGTCGATGATTCGAGCGAGCCCGTTGAAGTGACGGAACGCCTCCGCCAGCGAACGGCGGGCGGCGGCGTAGTCGTGGTCGCTGATTCGTTTATCCAACTCGGACAGACGAATGCACAGTCCGTTCAGGTGAGTGCCTCCCTCGTCAAGCTGCTCGTCAGAGATGTACACAAGATGAAGCCTATTCGCCGAACACGCGTTCGCTAGTGTTGCCAGGAGGCCGACCTGTCCCCGGAGGAAGCCGAGATCCTGCGTCGGCCTATCGCGATGCTGCCTCCCAAAGCACCCCAGCAGACTCCGTCGTGAGCGAGCGCTCGCCATCCTCGGACAGGCCGTGCGGCTACTGAGGCAGTGCACGGCCGCCTCCGTGATCCTTGCCGTATCCTTGCAGCTCCGACATTCCCGCCGTACGGTTGCGGTAACAAAAGCGGCTTTGCGCCCCGTGCAACTGGTGAGCAAGGCGGGAAGACCGCATCCAAACTGGAGGAAACGGGCATGCAGAGATTCCGTTCACGTGCACACTTGGCGGCAATGTTTGTGGCTACATTGGGCCTGTCCGGCCTGGTGTTCACCGGCATTTCATTTGCAGCTGGAACAGCTAACATTAACAATCCGCGTGCCGTCAGTTCAAGAGGTGTTTCGGTACTCCCGTCCGCCCTTGTTGCGCTCATGCCTGCCATCACTGCCTCTGGCGTGGAAAACAACGTGGCCGTGGTGAACAAAGTCTCGGTTGCAAATGTCGACAGCAAGAGTTCCATCGACGTCGATCCCGGAGACACGGCCAAAGGCGAGGCTCTCTGTCCACCCACTAAGAAGGTCGGTGGCTACATCCTCGCCTATTTTCCCATTGGTGGAGGTTATGTTATGGGTGGACTCGTCAGCGCGTCGATCGCGTCAGCTACCGCGAGCTACCCGAACAACGAAGACACGGGATGGGTCGTCGTTGTTAGCAACCCAAAGCTAGCAGTCAGTTCGGTAAATTTCTTGGTCAGAGTGGAGTGTGCGGAAGTGCAGTACATCTCCACAAATATCTCTGTCAACACTAAATAGGAGGCGACCAACTCCGCGATAGAGCAGACTACTGCTCCCTCATGAGCTTCCAGATCGATGAGCTTCCAGATCGCGAAGTCAGGAGTGACTTCCACCACTAAATCGAGCAATGTTCCCGGCGTTAGTTCGACCAGTGCAGCCCTGGCGCCCAAGGCACTGGGCAACTTGCTTCGCTACAGCAGGAACATTGTCGGGTCGACGACGACTACCTGAGCAGAGGGCCGGTGCGTGCCCTGTAACTCTCACAGCACCTGCAAACTGCGGACGTCTGCGATCGTCGGTCTCTATTGGCGAGGTGCACAGAACAGCGTAGGAATAGGGGCGATCAGGTCACCTTTGACTGGCGCGTAATCGGCGTTATCTCGAGTCTTTTCGCGAGCGCCCCTGCGATCAGGTCACCTACGTCGGTGACATGTCACTGACGGAAGAGAGTGGTCTCGCTGTTCCCGTCCCTGCTGCAGCCAAGCGCTGCTCGCCGAGGGAGCGTCCGAGCTCAGAACGGAGGCGGGCACATTCCTGTTTGCACGAGCGGAGCTCTTCGTTGAGCACCGTGATCTTCTGGTGCTGGGACTGAGCCGAAGCGCGTTGTGCAACCGGCACCAGCGGCGTCGGGGGTCGTGTCGCGGTGCTCCGGTGTCGAAGGATCTCCGCGCGCAGCTGCGGTTCTCGATACAGCCACGGCCTTGAGACCGAGGCGGCGGCGGCCACACCGACGAAGGTGATCGGCACGCCGTCGCGGTCGAAGCGCCGGAGGACCTCGAGCACCCGCTGCACGCTCCTTCGGTGGCGTTCCTTGGCGGCCTGGACGATGAAACGGGAGTTGTCCTCAGTCATCGGAACCCCCTTCTTGCAAGATGGCCTCGAGGGCCGGGACGATGCGGTCGAGACTGGCCTGCACTCGGCGGAGGTTGGTGGCGAGACGGAAGTGTCCCCCATCCTCGGCCCGGGCGATAAGGACCCGATTGGTGTCGGCCTGCTCGCGGTGAACAGCGAGGAACTCGGGCGTGGTCTGGAAGTCGGGACAGGTGAGGCAGGCGTTGGGGTGCGGGCAATCCTGTTGGGGCGGCCGCCCGCAGTAGCCGTTGGGAAGGCTGTCGCGAACACGAGAGAGGTTGTGCTTCACCCACTCGGCCGTCGCCGTCGGGCCCTCGGGGTCGAAGGGGAGGAGCTCGCCGTCGGTGTTCACGCGTTGCTGCTGATAGCGATCGAAGGCGTCACGGACGGTGTGGTCGTGGATGTGGGCGTAGTGGGCGGTCATCTCCGGACTGGCATGTCCCAGCAGTCTCTGCACGACGTGTTGAGGGACGTCGCTGTTGATGAGGCGGGTGCCGAGCGTGTGCCGGAAGCGGTGGCTCGTGACCCGGACCGCGACGCCGGCCTCGTCGCGCAGGTCGATGGCTCGTTGCCAGGCCCGGAGTTGGGCGGCGAGCGTCGCGACGTTGTAAGGCTTGGAGCCGTCGGTGTTGGCAACGATGCCCGGGAAGAGCCACAGCGTTCCATCGGGCCAGCAGCTGCGGTCGTGATCTTGCTGTGCTCGTATGGCACCCGCCGCCTTGGCGCTCAGCGGGATGAGCTGGTCGGCGCGGATCTTGAGATCGTGGAAGGCGAGACAGGGACCACCCGCGCTGTCCTCGACGATCGGGTTGAACTCGAGATTGCAAGCGTCTCCGATGCGCAGTCCCGTTTCCATCATCAAGACGACGAGATGGCGCGACGTCGGCGAAGGAAGCTGGGTGAGACTGGCCTCGGACTCGAGCTGGGCCATCACGAACTCCGGCACGAAGCGGGGAAGCCCGTCGTCGCGGTTGGGGAGTTCTTCTTCGTAGATGACGGCGGAGTGGGGCAAATCGCAGAGCCAGTCGTGGCGGCGGCAGGCGTCGAGGAAGACGCGCAGCATGGAGAGTGTCAACAACTTCGTGTTGGTCGAGTAGGGACCCGTTGCCAGCCACGACAGGTAGTCCTCGAGCACCGCTCTCGTGATGTCGGCCTCGTCGTCGACATCGGGATGGCGCTCGGCGAGGAATCCCGAGAAGCGGCTGATGCCGAGCGCACCGGCGCTGATGGTCGAGAACGAGCACCCCGTCGCCAGACGGAACCGGGACCACTCCTTCACCGGTTCGCGTAACCAATCCTGGGTGATGGTGTCGAAGCGGGCCGAGCCGCGGCCACGCCGAGTCGCGATGCCGAGCCGGCTGGCATCCCAGTGATCGGCTGTGTACTCGGCGTCGATTGGGATCGCCGCGCCGTGGACCAGCTTCGGGAAGCTCCCGGCGTCGGCGCGTGACAGCGCGTCGGACCTCATCGAGCGACCAGCTCGTCGCCCCACACCCCGGCCGCCTGAAGCGCCCGGCGGATGTCGGTCGTCTCGAGGTGGATGTAGGTCTCACTCGTCGTTCGAGAAGAGCGGTGGGTGAGCAGCTGGGCGACGATCTCGATGGGCACACCGCGGCGAACAAGATCTGTGGCGTGGGTGTGGCGCAACATGTGGGCGGTGAACTCGACGCCGGTGCGGGCCCTGATCCGTCCCACCAGCTTGTCGACGGTCGGATAGGACATCGGGGCTCCCCGCCGGCCACCCCAGAGGTTGACGAACACGTAGTCCGAGTCGAGCTCGCCGTACTCGACATGCATGTACTCGCTGTAAAGCCGCACGAGCGGAGTCGACACCGGCACCACCGCCGTCACCCGCACCTTGGCCCGGGCTCCGTTGGCGTTGTCGTTGCGAGGAACGATGTGCATCTCCCGGCTTCGGCTGACGAAGTCGCAGTGACGCAACCCGAGGGCCTGCCCGATGCGGATCCCGGTCTCGGCGAGCAGCGCCATCAAGAACCGGTCACGCAGTCGCTCGCAAGCGGCGAGGACGGCGACGACCTGTTCCGCGTCGAGGGTGCGCGGCCTGCGGCGAGGCACCGCGAGCTTGATCGGCCTCGTCGGGATCGGCTTTCCCTTGCTCACGTGGTGGAGGAACGGCTTGTAGTGGCCTCTGCTCACCCGCCGCCAGGCGACAAGGTTGGTTGCGAGATCGACGCCAGAGCGAGCCTTGTGCTCATAGAAGCCGAAGACCCCGGCGAGGTGACGGTTCACCGTGGCCGCCGAGCGCAATCCGACTCCGTTTTCCAACACGATCACGTTCTCGGCTGGAGCCCGAAGCCACGATACGAAGCGGGCCACGTCGTCCACGCCGGCCTCGTTCCATTCGAACCCGACCTGGCCGAGAAACTCGAACCAGAGCTTCAAGCTCGTCGCGTAGGCGCGCACTGTGTTGGGCGAGCGCTCGATGGCGGCCAGATACGACAGGTACTGCTCGATCGCCGGCTGTGGCCGACAGCCGTCGTCGAGGACCGTCCAGGACTCGGCGTCGGTCACCGGCATCCTCACGCGTTGGACACGCATGCTCGCTCCTTCGGTCGCGATCGCGCGCCCGGGAGTGGGAACGAGTGGCGTGACCCTAACCGCGCGCTGGCGCGTCAGCGCGGATGCTCGAGACGTCAGTTACGTGAAAGACACCACTCGAGATAACAAGTCACCCACGTACCAAAATGCTCCCGTCGGTTACGTCGGTGACAGCCCAAATCGGACTCCAGATAATCGCGGACTCCAGATAATCGGCGATCTGCGCTTCGATGGGTTGCACAAGGACCCCGCTGGAACGGGCGTCGGGGGCGCCAGATGCGGCACGAGGAGCGTCGCCAACTCGACAGCTACTGCGCCGCTGCCTCGTCCTCCGCCATGGGCACGTCGGGGACGTGGGCAGGGTCGGGCTCGACATCGACGCGTAAGTCGTCACCAAGCCGCCGGACCGAGACGAGCCGGCCGCGCCAGGCGTCTGCCATCGTGGCTGCACCAGGCCCGGCGAAGACGGGCCAGCCGTCGTCTCCGCCGAGAAACACAGGCGCGAGGTACCACACGTACCGGTCCACGAGCCCCTCGCGGTGGAAGGCGTGGGCGACGTGCGCGCCGCCCTCGACAAGGAGCTGCAGGACACGGCGGCGACCTAGCTCGTCGAGCGCCGCGCCGAGGTCGCCCGTGAGCTCGAGCGCCGGATGGACACGAGCACCGGCGGGCGCGTGGCCGAGCACGACCCGGAGCGGTTGACGCTCCCCGGCGATGCCGGAGTCGCGCACGGTGAGCTCCGGGTCGTCGTATCGGACCGTCCCGGCCCCGACGAGCACTGCGTCACTCTCAGCGCGAAGGCGGTGAACGTCGCGACGGGCCTCGGCGCCTGTGATCCACTGACTCGAGCCGTCGGGCGCTGCCGTCCTTCCATCCAGCGTCGCGGCGAGCTTCAAGACGACAAAGGGCCGGCCCGTGGACCGGTGAACGATATAGGGGCGAAGCTGGTCGCTCACGGTGCCGGCGAGCGTGCCCTTCGAGACCGTGACACCGGCCGCCTGCAGCGCCCGGAACCCGGCGCCCGCAACCTTGGGGTCCGGGTCGCCAATGGCGGCGATCACCCTGATGACACCCGCGCGGACCAGCGCCTCCGTGCACGGCGGGGTCCGGCCCTGGTGGGCACAGGGCTCGAGTGTCACATAGGCGGTGCCGCCACGGGCTCGCCCGCCTGCCATGATAAGGGCGACTGCCTCCGCGTGCGGGCCACCGTAAGGTGCCGTCGCCCCCTCGCCCACGACCTCGCCCGCCTCGTCGACGACGACGCAGCCGACCCAAGGGTTGGGCGATGTCGTCGTGCGGACACCCTGGGCGAGCTCGACCGCTCGGGCCATGTGGGCCTCTTCGGTGCCAGGCGTTGCTCCGTTCTTGTCCAACGATGCCTTCTTAATGGGGCCTGTCACCCCTGAGCAGCGCCAGGGCGTGAGGAAGCACCTCGAGAACCGCCTCGAGGCACTCGATGGAACCGGCCGTGGACCCCGGAAGATTGAGCACTAATGATGTCGCGAGCGTCCCGGCGGTGGCACGTGACAGGCGCCCCAACGGGCTGGCAAGCCGCATCGCCTCGGCAAGGCCGGGCGCGACCCGATCGAGCACCTGCAAGGTGCCCTCCGGCGTGAGGTCCCGGGGCCCGAATCCCGTCCCGCCGGTGGTCACGATCAAGCCGGCGAAGCCATCAGCCAGCTCGGCGATCACCGCCGCGACAGACTCGACGCCGTCCGCGACGACTCGTCGCTCGACGACTCGGTAGCCCTCGGCTTCAAGGCGCTCGGCGAGCGCTGCGCCCGAGGTGTCCTCGCGCACGCCGGCGACCACGCCGTCGGAGACGGTGCACACCTTGGCCTGCAGCTGGACCTCACCCGGCTCGGCCGCCGCGCTCTCGGCCGCCGCACTCTCGGCCGCCGCACTCTCGGCCGCCGCGCTCTCGGCCGCCGCACTCTCGGCCGCCGCGCTCTCGGCCGCCGCACTCTCGGCCGCCAGACCGCTCATCGGTCCACCGAGATCGCCGTCGATGCGACGGTGTGAAGCCGGCGCACGGCTTCGGCCGGATCAGGAGCATGGAACACCGCTGTACCGGCCACGAAGCAGCGCGCACCCATAGAGGCGGCCACCGGGACGGTCGCCTCGTCAATGCCACCGTCCACCTGGAGGGTGACCTGCAGACCTTCGCGCTCGGCCTGGGCCCGCGCCTCGGCCAGCTTCGGCGCGGCATCGGAGATGAACGACTGGTTCCCGAAACCGGGGTGCACCGTCATGATCAACAGGAGATCGACCAGCCGAAGGTATGGTGCCGCTGCTTCGTAGGGGGTCTCCGGGTTCACGACGAGCCCTACTCCGAGGCCGAGGCCCCTCATCTCGGCGCACAGCGCCTCGGTCTCGCCGACCTCCACGTGCACCGAGCAGGAGCCCGAACCGGCATCGCGGAATGCCTCGAGGAAGTCCCCGGGGTTCGTCATCATCAAATGGCAGTCGAAGAACATCCCCGTGTGCGGCCGGAGCGACTCGACCACCGGCGGTCCAATGGTGATGTTGGGGACGAAGTGCCCGTCCATCACGTCGACGTGCAACCAGTCCGTCACGCCGGCCACTTTGGCCACCTCGCTCGCCAGCATGCCGAAGTCCGCGGCCAGGATGGAAGGGGCGACCTTCAGCTCACCGTCGGCCAGCTTGGGAAGGCCGGGGGCGTGCGTGCGCTTCAAGGCTGCGACCACCCGCTCCACGGTAGCCAAGACCCCCGCTCGAACATGCGCTAGGTGCCGAAACGTTCATGGGCCGTCGGCCGCGCACCACGCTGCCATTCATCAAAGGATTGCACGGAACGTCCCTCCGGTCGGACCTCGAGCAGCTCGAGGCGGCCCACACCGCAGACCACCTCGTCGCCGAGCAGGGTGCCGGGCGCGGGCCGCCTGGGCTTGCGGGTGCCCGCCGCGGTGCGAGTGGGCTTGCCACCGCCCGCCGCGGTGCGAGTGGGCTTGTCACCGCCCGCCTCCGTACCCTCGCCAGGGGGATCGTCGTCAACGACCCGGACACGCTCTACGATGAAGCGCTTCCCCCGGAACGTCGTCCACGCGCGCCCGACGCGCACGACCCGGTCGAGCTCGACGGCCGGGCGCGCCCATTTGAGCTCCAGCTCGCTGCGCTCGATCTTCCGCGCGTACACGGCCTCGCCCACTTGTGGCACCGGGGTGCCGAGTGTCGCGACACCGCCGGCGAGGCGTTGCACCAGGAGGTCGGCGCCGATGCTGGCGAGGGTGACCCTGAGTTCGGAGGCGATCTGGCCGGGAAGTATCGGCACCTCGACTCGGGCGTACACGGGGCCCGTGTCCAGCGTCTCCTCGAGTGCCATGAGGCAGACCCCGGTTCGGTCGTCGCCGGCAAGAATGGCGCGCTCCACCGGCGCGGCGCCGCGCCAACGGGGAAGCAGCGAGAAGTGCAGGTTCACCATCGGTACCTTCTGGAGCACTTCGGGACGGATGAGCGTCCCGAAGGCGACAACGACACCGATCTCGACGTTCGCGTCGAGAACGTCGGCCACGCGGCTCGACTCCGGGATCCCGAGCTCGAGCGCGCATTCCTTCACCGGCGTCGGCACGAGGGCGCTCCCACGGCCACGGCGGCGATCCGGTGCTGTCACGACAAGCGCCACATCATGGCCGGCATCATGCAACGCACGCAGGGAGATGACTGCGACCTCAGGAGAGCCTAGAAACGCAAGCCTCGTCATCGGCGGCTACTCCTAGGATCCGGCTCAGGCGCCGAGGCTGCTCCCGGTTGTGTCGGGAAGCGTCCTCGCGCGCAACACGCGCATAGCCTGCTTGCGCTGGTCCTTGTCCAGGTGCTCGAGGAGCAGTATCCCGTTGAGATGGTCGAGCTCGTGTTGGAAGACTCGAGCGAGCAGCTCGTCGGCTTCAATGGAGATCTCGTTTCCTTCGAGGTCGAGGCCCACAAGATGGACCTCCTTCGGCCGGATGATCGGCCAGTGCAGGTCGGGAACCGACAAGCAACCTTCCTCGTACTCCCACTCGCCACTGGACTCGACGATTTCCGGGTTGATCACCGTCCGGGCATCCTCGCCCACGTCATAGACGAAGATACGGCGCTCGATGCCCACTTGCGGAGCCGCGAGGCCCACACCGGGCGCGTCACGCATCGTCTCGATCATCTCCTCGGAGAGGCGGACGATCTTGGCGTCGATCTCCTCGATCTCCGCGGCCCGCTGACGCAGGACAGGGTCGCCGAACACCCGGATGGAAAAGATCGCCATGTTGTCACTTTACCCTTGCGCGGCATGGAGGCAGCCTGTCACGACTCGGCCGCATCGTGGCCCTGGCCACGGTGCGGACTTGTTGTCAGCCGAAACGGGCCCGCACGACATCGCCCGTCGCGCCCACGAACGGCAGTGGTGCCAAAGGCATCTCCGCTCCTGAGATCTCGAGCTCCTGCGGGCCTTTGCCGACCCGCTTGGTCACGACGATGCGAGCTGCGAAGCTCTCGCCGGTGCTGAGGAGCGCTGAGCCCGAGTACTCACCCGGTGGCGGCAACAAGATCTCGGCGGGCACCTCGAGCAGCAAACGGGGGTCTCCCGTTTCCGGTTCGTGGCCGGCGACCAGGATCCCGCGGACTTCGTGCGGTCTTCCGAGCAAGGCTTGCGCCTCGGCGAGCTCGCCGTTGGCGATGAGACCACGGATTCGTGTCGATGACACGATCTTGTGTGCCCACTGGTCCGAGACGAGGTGAACCGGCTCCACGGAGAAACCGGCCTCCTCCCCCATCCTCCGCAACAACGACACGTTGCCCCGGCGCTGGTTGCCGAAGTGGAAGTCGTCGCCGACGACGACGACGCGAGCCGCGAGCTCGCCCACGAGCACCTCGGTCACGAAATCCTCGGCCCTCTCCCTGGCGCGCTCGGCATCGAAGTCGAGGAGGAGGATCTGATCCACGCCTGTGTTCGTCAAGAGCTCCAGCTTCAGGTCGATGTCAGTGAGCCGGGGCGGGGCGGACTCCGGATTGACAACAGCAGCCGGGTTCTTGTCAAAGGTCACAACGACACTGCGCAGCCCGGCGTCGGCGGCCCGCCGTCGTACCAGCCCGATCACCTGGCGATGGCCGATATGGACCCCGTCATAGGCCCCTATGGTCACGGCGCTGCCGTTGTCGTGTCGCACCGCCGAGCGAGGCTACTCGTCGCCCGCCGCTGAACCGACACCAGCACGCGAGCTGTCGCTCGTCCGCACCACGACCACGGGCTTGACACGTTCGAGCCCGACGGCTTCACAGACCGCCACGAGCCGGCCCGACCTGTCGAGCACGGCCCAGGGGCCGTCACCGACGACCCCGACGGCAAGCCGCTCGACCGTTCTCCCGTGACCCAGGGCCTGGGAAAGGTCGTCGTCGGCGACCCCGCCCGGCAGGTCCCGGACGAACTCTTCGGGTGGGCGCACACGCCCGGGCGCCACGTCCTCGAGAGCAAGCGCCTCGACGTCCCTGAACGACCCGACCGCCAACCTGCGCAACCTCCGCAGGTGGGCGCCGCCGCCGAGCCTGGCGCCGAGATCGGCCGCCAGCACACGCACGTAGGTGCCCGATGAGCATTCGACGAGGACCCGGAAGCAGCCGGACTGGCCCGTTTCGAACGCCTCGAAACGGAACACCTCGACGCCCCGGGCTGCGCGCTCCACCTCGAGGCCCTCCCGGGCGAGCTCGTGCAAGCGGCGCCCTCCGATCTGGACCGCAGAGACCATGGGGGGGACCTGCTGAATCCGGCCGGTCAGCGAACGCGCCGCCTCACGGACATCCTCCAAGCCGACGCTGCTCATGTCGAACTTCCCGGTCACGTCTCCCGAGGCATCGAGAGTCGAAGTCGTCACCCCGAGCACGACCTCGCCCACGTAGGTCTTCGGGAGCGCCGATGCGAAACGCAGCAGGCGAGTCGCTCGCCCCACGCCCACGATCAGCACGCCGGTGGCATCCGGGTCCAGGGTGCCGGCGTGGCCGACCTTCCGGGTCCCGAGCAGGCGGCGGCAGCGGGCGACCACGTCGTGGGACGTCCAACCCATCTGCTTGTCGACGACGACGAAACCTCCCGGGTCGTCCAAGACGTGCAGTGACCGGCCGGGCCGGGCCGGATTCGCGGCCTTTGCAGGCGCGGCGAGCTCGAAGAGCTCAAGTCCTCCGTTTCGGTCGTCAGGCGTCATCGTGCCGGACACGGCGTAGCGCCTCCTCAACGCGCTCGCCGGCGGCGATCGCCGGATCCGCCACAAATCGCAGCGTCGGAGTGCGCTTCAGCCGCACCTCCCGCGCGATGGCCGCCTGCAGCTCGAGGCGCTGCGCCTCGAGAGCGGGCAAGGCACCTTCGGACAAGGAAGCCATGAAGACCGTGGCATGACGGAGGTCGGCGTCGACGCTCACCGCGGTGACCGTGAGCAGCGCCAAGCGCTCGTCGTCGTCGCGCTGGCGCTCGAGGGCGTCGCCCAGCACCTGCAGCAGCACGGCGTTGACCCGCGCCGTCCGCGGGTAGCCCACAGACGATCGCCGATCCCACTGCCTAGGCACGGGACCGCACCTCAAGGCACATTTTTGACCGATCGACCTGGTCGCAATGCCGCATCACGAGGTCACCCTACTAGGGAGCCTTCGACAGCCGACGAGAACCGGCCGCGGGGCCGATGACGGCGCTCCGGCTCAGCTACGGGGGATCTCCCGCTCGTCGTAGGTCTCGATCACGTCGCCTTCCTTCAGGTCCTGGAAGTCGGTGAGACCGATACCGCACTCGTAGCCGGCCTGGACCTCGCGGACGTCGTCCTTGAACCGGCGCAAGGAGGAGATTGCGCCCTTCCAGATGACGACGCCGTCCCGGAGGAACCGGACCTTGGAGCCTCGGGTGATGACGCCATTGGTGACATAGCAACCGGCCACGGCGCCCACCTTCGGGACCCGGAAGATCTCGCGGACCTCGGCGTCGCCGGTGACGATCTCCTCGATCTCGGGGGTCAGCATGCCGACCATCGCAGCCTGAACGTCCTCGATCAGCTTGTAGATGATCTCGTAGGTGCGGATCTCCACCTTGTGGCTTTCGGCGAGTTCGCGTGCCCTCCGGTCCGGCCGCACATTGAACCCGATGATCGTCGCGCCCGAGGCCGCTGCGATCGTGACGTCGCTCTCGGTGATGCCACCCACGGCGCGATGCACGAAGGCCACCTTGACGTCGTCGCGCTCGAGCTTGAGAAGGCTCTGTGTGACCGCTTCGAGTGAGCCCTGCACGTCGGCCTTCAACACCAAGGTGAGCGTGGCGGTCTCGCCCCTTCGGATCTGCTCGAAGAGGTCCTCGAGCTTCGCTCCCGGGCTCGTCGACACCGACGAGGCCTGTGCGAGCGTCGTGAAACGTAGACGCTGCTCACGCGCGTCGCCGACCGTCCGCGCGACGGCGAGGTCCGATGTCACCCGCAGCTCGTCCCCGGCGATCGGGGGCTCCGACAGCCCTAGCACCTGCACGGGCATGGAGGGGAAGGCCTCTTTGATCTGATCGCCGTGGTCGTTGATCAATGCCTTGACGCGGCCCCACGCAGCACCGGCCACGATCGGCTCGCTAACGCGAAGAATGCCACGCTGCACGATGATCGTCGCGACCGGGCCGCGGCCGATGTCGAGGTTCGACTCGAGCACGGTGCCCCTCGCGTCGCCTTCGGTGTCGGCGCGAAGCTCGAGCACCTCGGAGAGCACGACGAGCTGCTCGAGCAGCTCGTCGATGCCGAAAGACTGGAGAGCCGAGATTTCGACAGTGATCGTGTCGCCACCCCATGCCTCCGGCACGAGCCCGAGCTCGGACAACTGCTGGAGCACGCGGTTGGGATCGGCATCCGGACGGTCGATCTTGTTGATGGCGGTCACGATCGGCACGTTCGCCGCTTTGGCGTGGTTGATCGCCTCCACGGTCTGGGGCATGACTCCATCGTCGGCTGCGACGACGAGCACCACGATGTCGGTGACGCTGGCCCCTCTCGCCCGCATCGCCGTAAAGGCCTCGTGGCCGGGGGTGTCGATGAAGGTCAGCAGCTGGCCGTGCCAATCGACCTGGTATGCGCCGATGTGCTGGGTGATGCCACCAGCCTCGCCGGCGACCACGTTCGTGTGACGAATCCGGTCGAGCAGCAGCGTCTTGCCGTGGTCGACGTGACCCATGACGGTGATGACGGGGGGCCGTATCTGGAAATCCTCCTCGGCCTCTTCCTCTTCGTCGTGACCGAAGAACTTCGCCCGAAGCGCTGCCTCCTGCTCCTCGCCGGGGTCCACCAAGCGGATCTGCGCGCCGATCTCGGCGGCGAACAGGGCGATCATGTCGTCGGTCAGCGCCTGGGTGGCCGTGACCATCTCGCCTTGGAGCAAGAGGAAACGAACGACGTCACCGGCAGACCTGTTGAGGCGCGGGCCGAGCTGCTGGGGCGTGGAACCCCGCTCCACGATCACCTCGTGGTCAGGGACGGGGGCGCTCGACGGCAGGTAAGCCGCGATCTGGATCGGCTCCAGCTCTTCCATGCTGCGGCGCCGGCGACGCGGCCTGCGCTGCGGCGGTCGCCCTCGGCCGACAGGTCCACCTCGTGCGGCACCCGCCGGGCCGCCGGGGGTATAGCCGACACCGCGCGAGCTCGGGGCGCCACCACCTCCTCCGTAGGAACCACTGGCGGGACGTCCGCCGTCCCGAGCCGGGAAGTGCCCAGAAGGGCGCTGAAAACCCGCGCCTCCACCAGGCCGTGGGCCGACCTGGCGGCCGACCGCTGGCCGGGAGCCGACGGTGCCGGGGCGTGAGGGGCTCATCCCGGGGCGGGAGCCGGGAGTACTCGGACGCGATCCTGGGCCACTCGGTGGCAATGGACGCCGCGATCCAGGCGGAGGCGGGATCGGGCGGCCCGTGCTCGAGCGGGGGCCGGGAGGCGGCGGGATCGGCTTGCCCGAGGGGCTGACCGGACGGGGAGCGCCCGCCTTGCGATCCACACCGGGTGCAGCCGAAGAGCTGCCCGCCGGCGAGGCAACGGCCGGAGAGGCAAGGGCCGGAGAGGCAACGGCGGGAAAGGCAGCCGCGCGAGGCCCAGGCGGAGCCGCAGCTGTGCCTTGTTGAGCCGCAGTCGCTGGAACTGGCGCGGCTGGCGTGCGCGGCGGAGCCGGAGGTGGCGAGATTCCCGGACGCTGCCCGCCAGGAATGGTCCCGGGACTTACCGATCCGGGCACCGGCGCGGTCCTGGGGGTACTCGGAGGCGGCGGAACAGGCGGCCGGGGCAAGGAGGTGCGCGGCGAGTCGATGACCTCGCTCGTCGACTTGCTCACTACGAGGCGCTGACCAGGGCGGGCTTCATGGGTGACAGGAGCGGCTTCCGCCGCCGGCTTGGAGATGGCGCCATCGTTCGCGCCAGGGCGCACTGGCGTCGGCACTGGCGGCGGCGCGGGCGTCGCCGCAGGCGCCGCCGGCGCGATGCGAGGCCGCTCGACAGTCGGTGCGCTTGTCACGCGACGCGATGAAACGGCCGAACCGCTCGAGGCTGCGGCAGGCGCTGCGGCGGGCTCCACGGGCTGCACGGCGCGCCTCAGCCCTTCCCGGTCAACCTTCCGCCGGGCGCGGTCGGCTTGCGCGTCTTCGATCGACGACGAGTGGCTCTTGACGCCAATCCCGAGGTCGATGCAAATGTCAAGGGCCTCCTTGTTGGTCAGCCCCAGCTCACGGGCAAGCTCGTAGACGCGGATTTTCTTGGGCAACTGGTGGTTCGGTCCTCTCCTGTCGAGGGGCAGCGCAGCGTTCGGGGTCCCGAGCCAGGCGCGGCCTCTTATTCTCACACAACGCCGGTGCTCAGTACACCCGAGTGTTCATTCTACGGCCGAGGGCGCCTTTGCCGAGTCGTGCGAGACAAGAGCGCCGAGGTACATTGCGACCGGTGGGATCGCCTTTCGGCCCCGGAGAAGGTGCGGTCTTGGTGGCAGTCGAGCGCGCGAACGGAGGCGAGCTGGCTCCGCTGATGCAGGTTCTCTGGACCCTGGACTCGGTCGTTCCGCCCGGTTCGCGACCGGACCCGGCCCGGTTCGCGGCTTCGGTCACGCTCTTGATCGAGCTCGGAGTCGTCGAGTACGTCGAGAACCAGCTCGGCCTCACCGTCGAGGGTCGCAAGCTTCTGCGACGGTCCGGCCTGCCGAACGATGCGCGGCACGTGGCTCGCGTCACCGACCTGCTGCAGGAATTCGACGAGCTGGACATCGACCGAGACAAGCCGGCGACAGCTCCGACCGAGCACGACGTCAGGCGGGCCCTCAGTGACGAGGAGCAGACAGAAGAGACCGTGGGCGGAGTCGGGACACCCGATCTGGGCAAGGAGGTCCCGATAGTCTCGGGGCGCGGCGTCCTGGGCTCGCCCTGGGTGCCGGCGGTCCTGCCCGAGGACTCGAGCGAGGACGAGCTGGCGACCGAGGCAGATCCCTCCGTGGTAGCGCCGGCGCATCCTCTGCTCAATCGCCTGTTCGGGCGCGAGCGGCGGAGGAACTAGCAAGGGCTACAGGTCGGCCGGCACCCCAGCCGGAGGCGACAACCTCGCCCGTAAAGCGTCGACCGCCTCCGGCGCGATGGGACGGCGGAGCGCCCTCGACAACGCGTGTCGCCGTGCGGCGAGATCGATGCATCCGGGCGAGTCACGACAAAGCCAAGCGCCTCGCCCCGGAAGGCCGCTCCCGACGTCAAGAGCGCCGTCACCGGTGTGCACCACGCGGGTGAGCTCCGACACCGGTGCCACGCGGTGACAGCCGATACAGGTACGAAGCGGGGCCGCTACAACCCCTGCCCGTCTCCCGAGGTCTCGTCCCCCTCCGAGACCACAGGTGAGCGCGTGTCGCTTGCCGCGTCGAGCTCGGTTTCCAACGCGAGCTCCTCGGCTATCGCGACGGCCCCGGCGACGATGTCTTCAGCGTTCAGCTCGGCTTCGACCTTGATCTCCTCGGCCGCCTCTACCGCCCCGGCGACGATCTCCTCGCCGATCTCGGCCGCAGCCTGCTCAACGGCTGTCTCCCCCCCGGCCTCCCCGGCGGCCCAGGCCTCGGCCGAGAGCGTCTCGCCGCCTTCGGCCGGCTTCCAGACCATCTCGCCGGACTGTTCGACCCATTCGCCCTCGGCCCAGTCACCCTCGGCGTAGTGGGCCTCCTCGGCTGCCACCTCGGACTCGCTCTTGATGTCGATGTGCCAGCCTGTCAGGCGCGCCGCGAGGCGGGCGTTCTGCCCCTCCTTGCCTATCGCGAGCGACAGCTGATAGTCGTGAACGATCACAGTCGCCCGGCCGCGATCCTCGTCCAGCAGCACCTCTTTGACTTTGGCCGGCTGAAGCGCCCGGGACACGAACTCGGCCGGGTCGTCCGAGAACGGCACGATGTCCACCTTCTCGCCCCGCAGCTCCGTGGTGACCATGCGCACGCGCGCCCCTCGGGCGCCGACGCAGGCCCCCACAGGGTCGACGTTGGTGTCGTTGGACCAGACCGCGATCTTGGTCCGATGGCCCGGCTCACGCGCGCAAGCCTTGATCTCGACGACGCCGTTGGAGATCTCGGGCACCTCGAGCTCGAAGAGCCGCTTGATGAGCCCGGGGTGGCTGCGGGAAACGACGATCTGGGGACCCTTGCTGGTCTTGCGGACCTCGACGATATAGGCCTTGAGGCGGGCACCGTGGTCGTAGCGCTCATAGGGGACCTGTTCGGCCTGGGGCAGCAGAGCCTCTACCTTGCCCAGGTCGAGCAGGGTGTAGCGATTGTCGCTCTGCTGGATGATCCCGGTCACGATGTCGCCTTCGCGCCCGGCGTACTCCTCGTACTTGCGGTCGCGCTCGGCTTCGCGGATGCGCTGGAGGATCACCTGGCGAGCCGCTTGGGCCGCGATCCGCCCGAAGTCCTCGGGGGTGTCGTCCCACTCGCGGGTCACGTTTCCTTCCTCGTCCAGCTCCTGGCCGTAAACGCGGATCTCGCCCGAGTCCGGGTCGATCGTGACGACAGCCTCCTCGGCGGCCTGCGGGAGCCTCTTGTAGGCGGCAACAAGCGCGTTCGCGAGGGCGTCGAACAGCGTGTCGACAGCGATGCCCTTCTCCACCGCGATCTGCTGGAGGGCTTCCAGGAGGTCGAAATTCGTCGCGCTCATGGCGTGTCCGCCATCTCTTTGTCGACGCACTCGCGCCCAGCTGCCCCAGGCGAGGACTTGGCCTGTCGGCGCCGGTCACTGCGCGCCGTCGGCGACGGGGTATGCGCCAACGCGGCCCTCCAGTCGAAGACGGTGTGGGCTCGCTCGATGTCGGTGTAGGCGAGGCGTCGGCCCTCGGGCAGGCCAGGCGCGGTCAAGACGACGCCGTGGTCGTCGGCGGCGAGGATCTCACCCTCGATCCTCCGCTCGCCCTCAATCCCGGGCAGGGTTCGAATGGCGACCTGGTGGCCGACGAAGCGCTGGAAATGCTCGGGCCGGCGGAGGCGGCGCTCCAGGCCGGGACTCGTCACCTCGAGTTCGTAGCGGCCCGACGGGCCGACATCCTCACGGTCGATGGCGGCCGAGATCGCCTTGCTCGCAGACGCGAGCGTGTCCAGGTCTACCCCGCCCTCGCGATCGACCGTCACGACGATGTTGCCGGCACGGAGCTCGACGTCGACCAGCTCGAGGCCGGCGACTTTGAGCACGGGCGCGGCGATGCGCTCTACGTCATCTGACGTCCCCATCGCCGCTGCCTCCTTATGGATTCGTACCCCGGAAATGACAAAACGTGGGCCGCCGCCCACGTCCACGCCTGCTGCATATCAATCGAACGGTTTTGGAGACTTTAGCATTCCGCTGGCAGCCAGGCACCCCCCAAACCTGGTCTTTTTGGGTCCCGGCTGCGCCCTTGAGCCCCTCACCTGGGCGGTTGCGGCTCCTCGATCAAGTGCCGGAGGTCGTCTCTGGCGTGGCCCAGCTGCTTGCGCACCGTGCCCTCGGCAATCCCAAGTGAGCGCGCGGCCTCCTTCGGGGTGAGCCCCACGACGAAGCACAGCATCGCGCACGCTCGCCGCCTTGATGGCATCTGGCGCAGCGCGAATTCGAGATCCAGGTTGGAAACGGCCTCGGCGGCGGTGTCGACGCGGTCCGCCAGCTCTGTTTCTGGCACGTACTCACGCTTCCAGTGGCCGCGGGACAGACGAAACGCCGTGCGGTAGACGTACCCGGGCGGGTTCGTCCCCAAGCGCACGCGCCGCCAGTGCCCGAGCGTGCGGGCGAAGGCCTCCTGTGCGGCGTCCTCGGCGCTCGGTCTGTCCAGGCCACCGATCTCGAGCGCCCGCACCAGGCGCGGATAGTGCGCCTCGTAAACGGTGACGAAGTCATCGGCTATCTCGCCTTTGCGGTCATCTTCGATGACGACAGTTTGTCCCACCGGGAGGACTCCCGGCCGCGTGCGGTGCTAACCGCCGGTGTGCTTGGCGGCGGAGGCGGCGGAACTTGCCGGAACCGTGGTTGCCGGGCTTGCCCCCACCGTGCCCGACCCACCCGTGCCGGTCGAGCCCGAGCCTGTAGAGTGCTACGGGACAGTAAAGATGTTCTGTCACTTCGCAATATATCCTTTGTCG
This sequence comes from Acidimicrobiales bacterium, assembly GCA_050015255.1. Lineage (GTDB taxonomy): Bacteria > Actinomycetota > Acidimicrobiia > Acidimicrobiales > Bog-793 > Fen-455. The sequence goes on from JBEKBT010000080.1 coordinate 19,134, forward strand.
TAAGATA
>JBEKBT010000081.1:0-24824 GCA_050015255.1 Acidimicrobiales bacterium
TGGCGGCGGGCTCCCTGCTCATGCCGCTCTTCATCTCCACAGTCGGCTTGCGTGCCGGCCTCGCCATCCTGGGATCCGCCGTGACCGTCTTGGTCCTGGCGAGCGTCGCCGGCCTCAACCGCATCGACAGGACCACCCTGGCGCCCACGAAAGTCCCGCTGTTGGCAGGCAACGAGATCTTCGCCCCTCTCGCGGAGCCTGTTCTGGAGGAGCTCGCCCGGGCCCTCATCGAGGTGGACGTGCCCGCAGGCGAGACAGTGGTCGAGGAAGGGATGGCCGGTGACCGGTTCTACCTCATCGAGAGCGGGGTTGCCGAGGTAACCAAAGGCGGGCTCGTCGTCAACCGGCTCGGCCCGGGTGACTCCTTTGGCGAGATCGCGTTGCTACGGGACGTGCCCCGCCAGGCCACGGTGCGCGCCGTCGAGGACCTGAGGTTGTTCGCGCTCGAACGAGAGGTGTTCCTCGACGCGGTGACCGGCCACAACGAGGCCAACCGGCTCGCCAACGACGTCATATCCCGCTTTCTCGGCTGAGGCTTCTCCCGTCATGGGGTCGCCGGACATCGAGGCGAGCTGCACCCGTGGGTCCCGCGCGTGGACGATCGACCGCTAGGCGTGGACCCGGGAATCTGTCATCCGGTCGCGAACGGGCTCGTCGAACGATGTCTCCCGGGCGGTGAGGAGCCACGGCAGGTGGACGAGGGCGTCGATGAAGAAGACCGCGCCGGCCCCTACCCAGACCCCGCCGATCACGTCGGTCGGGTAGTGCCACCTGAGCACGAGCACGGCCCAGCCGACGCCGGCGACGACAAGTGCCCCGGCGAGCGCGCTCAGGGGCCGCAACAGGCGGGGCGAGAGAAGAAACACCGCCGCGGCGAGCGCCGCCACCACGGCCACGGTCCCCGAGGGATAAGTGAAAGAGCCCGACCCGAGCTGGCGTCCGACCATGGGCTTGGCGATGTGCTCCACCACCTCGACGGTGATGATCGGGGCCGCGGCACACGCCAAGGCGCGCGCCCAATCGCGAAACATCGCCACCGCGAAGATGACGGCGACGCCCGCGATCAGCACTGGGAGCGAGCCGATCTTCACCAATTCGTTCGCGAGATGGGAGCCCGGATCGGACGGCACGTAGAAGTAGCCGGCGGCGTCCACGCGGTTCGGCCCCGGTCGCCTGGCGAGCAGCAAGCCGGCCAGGGCAGCGGCGCCGAGAAGCCCGGTGCCCAAGATGAGCTCGATCGCGGCCCAGAGGGGAGAGGCCGCGGCCGGCCCCCGACGCGGCCGCCGCTGATCGGACATCTACCCAAACTACCCGCCCTGTCACCGCCCGCCTCGCGGCCGGGACGGGCCGCCGGTCAGCTCCAGGCAAGGCGCCTTGTCGGCCCGGGTGACCTGGAGGCTGTCTTGCCGCTGCAGGAGTCACCGCAGGGCGCACCTAGTAACGTCCTGCGGAACTCGCCGCAGGATGCGGGTGTGACGAACTAGGCCCGAGCCGGGAGGGACGTTGGCTGCCTACGTGATCTACCAAGCTGAGGTACTGGATGCCGAGCGTTACGAGGCGTACAAGGCGCAAGCGGGTCCGAGCATCGTCGCGGCGGGTGGTCGTTATCTCGTCCGCGGCGGCAACGCCGAGGCGCTCGAGGGCGACGTGCCCGCCGGTCGCACCGTCGTGGCGGAATTCCCGAACAGGCAGGCCGCCCTGGATTGGTACGCGAGCGCGGAGTACACGGCGATCAGGAAGCTGCGCGAGAAAGCCGCCCGAGCAACCATGTACGTCGTGGACGGGGTTTGAAGGCAGGTCCTGTTTCCGCTCTCGCGAAGCGTTGTACCCGATTGTGTCCCAGGGTCCTCTCATCGTTCCTCAGGTGTTCGGCTGCTCTTAACCCGCCTGGGGACATGTCAGCAGAGGCCCGGAGCCTGTATACAAGGACGTCATGGGCTCGTCGAGCGTGAGGGGCAAGCTGCGCACGTATCTCGGAATAGCCCCCGGCGTGGGCAAGACCTATGTGATGATGCGGGACGGACGTTCCGAGCGGCGCCGCGGCGTCGACGTCGTCGTCGCTTACTGGGAGCGGCACGGGCGGCCGGCAACGGCTGCCCAGGTGGCCGATCTCGAAGTGCTTCCCACCCGCACGGTCGTCTACCACGGCGCGAGCTTCGAGGAGCTGGACGTCGAAGGTGTTCTGAACCGACGTCCCCAATTGGCCCTCGTGGACGAGCTCGCCCACGCGAACATCCCCGGGGAGCTCCACGAGAAACGCTGGCAGGACGTCGAGGAGATCCTGGCCAACGGGATCGACGTCTACACGACGCTCAACGTCGCCAACATCGAGTCGTTGCGCTGGCTCGTCTCCCAGATCACAGGAGTGCGCCCGGCAGAGCCCGTGCCGGACGCGTTCGTGCGAGCCGGCGAGGTCAGGCTCATCAAGCTGGAACCCGCGGCGCTCCGTCGACGCTTGGCCCAGGGCCTCGTCTTTCCCAAAGATCGGGCGGATGCGGCGCTGGCCCATTATTTTCGTTTTGCGAACCTTTCCGCGTTGCAAGAGCTGGCGCAGCTATGGCTCGACGACTCGGTCTCTGATCCGGTCGCGGCGTTCCGAGCGGCTCACCGCATCAGCGATCCGTCGCAGTGCACGGTCGTCACGGTCGGCCTCGAGGCGTCGTCCAATGACGAGTGGTTGATCCGCTACGCCGCCCATCTCGCCGAGCTGTCCGATGCGAGCTTGCAAGGCGTGCACGTGCGGGCCGACGACAACCTCGACCGGGCGCCGGCCGCGCGCCTCGAGGAGGACAGGCGGCTGCTCGAGGAACTGAACGGGACGTTCGTCGAGGTAAAGGCCGGTGACACCGCTTCCGGACTGATCCAGGCCGCGCGCCAGGCCGGCGCCTCGCAGCTGGTGATCGGAACCCGTCGGCGCCCGCGCCTGGCGCGTCGGCTTGAAGGATCGACGGTGGACCAGGTGCTTCGTGCGGCCGGCGATCTGCCCGTGCAGCTGGTAAATGTGGGGCGCCCGGAATAACCATTCGGGGACTGACCCGCAGCGGCGGGGCGACCGAAGACGGGGCTGTTGTATCGTTGTCCGCTTTCCTCCCGGCCCACGCCTTCGAGAAAGGAATGCCTCAGTGTTCAAGGGATTCAGGAACTTCTTGTTGCGAGGAGACGTCGTTGTACTGGCGATCGGCCTGACAGTTGCCTTGGCCTTCAGCACCTTGGTCAAGGCGTTCACCGACTCGGTGATCAACCCGCTCGTCGCCCGGGCTCAGGGCGGCCACTCAGTAGGCCTCGGCGTGCAGCTCGGCCAGGCGGGCAACGGCGCCACGTTCGTGAACTTCGGATCGTTCATCTCCGCCATCGTCTACTTCATCATCTTCATGGCGGTGCTCTACTTCGCCGTCGTCGTGCCCTATAAGCACGTCTCGGCAAAGCGCGGCAAGATCGTCTTCGCCGACCCGCCGCCAACCAAGACTTGCCCGGCGTGTCTCTCCGACGACCTTCCCGTCGCAGCCACGAAGTGCAAGTACTGCTGCACCGAGCAGCCGTCTGCGGTGGTCGACGGAGACGACGCGTAGGTGCGCCTACCCTCCGGCGAACGAGGTCAGCGGGGCGGGCCTGCGAGGACGACTTGTTCGACCTCTGCCGGCACCTGACCGGGGACGAACGATTCCAGCCACCAGGTCATCCCCGCCTCTTCGAGCTCCGCGAAACGGGACGCGACTTCATGGGCAGGCACGAGACCGGCGGTGCCCCGGCAGACGATGTCGATGTCGGGGGAGGCTCCCCTGGTGAGCAGCTCGGCGCGCAGCGCTTCGACCAGCTCCACCTCCGGGGGTCCGTAGGCCTCCGCTCCTGCCGCGTCGAACAGCGGGAAGCAGCCCTGGTAGCGCGCGGCGCGAGCAAGAGGGCGCCTGTGCGGCCATCGGCAGGCCACCCAGACCGGCAGAGGCCGTTGCACCGGCCGGGGGAGAAACGCAGGGCTGTGCACCGCAATCCGTTCGCCCTCGTACTCGACCGCCTCCCCGGACCAGAACCGCTCCAGGACCTCCAGGGACTCGTCGAGGACCACGGCTCTTTCCACCGGGTCGAGGACCTCGCCCGAGAACGAGCTGAGCTCGCCCCGGTTGTCGTGGCCGAGCCCGACACCGACGACGAGGCGGCCCTCGGAGAGCTGGTCGAGGGTCGCGCACTGGCGGGCGAGCACCCATGGCCGCCGGCGGGCGAGCGGTGTGACCAGCATGCCGAAGCGGACGCGCTCGGTCGCGAGCGCGATCGCGGCCGCCACGACGAAGGAATCGGCGACGGCCATGTCCGGGCGGGTGAGCACGTGGTCCCACAGGTACACGCCGTCCCAGCCCGCCTCCTCGGCCGATCGTGCCAGGGCGACCAGGCGCCTCGGTTCGGCGAACTCGGCAAATGGCGGCAGGAAGATGCCGTAGGACAGGGCCACTAGCTCGGGACGGTACTCGACCAGCACGCAGTGCGTGAGCTCTTCCCGAGGGCGGGCCCGTTGGCTAGCTTGGCCCTAGCGACGAGGGAAAAGGAGGTTCAGATGCTGATCTCGACCATGAACGACCTACCGGGCTACGAGGTCACCGAGGTCTTGGGTGAGGTTTTCGGGTTGACCGTGCGCAGCCGCAACATCGGGTCCCAGCTCGGGGCCGGGTTCAAGTCCCTCGCCGGCGGCGAGCTCAAGGGCATGACGAAGAACCTGATCGCGAGCCGCACCGAGGTGACCGAGCGCATGGTGCAAGAGGCGGAGGCCAAAGGTGCCGACGCCATCTTGGCGATGCGTTTCGACACCTCGGAGATGGGCGGTAACTGGACGGAGATCTGCGCTTACGGCACAGCGGTGAAGATCCGCAAGATTTAGGTCACTCAGCTCGCAGCACCAGGGCCGTAGGGGTCCGGGCGGCCATGCGCCCGGGAATCGCGGCCACCAGGTTCGCGAGCACGATCGTCGCGAGGGCGACCATGAGCACCTCGAGGACAGGGACCGTGGGCCGGGGAACGGCGTAGATGTCACGGGCGAACAGGTCCCAGAGCCACCGGCCGAGGGCGGTCCCGGCCGGCACCCCCACGACGATCCCGACGAGCGCCGCGACCGTCGCCTGCCAGGCGACGGCGACGGCCAGCTGGCGGCGCGTGAAGCCCAGGGTCTTGAGCAGGGCCAGGTCGCGGCGCCGGCGCCTCACCGAGGCGGCGAGGGTTATGCCGAGGGCGACGGCGACGCCGGCGGCGAGTGCGGCCGCCAAGACGGCGGGCATGTCGCCTGTCGACTGGTAGTTGACGATCTCGGCGGGTCGCTGCACGCCCAGCACGCTGTAGGTGTCGCCCGCGCCCTCCGGATCGGCGTTCATCACCCTGTCCGCTTCGTCTGCTACCCGCTCCAGTGACGCCAGGCCCGAAGCGGGCGCGACGCCGTTTCGGAGCCGTATGACGATGATGGCCGGTTCACCTTGCCCACGAGCACGGGGACGGTCAGGCCGTCTATCTGGGCATCGGCAAACTTGTAGCCGGTCCAGGCGGCCACGTCCGGGTCGTGGTCGAGCAGCCGGCCGGCCACGGGCGGGACATCGCTCCCGCCTGGGGAATTGATGGCGTAGCTCCAGTTTCACCCGTACAGCGCCAGATGGGACACGAGGGTGCTGAGCCCGCTCCCGAAGGTGATCGTCGCCACGACGACGACCACAGCGACCACAGCACCGATGAGCGCCGAGCGCACGGGCACAGCGGACCGGCCGTGGCCGCGCTCGAGCGAGAAACGAAGTCCCGCCACCGCCGGGGCCAGCAGCCCCGAGCGGGCGGCTGCGTTCACGACGGCCGAACCGCGCTCCACAGGTTCCGCCGGCACGCCGAGGCGTCGTCGCGCCGCTCTGCGGTAGGCGAGGGCGAGAGTCAAAGCGCCGAGGCCGGCGACGAGGATGGCGAAGCCTGTCCCGAGCACCGTCCAGTCGAGGGCGAGCCCAGGCGAGGGATCGACCTGGGCCGCAGGCCCGATGGGAGCCAGCGTCGACAGCGCCACGCCGATCCCGACTGCGACCAGGGCCCCGAGAAGGACTGCACCCAGCAAGCCGAGGGTCGCTCCCCAGGTCAGCGTCGCCGGGTCGGCACCGAGGGCACGCAGGACCTCGAGGTCCTCACCGTCGGCCCAGAGGTCCCGGCTGAGGCCCGGGCGATCACCTCGAACCCCCCAGCCCGTCGCCGCATCCCAGCCCCTCCGCCGTCGTTCTGACGCGCCCTTGTCGGATTATGGATCCCTGCCCGTCGCACGCCGAGGTGGTCAGCCCCTGAGTGCGCCCTCGTGTTAGCACCACCGGCCCCAATTGGGCAGGATGTAGCCATGGCCAGCACCGATGAAGATCACGCTCGAGGCCTCGCGGATGGTCCAGGCGAAGGGCCCGGGGAATCGACGATGGTGACGCTGAAGGTGAACGGGACTTCCCGGTCGCTGCCGGCGAAGATGCGTCTCGTAGCGGCGCTCCGTGGTGAGCTGGGCCTGACGGGCGTGAAACCAGGTTGCGGGGAGGGGGTGTGCGGATCCTGCACGGTGCTTGCCGACAACCGGCCCGTGCGCGCCTGCCAGGAGCTGGTCGAGGACATGGCGGGGGCGAGCATCACCACTATCGAAGCGCTGGCGACCGGCGGCCGGCTGCACCCGGTCCAGCAGGCCTTCGTCGAGCTCGGGGCGGCCCAGTGCGGGTACTGCACCCCTGGCATGGTCCTCTCGGTGTTCGGCCTGTTGGCCCGCGACCCTGACCCCGACGACGAGGCCGTCAGCGAGGCGCTCGATGGCAATCTCTGCCGTTGTGGTGCCTACCCGCGCATCCGCAAGGCGGTGCACCGGGCGGCCGAGCTCCTGGCGAAGCCCGGCGTCGGCGGGGCGATGCCGGTACGGCCGGTCTTCGAGGACTGGAGCCCACCTGACCCGCGCCAGCCCGGTCGCAGGCCGGCACGGCCATGGGACATGACCCTCCCCGAGGACCGTGACTGGTTCGAGGTGCTCGGGGATGGGCTCGTCGTCGTGCTGGCGCCCGAGGTGCCGGCACCGGGCACCTGGTCCACAGGCGGGGGCGCCTGGCTGCACGCCGGTGCCGACGGGATCGTCACGGCCTTCACGGGCAAGGTGGACATGGGCCAGGACAACCGCACTGCGCTGCGAATGCTCGTCGCCGAGGAACTGCGCGTGCCCCTCGACAAGGTACGTCTCGCCATGGGTGACACCGACCTTTGCCCTTATGACATGGGAACTTTCGGCAGCCGGTCCATGCCCGACGCCGGAGGTGCGCTCAGCCGAGTCGCCGCCTACGCCCGGGAGCTGCTGCCGGTGCCGGCCGGCACGCGAAGGGTCGAGATCGTCACTGGCGAGCCTGGTCTGACTCGACCATCGGAATGGCAGCTCGCCGGGAGGCCGCAGATCCCCCCCGGCATGATCGACGCCGTCACAGGCGCTCTCCGGTTCGTGTCGGACCTGAGCCTGCCCGGCCTCCGCCACGCTGCGGTGCTGCGACCCCCCGTGTTCGGCGCCACGCTGAGACACCTCGACACAACCGCCCTCGACCGTCGGGCGGAGATCGCTGTCGTCAAGGTTCCCATGGGCGTCGGTGTGGTCGCTCGCGACGTGGCGACAGCCCGGACGGCGCTGGCGGCCGTCAAGGCGGAGTGGGAGATACCAGAGGCGCCGTCGGACGACGACCTCGAGTCCTTCCTACGCACGCACCCGGCGGAGGGGCTGGAAGGCTGGGGTGGCCCGTTCCACGACGAGCGAGGGGATCCCGAAGCGGCGCTCAGGAGCGGGGCCGTCTGTTGCGAAGCCACCTACACGACCGCGTACCTGGCGCCCGCCGCGCTCGAGACCCGGGCCGCCGTGGCCGTCTGGGACGACGCAGGACGCCTGACCGTGTGGACCGGGACCCAGACGCCGTTTCCGGTCCGGGCCCAGGTCGCTGGGGCGCTCGGGCTGGAGGAGGCCGACGTCCGGGTCATCGTGCCGCCCACGGGCGGCGGGTTCGGTGGAAAGCACGCAGGAGCTGTCGCCACGGAGGCGGCCGTGCTGGCGCGAGAGGTCGGCGCACCCGTCCGCGTCGCTTGGACCCGTCACGAGGAGTTCACCGTCGGCACCCTGCGCCCGGCCGCGGTCATCGATGTGGCAGCCGGGACGACGACGACTGGTGAGCTGGTCGCTTGGACCTTCGCCAACATCAACTCGGGTCGGGCCGCCATCTCCGCCCCCTACCGGGTGGCGAACCAGCGCATCGACTACCGGCCCGCCGAGAGTCCGCTCGCCCAGAGCTCGTATCGGGCCCTGGCGGCCACGGCCAACAATTTCGCCCGTGAGTCGCACATCGACGAGCTGGCCCACCGGCTCGGGCGTGACCCGGTCGAGTTTCGCCTCGCCAACCTGGCAGACGAGCGGCTCGTCGCTGTGCTGAGAGCAGTCGCCGAGTCCTTTGAGTGGACGGTCCGGCGCTCCGGCGTGGGCCGGGGGATCGCGTGCGGGCTCGAAAAGGACGGTCGGGTCGCCACGGCCGCGGAGATCCGCGTCGGTGTCACCGGCCGCCTCGAGGTCCTTCGTCTGGTCACGGCGTACGAGTGCGGTGCCGTCGTCAACCCCGGCACAGTGATCAATCAGATCGAAGGAGCTGCCGTCATGGCCCTCGGCGGTGCGTTGTTCGAGGCCATCCATATCGAGGCTGGGGCGATCACGAACGGCTCGTTCTCTGCTTACCGCGTGCCGCGGATCTCCGACGTCCCGGCCGTCGAGGTCGTCTTGTTGCCGCGCCCTGACCTACCGTCCGCAGGGGCTGGCGAGACGCCGATGATCGCCGTCGCTCCCGCGCTCGCGGGGGCGATCTTCGATGCCACGGGTTGGCGCCTGCGCTCGCTTCCCCTGGTGCCAGACGGCTCGGTGGCATTCGCCGGCTGACCGCTCGAGGTGCTGGTTCTCCGGCTCCGGTTCCTGCTCATTCCTGCCGGCTGGGGCGCTTCGAGTGCCGGGCGTCCCAGGTGATGATGCGGAAGACGGGATAGTGCTCCGCCACCTTGGCGATCTCTTCCAGTGAGGGATCCGCGCCGACACCGAAGTAGTAGCGGGCCTCCCTCGCCTCAGATGCCATCTGGCTCAAGCTGGAGTGCGGGGGAGAGCCCGCCGCACGAGACCAGCTCCCCAAACTTTGGCCCGGTCCGTTTCCCCAACGCGCAGCGGTCCTCGGGCGCCGTCGACGATGAAGCCTTCCGGTGCCGCCACCATGCCGTAACCGAGATGCCGCAAGGCCCGGCCGATGGGCCGCGCGGCCCCGCCGGCGAGCGGGAACGCCAAGCGGGTGTCGAACGCCGCCGCACTACGCCCGGGGGACGCAGCCGGCAAAGCGGCCAGCCACTCCCTGATGCCGGAGCCGGCGGTGCCGTGCTGGCTCTCGAGCCCAGGGCGCCGATCGCCAGCCTCCTCTGCCGCCCCGACCGCTCTTCGGCGCGAGGACTCCTTGCTCATCCCGCGATAGTGCGTCGGGCCCCCCACGATGAGAAGCCCGGCGCGATCGATCCTTTCCGGGGTCGCCTCTGCCACCGCGAGCACCGCCACGGTGGCGTCCGAACTCGCCTCGCGTACTCCGTCCGCGACGGACGCCGCGATCTTGCGGGTGTTGCCAAAGCCGCTCTCGCAGACGATCACGACGTCCATCATGGTTGCCTCCGCTCATCGGCACTGGCGACGGTGCCCTGTTCCTCGGCCGCGAGGGACTGTTCGAACCCGGCGCGCCGGGCGACGGACCTAGTTCAAACGGGCCATCACGTGCTTGATCTGGGTGTAGTCCTCGAGGGAGTACATCGACATGTCCTTGCCGTAGCCGCTCTCCTTGTAGCCGCCGTGGGGCATCTCCGGCGTGATCCAAAAATGTGTGTTGATCCAGACGGCGCCGTACTGCAGCCGGCGGGCCACACGCAGGGCGCGCGAGACGTCGCGAGTCCACACCGAGGACGCCAGGCCGTAGTCGACGTCGTTGGCCCAGGTCACCGCCTGCTCCTCATCGGAGAAACGCTGCACGGTGACAACCGGCCCGAACACCTCCCGCTGCACGATCTCCGCTTTCTGGTCGACGTCGGTGACGACGGTGGGCTTGTAGAAAAAGCCCGGTCCGGGCAGCTCCTCGCCGCCGGTGAGGAGCTTTCCGCCGGCCTTCTCGGCCCGCTCGACAAAGCCCTCCACGCTCTCACGCTGGCGGGCCGAGACGAGTGGTCCCATCTCGACGTCGGGATCGGTCGTGTCCCCGACCTTGATCGACTCGACGGCGGGCACGAGCTTCGAGAGCAGGTCGTCGTAGATCTTGGGACCGGCAACCACGCGACACGATGCCGTGCAATCCTGGCCGGCGTTGGAGTAGCCCGCGAACTTCAAGGTCTCGACGAGGGCTTCCAGGTCGGCGTCGTCGAAGACGACCACCGGGGCCTTGCCACCGAGCTCGAGGTGGGCACGCTTGACCGTCTCGGCGCATGCGGCCGCGATGAGCTTGCCGGTCGCCGTGTCACCGGTGACCGACACGAGGCGCACTGCCGGGTGACGCGTGAGAGCCTCGCCGATGACCGCGCCCCGGCCGGTGACCACGTTGAAGACGCCCGGGGGGAAGATCTCCGCCGCCAGCTCGGCCAGATAGAGCGTGGTGAGGGGGGTGATCTGGGCGGGCTTGATGATCGAGGTGTTGCCGGCGGCCAGGGCGGGGCCGATCTTCCAGACGGCCATCATCAAGGGATAGTTCCAGGGGCAGATGCCGACGGTGACGCCCAGAGGCTCCCGGCGGATCATGCTCGTGAAGCCCTTCTCGTACTCCCCGGTCGACTTGCCCTCCTGGCAGCGAGCGGCGCCGGCGAAAAAGCGCAGGTTGTCAGATATGAACGGCATGTCGCCCTGAGCGACGGAGATCGGCTTGCCGGCGTCTATCGACTCGAGGCGGGCAAGCTCGGCGGCATGGGCGTCAAGGGCGTCGGCGAGCTTGAGGAGCATGCCCGCGCGCTCTTTGGGTGGCGTGTCGAACCAGACCTCGTCGTAAGCCTTCTGCGCCGCGCTCACGGCACGCTCCACATCTTCCTTGCTGGCGACGGCAACCTTGGCGATCGGTTCCCCGGTGGCAGGGTTGATGTCCTCGTCGGTCTCGCCATGGGCGGGAGCGACCCATTCCCCACCGATGAACAACGGGCGGTACTTCTCGAGCTTGTCCTCCATGGTGCTGCTCCTTTCGCCATTCGTGTTCCTGGTAGGTGGCAAAGGTACCTCGCGGGCTACCGCCTGAGGGCCGAGCTTTCCTTTGCCTTTTGCCGATCCGGCCCTCAGGCCGGATCGGCGCCGAAGCCTTCCCCGCCTTCTCCTCTCGCGCCCGAGCCCATCGGCGCGAGAGGCAGGGCGACCCCCTCGGGCACGAGAGTCGGGGTCGAACGGTTGAGGGTCTCCCCTTTGAAGAAGGACGGTCCCGCGAGGCGCCACATGAGCGCGCAGATGAGACCGACGATGGAACTGAGCAGGAAGATCAGGAACACCCCGCCGATGTCCCAGTGCGGGCCGAAGGGCAACCGCCAGGAGGTGTAGCTCTGATTGCTCGAGAAGAACCAGTCCTCCTTCAGGCTCCAGGCCCCCGCTCCGAACATGATCAGGCCCCCGAGGCCGGGCAGGATTCCTTTCATGAGGAGCTCGCGCGTGTTCCGGGTCAGCACCTTGCGGTAGTACCAAAGGCAGGTCCAACCCGTCAGGCCGTAGTAGAAGGCGATCCACACACCAATGGCCGTGATGGCGTCCAAGATCATCTTCCCGCCCGACATGTAGTTCATGGCGGCGTACATCACAATCGAGATCGCGCCCATCGTCACCGTCGCCACCGTCGGGGTCAGGTACTTCTTGTGCATGCGCCCGAACGAGTCCGGGATCGCCTTGTAGACGCTCATCGAGAGCATCGTCCGGGCCGTGGGCAGGATCGTCGTCTGGGTGGAGGCGACCGCGGACGAGAACACCATGAGCAGCAGGAGGTGCGCGAAGACCGAGCCGACCCAGCTCGATCCGAACACCGCCGTACCCTGCACCGAGAGCACGTCGTTGAGGTGGGCCGGGTTCGCCAGGCCTATGCCCTTCGTGCCGACACCGGCGAAAGCCTGGGCGGCAATGGTGACGACGCCGTAGGTGGCCAGCAGCAGCACCGTGGCGATGATCCCGGCCAGGCCGGGCAGCCGGTCCTTGTCGCTCGTCTCCTCGTTCACCGAGAGCGAGGTGTCCCAGCCCCAGTAGATGAACAGCATCAGGACGAGCCCGTCGACGAAAGCAGTGGGGGAGACCGTCGTGGGGTTGAACCAGGAGAGGCTCGGCACCATGTGGCCCGGCGGGGCGTTGCCGACGGCCACCCTGACGAGCGCCACGACCGCGTAGACGGCCATCATGACGAGCTCGATCGCCAACAGGACGAACTGGAGCCTGGCCGAGATCTCGATCCCCCGGTAGCAGACGTAGGTGAGGGCGACGATGAACAGCACGCCGACGAGGAGCACCCAGGAGCTGCTCGGGTCGTTACCGATCCCTTTGGCGTTGAAGAGAAGGAAGAGGTACTGGCCCGAGATCTCGGCGAGGCTCGCCATGCAGAGCACGTCCGAGGCGATGATCCCCCAGCCGCCGGCCCAACCCGTCTTCGGGCCGAAAGCGCGCGTGGCCCAGGTGAATGTCGTCCCGCAGTCGGGGTCCGCCTTGTTGAGCTCGCTGTAGCCGATGGAGATGAGCAGCATCGGCACGAAGGCGAGGATCGCCACGAGTGGGGCGTGAAACCCGACCCCGACAGCAATCAGACCCAGGGTCGCCGCCAGGCTGAAGGCGGGGGCGGTGGAAGCCGTGCCGATGACCACGCTCGACACAAGGCCGATCGCCCCCGACTTCAAGCCTTTGTCAACGCTGTCCTCTCCGGGCAGCGAGGCGACGTCTGAAGACATCAAATGGTGCTCTCGTCGACCATCGCATCCGCCACCTTGACGAAGCCGGCGATATTGGCACCGAGGACGTAGTCGCCCGGCCGGCCGTACTCCTCGGCCGCGGCACGGACGTTGGTGTGGATCGCGCGCATGATGTGGCGCAGCTTGTCGTCCACCTGCTCTCGGGTCCACGCCAGGTGCTCGATGTCCTGGGTCATCTCAAGCCCGGAGACCGCGACACCACCTGCGTTGGCGGCTTTGCCCGGTCCGTAGAGGATCTTGGCGTCGAGGAAGCGCTCTACCCCTTCGGGGGTCGTCGGCATGTTGGCGCCCTCGGCCACCAGCTGGACACCGTTCTGGAGGAGGTTCCGGGCGTCCACGCCGTTGATCTCGTTCTGGGTCGCGCTAACCTCTCGGCGTACTCGCGGATCCGTCCCCGTCGCTCGTTCTTCAGCTCCATCACCCAGGCGAGCTTCTCGGTGTCGATCCCGGCGGGGTCGTGGACGAAACCGTTGGAGTCCGACAACGTGAGCGGCTTGGCGTGGAGCTCGATCAGCTTCTCGACGGTGTACTGAGCGACGTTGCCACTGCCGGAGATGAGGCACCTCTTGCCCTCGAGGGTCTCAGAGCGCGTCGCGAGCATCTCCTCGGCGAAGTAGACGGCGCCGTAGCCTGTAGCCTCCGGGCGGATCTCCGAGCCTCCCCAGTTGAGGCCCTTGCCGGTGAGCACGCCGGTGAACTGATTCGAGATCCGCTTGTACTGACCGAACAGGTAGCCGATCTCCCTACTCCCGACACCGATGTCGCCTGCCGGCACGTCAGTGAACTGACCTATGTGCCGGTAGAGCTCGGTCATGAAGGCCTGGCAGAAGCGACGCACCTCGCCGTCGCTCTTGCCCTTGGGGTCGAAGTCGGAACCACCCTTCGCCCCGCCCATGGGCAAGGTGGTGAGGGAGTTCTTGAGCACCTGCTCGAAGGCGAGAAACTTGAGCAGTCCCAGGTAGACCGTTGGGTGGAACCTGAGCCCGCCCTTGTACGGGCCGATGGCACTGTTCATCTGGACCCGATAACCGCGATTGATCTGGACCTCACCGTTGTCGTCGACCCAGCTCACCCGGAACATGATCACCCGCTCCGGCTCGACCATCCGTTCGAGGACCTTCGCCTCCCGGTACTTGGGGTAACGCTCGACGACTGGCTCGAGCGAGGTCAGCACCTCGCTGACTGCTTGAATGAACTCCGGCTCATGCGAGTTCCGCGACTCGAGGTCATTGAGGATTGCCTTTACGTTGCTCGTCACTGCAGTTGCCTCCTTGTGCACGCCGTTGTGCATGCCCCGTCAGTGCTGACGGGGGGTTTTTTGCGATTCTCCCACTAGCCAACGGCTGTGAATAGGGACTTTCGGCCCATGGAGAAAATTCCCGTTTCCTCTAGACTCCATTGACGGACCTCCGGAGTTGTATTTGTCAAGAGGTACCCATTTCCGGGCTGTTGATCGGATAGCGAGAAAGGACCGTTGCCGTGCGAGTTCTCGTTGTAGGAGCCGGCGGAGTCGGGAGCGCGTTCGCCCATATAGCGGCGCGCCGGGACAGCTTCGAGAGGGTCGTGATAGCCGACTACGACCGCGAGCGCGCCGAGAAAGCAGCGTCCATCTCGGCTCGCTTCTCGGGAGTCAAGATCGATGCGTCCAACGAGTCCTCGATCACCGACTTGCTAAAGGCGCATGACTGCGACGCGGTCCTCAACGCCGTCGACCCGCGCTTTGTCATGCCGATCTTCCGTGCCGCCTTCGCAGCGGGGGTCACCTACCTCGACATGGCCATGTCGTTGTCGCATCCGAACCCCGAGTATCCGTACTCCAAGACCGGCGTGAAGCTCGGCGACGAGCAGTTCGAGCTCGCCCCCCAATGGGAAGAGCGCGGCTTGCTGGCGCTGGTCGGCATGGGCGTAGAGCCCGGGCTTTCCGACGTGTTCGCTCGCTATGCGGCGGACAAGCTCTTCAGCTCCATAGACGAGCTGGGCGTCAGGGATGGGGCCAACCTCGTCGTCGAGGGCTATGATTTTTGCCCGACGTTCTCGATCTGGACCACCATCGAGGAATGCCTGAACCCACCCGTGATCTGGGAGAAGAGCCGCGGCTGGTTCACCACCGAGCCCTTCAGCGAGCCGGAGACCTTCGAATTCCCAGCCGGCATCGGTCCGGTCGAGTGCGTCAACGTCGAGCACGAAGAGGTCATCCTGATCCCACGCTGGGTGGACGCGAAGCGCGTCACCTTCAAGTACGGCCTGGGGGACGAGTTCATCGGCGTGCTCAAGACGATCCACATGCTCGGGCTCGACTCGACCAAGGTGATCTCGGTGGGCGGCGAGAAGGTCGCCCCTCGCGACGTCGTGGCCGCGTGCCTTCCGGACCCGGCTGAGATCGGCGACATCATGCACGGCGTCACCTGTGCAGGCACCTGGGCAACGGGCACCGGCAAGGACGGCTTCCCCCGGGAGGTCTACCTCTACCACGCCGTCGACAATGACTGGTGCATGTCGGAGTACGACTCGCAGGCCGTTGTCTGGCAGACCGCCATCAACCCGGTGCTGGCCCTCGAGCTCCTCGACTCGAAAGCGTGGTCCGGTGTCGGGCTCCTCGGCCCCGAGGCGTTCCCCTCCGAGCCGTTCCTGGACATGTTGGCCGACTCCGGGGCACCTTGGGGCCTCGAGGAGAGGAAGCCGACGCGGGATTAGCCACTAGAGTCGCAGGCCTTGTCGCCACGCCACTAGGGGCAACCGCCTCTGTTTATCGTCGAAACCTGGCCCTAGGCTTTCAGTCATGAAGCGGATTTCTGCCTATTTCCGCCCCGGGTCCATCGGTGAGGCCTTGGCGCTTCTCGAGCGGCCCGGGGCGGTTCTCATCGGCGGTGGGACCAAGCTGAACACCGTCAGGTCCTCGGTGCCGATGGAGGTCGTCGACCTGCAGCTCATCGACCTCGACCGGATCGAGCGCCTCGACCCCGACACGCTGCGCATCGGCGCGACGGCGACCCTCCAGGAGCTCGTCGACAGTGAGGACGTCCCGCCGATCGTTCGCGAAGCGGCGCGCCGCGAGCTGCCGAGCACGCTGCGGGCGCAGTCCACCGTCGGTGGGACGATCGTGAGCGCGGACAGCGAGAGCGAGCTTCTTGCCGCCCTGCTCGTGCACGATGCGGTCGTGCTCGTCGAGCGCCCTCAAAGGACCGAGCAGCTCGGGTTGGAGATCCTGCTCTCGCGTCTCCCGCTCGCACCTCCCGCCATCGTGACGGCGCTGACCATCGACACCAGCGGCGTAGGGGCGCTGGCGCGCACGGCGCGCACGGCGGCTGACAAGGCGATCGTGGCGGCGGCCGTTCGGATGGGCGCCGACGGGCGCAGGAGGCTTGCCCTTTCCGGAGTCGCCTCCACGCCCATCCTGGTGGGGGAGGCCGACGAGCTCGATCCGCAGGGCGATTTCCGCGGATCTGGCGAGTACCGGCGTGCGCTTGCCGGCATTCTTGTTTCCCGTGCGATCGAGGGGGTCTCTTGATGGATCTGCACGTCACGCTCAACGGCGTCGCACGGCGCATCACCTGCGATGCGGGCGATTCTCTCCTTGAGGTGCTCCGCCGGGAGGGATGCCTCAGCGTCCGCTACGGGTCGGAGACCGGCGAGACCGGTGCCGCGGCGATCCTGCTCGACGGCAGGCTGGTCTCAGCCGACGTCCTCCTTGCTGCTCAGGCCGATCGGCACGACGTCACCACGGTGGAGTCGCTGAACGTCGCTACCGGGGAGCTGCACCCCATCCAGGAAGCCTTCATCGAGACGGGGGCGCTGCAGTCCGGCTACTCGGCCGGGGCGATGGTGCTCGCGACGAAGGTCCTGCTCCAGCGCCACGCCAGTCCCAGCGACGAGCAGATCCGCGACGCGCTCTCGGGGATCCTCGATCGTGAGACCGGCTACACGAAGGTGATCGAGGCGGTCCGGCGTGCGGCGGCGGTGCTGCGTGGAGAGAAACCGCTCCCGATGGAGCCGATCTTCGTCGAGCCACTGGCAGGAAAGGCCGAGGACGCGGAAATGCTCCGTCCTCTCGCTCTCGACGCCTCGCCCGCTGTGCCGCGCGTCGTTTTGTCCCCCGACGTCCCGGAGACGACCGTGGTCGGCAAGCCCGAGCACAAAGTAGAGGCACTCCGCCTCGTGAAGGGCAACGCGGCCTTCGCCGACGACATAGACCTCCGCGGCATGCTACAAGCCAAGGTCCTGCGCAGCCCGCATGCCCATGCCCGCATCGTCGCCATCGACGACTCGGAGGCAAGGGCGCTCCCGGGCGTGCACGCGGTGATCCACCACAAGAACACTCCCCGGGTGAAATACGCCTCGGGCGGCCAGAGCTGGCCCAACCCGTACCCCCACGACCAGGCGAGCTTCGACACCAAAGTGCGCTTTGTGGGCGACCGGGTCGCAGCCGTCGCTGCCGAGACGCCGGAGATCGCCGAGGAGGCCTGTCGCCTCATCAAGGTCACCTACGAGGTCCTGCCCGCGGTCTTGGATGCCAAGTCCGCCATCGCGAAGGGTGCGCCGGTCATTCACGACGAGCCCGACAGCGTCGGCATATACGACGCGGCGCACAACATCAGCCACCACATCGAGGGCCGGACGGTCAGCGACGAGGAGATGGAAGCCGCCTTCGCCCGGGCCGACCACGTCTTCGAGAGGACCTACCAAGTCCAGCAGATGCAGCACACCCCGATCGAGCCGCACGTCGCGGTCGGCTGGCTGGATGAGGACGAGCGGCTCGTGCTGCGGTCCTCCACGCAGGTGCCCTTCCACATCCGCCGCATGGTGGCACCCCTCGTCGGATTGCCTGTCAAGGCCGTCCGTGTGGTCAAGCCCCGCCTGGGCGGCGGCTTCGGCTCGAAGCAGGAGCTGATCGTCGAGGACATCGTCGGCCTCCTGGTGCTGGCCACACGCCGGCCCGTCCGGCTCGTGTTCGACCGGGAAGAGGAATTCATGTCCTCACGCACCCGCCATGCGCAGACTCTCACCTACCGCACCGGCGTGAGCAGCGACGGACACCTCGTGGCCCAGGACCTTCACGTGCTTTCCAGCAAGGGTGCCTACGGGACGCACGGCTTCACGGTGAACTCGCTCACTGGTTGTCGGGGCCTCTCGCTCTACAACTGCCCGGCCAAGCGGTTCATCGCCGATGTCGCCTACACGAACCGCCCTGTCGCGGGCGCCTTCCGCGGCTACGGAGCACCGCAGGCGTTCTTCGGGCTCGAGTCGCAGATGGAGGACATTGCCCGCGCCTTGCACCTGGACCCCATCGCCTTCCGGGCCATGAACTGGGTGAAGACGGGGGACCCGCTGGACATCGCCCCGCGCCTTGGCGAGCGGGGCGGCGTGGTGGAGATCGCCCCCGAGGACCTGCCGCATGTGAGCAGCTGTGGTCTCCAAGAGTGCGTGGCGCAGGGACTGCGCGCCATCGGCTGGTACCGCCGCCAGGACCCGTCGTGGAGGCGACCGGCCGACCGGCCGCACATCCGCCGTGGGATCGGCCTCGCTCTGTGCATGCAGGGATCGGGCATCCCCTTCGTCGACATGGGGGCGTGCTCGATCAAGATCAACGACGACGGGTCGTTCAACCTGCTCGCCGGGGCGGCTGACTGCGGGACCGGGGCGGACACGGTGTTCGCCCAGATCGCCGCGGACGTGCTCGGAGTGCAGGCTGACGACATCTTGGTGTACTCGGGCGACACAGACTTCACGCCCTTCGACAAGGGCGCCTACGCCTCCAGCACCACCTACATCTCCGGCATGGCGGTGAAAAAGGCCGCTGAGGCCACGCGGCTGAGGATCGTCGAGCGGGCCGCCCGGCTGCTGAAGGTCGACGCCAGCGAGATCGAGCTGCGCGACCGGCGCGCCTGGGCAGCTGACGGGCAGTCGATATCGCTCGCCGACATTGCCCTCAACGCGCTGCACACCGAAGACCAGGAGCAGATCATGGGGACGGCGTCGCACTGGTCCACCGAGTCACCGGCGCCGTTTGCCGCCCAGCTGGCCGAGATCGAAGTTGACATCGAGACCGGCCAGATAACGGTCCAGAAGCTCGTGATGGCCGTGGACTGCGGCGTCGCGATCAACCCGGTGACTGCTAGCGGCCAGGTGGAAGGCGGCATGGTGCAGTCGCTCGGCTACGCCATGTGCGAAGAGATGGTGCTCGACGACCTCGGCCGCCCCCTGAACGCGCGGTTCGGACCGTACTGGATCTTTCGGTCCGACGACACGCCGACCACCGAGGTCTTCCTCGTGCAGACGATGGAGCCCTCCGGTCCGTTCGGGGCCAAGTCCATCGCCGAGATCGTCATCGATGCCGTCCCCCCGGCTATCCGCAACGCGCTCTTGGACGCGACCGGGGTGACTCTCGAGCAGATCCCCTTCACGCCCGAGCGTGTCTGGCGTGCCCTGCGCACCCAGTCGAAGGGTGCTCTGTAGGGTCGATCTTAGGTCCCGAGCGCCGATCAGGTCCCTGCAGTTCAGGGAGAGGGGCTGTGGACGGTCACACGCGCTCAGGTAGGTGCTGCAGCTCGTCGGCCAAAGAAGCGCAGTGCTGCACCACGAAGCTTTGCGTAGAGCCCGCGGCGAGGGTGAGCACGAGCGAGCCTGCGAGAGGCGCGGCGGAGACTGGACGAAGGCTTATGTTGTTCATCTCGGCCCAGGCGATGCTCAAGGCAGGCACTTGCCCTGGGCGTCTTGGGGTGAAGGACAGACCCCGTCGGTCGAGCACGAGCTCCCCGGGGACCGACCGGCTGCCGGCGGCGCCCGGTGGGCTCTCGGCGCGCGCCGGGCCCGCGTAGATCGCGTCGCCCGGAAGGTTTGCGAGACGCCGCTCTTCCTCACGACGCCATCTCCTCTGCAATAGTGGCACCTCGACTGTCGCGATCAGGATGATGGCCGCCAGGAAGACCACTGCCTCGATCATGCCCTTTCGTGTGTTGCTTAGTGCCCAGACCATCACCAATGCGATTGCAGCCACAGTGAGAACACGGGTGAAGACGAATCGCCAAAGGCCTCTTGGCGGGACTATTTCGGTAGTGGGGAGCTTGGGGCGAGGGGGCTCTGCCGTCACGGAGAGCACGCTAGCGAGTCAACTTGCCCCCGGTAGGCTCCTCGGCTCGATCCGCTCCTCGACGGCCCGGTCGCCACATCGGTGGAGCGAATATGCCGCTTTGCCCCGGATCTCGGTCACGGCCTCGACCAGGTCCGTTCCCCGGTAGACGAGGCCGACCCCGTCTTCGGTGGCGTAGCCGTCAGGCAGCTCGCCATCGGCGATGAGCTTCTCGAGGAGCGGCCGGCGCTGGGCTTCGGAGTCGTAGTGGACGCCGTTGGAGTAGGGGACGAAGGCGAGGCCGTCGAGGACCGGGCGAAGTTCAGGGCCAAAGGAATCGGTGGTACCGCCGACGTGCCAGCACAGCGACCCGGCGGACGTCCCGGCCAGCACGACACCTGCCCGCCACGCCTCGGAGAAGATCCTGTCGAGACCGTGCAGCCGCCAGAGCACCAGCAGGTTCGCCACGCTGCCGCCGCCGACCAAGACCACGTCTTGGTCCGACAAGAGGCCTGCCATGTCATCGACGCTCGGCATCGGGAACAGGTTCAAGTGGACGAGGTCGAACCCGGCCGCGTGCGCGGCCTCGCTCATCATTGCGTTCCACGACCGTTCGTCCCCACGCGCCGTGCCCAAGTGGCACAGGCGCGGGCGACGGGAAGTGACGCCGGCCAGTTCGTTGGCGTGCAGCACCAAGGGAGCGAACGCCAGGTCGGTGCGGTCTCCTCGTTTGAATCCTCCGGAGGTGGCGAGGATCGTGGGCCCGTCAGCTGGCACCCCGTGAGCGTAGCGGGAGCCCACCCGCCCGGTAACCGGAAGCTCAGGGAGTCGGCGGCGTCTCCTGGGTAAGGTTCTCTCGCCGCTGGGCACCGCGGTTTGGCAGGACCATCAGGACGACGATCCCGGCTCCGCCGACGACGATCGCCGCGACCGTGACGGCGAGGTCCAAGCCGCTCACGAAGGACCGACGAGCGAAGCTGGCAAGCTCGCCGCCGAGCACGCCGCCGATGGCGTGGCTGACGGCCAGCGCGCCCCCGAGCGAGCCCATGATCAGGTGCAGGATCGAAGCCGGCATCGGGTGGTGGGCGAGCACCGGAGCGAGCCGGTCCTGGTAGCGCGTGTTGAGAAGGCTGCCGAGAACGCCGACTCCGAGGGCGCCGCCCGTCTGCAACGACGCACCGTTGGTGGCCGAGCCGACGCCCGCCTGGTCGAGGGGCAGAGACCCCATCACCGACTCGGTGCACGGGGCGAAGGCAAGGCCCGTGCCTGAGCCGATCAGGAAGAACGCGGGCAACACGTCCATGTAGGTGTCTTGCACGGTGACGTGCGACAAGAGACCGAAGCCGAGGGCGACGAGGGCCATTCCGGTGAACACGACGGGCTTGGTTCCCACAAAGCGCACCAACATGCTCGAAAGCGGCGCCATGACCAGCAGCACTCCGGCGATTGGTGCGATCCGCAGGCCCGTCTGGAAGGCGCTGTAGCCAAGGGAGAACTGCAGGTACTGAGTCAGGAGGAAGAGCCCGCCCATCAACGCGAACATTACGAGGCCCATTGCGCTGACCGCGGCCGAGAACCGCCGCGACGAGAAGAACGACATCTGCAGCATCGGGTGGCTGGAGTGGCGTTCCCAGGTCGCGAACCCGGCCAGCACGACCACCGCGGCGCCGATGGCGCCAAGGATGAGCGGGGAGGTCCAGGAGCGATCCGGCGCTTCGATGATCCCCCACAGCAGCAAGGCCATGCCCACGATGGAAAGCCCAGCGCCGACAGGGTCGGAAGGCTTGGTGTTGGGGTCCTTCGAGTTGGGGACGAACCAGACGGTGGCCAGCAGGCCTAGGAGGGCGATCGGCACATTGATGAGGAAGACCGATCCCCACCAGAAGTGGGCGAGCAGCCAGCCGCCGGCCACCGGACCGATGGCGACGCCAAGCCCGGTCGTGCCGGACCAGATCCCGATGGCCCGGGCTCTGTCGTGGGCTTCGGTGAAAGTGTTGGTGAGGATCGAAAGAGTCGAGGGCATGATGGCCGCCCCGCCGATCCCCATGGACGCCCGGGCCGCGATGAGCCGATCGGTGGTGCCCGAAAAGGCGGACACGGCCGAGCCGGTTGCGAAGATGAGCAATCCCGCCATGAAGACCCACTTGCGCCCGAGGCGGTCACCGAGACTGCCAGCCACAAGGAGCAGCCCGGCGAAGACGATCGCGTAGGCGTCGACGATCCACTGCAGCGAGCTCGACGAAGCGTGCATGGCACGCACGATCACCGGCAGCGCCACGTTGAGGATCGTGTTGTCCAGGCTCACGATGAGGAGACTGATGCACAACACGGCGAGGATGACCCGACGGTTCCGGCTGCGCCGGACCGGTGGAAGAACAGACGACCCTGGTGGGCCGCCGAGCATCACCGACGGTGTCGAGCGAGGCACAACGACCTCCACTCTAGCCAGGGATTTCTCCTTCTTTCTGCGCCCCAGCCCAAGTACGAGGCCGTCGTGTCGAGCCTGTCCGTCACCGGGCGTTCCCAGCAAGCGCGTAGGTGCCACTCAGGGAATCCTCAGGCGAATCGGCTGTAATGAATACACGCAGTCGCGTGAATGCACCTAGCTGCGCAGACGCTACCGTCCCTGGAGGAGAGGACGATGGACGAGGACCAGGAGAAGAGCGAGCCCACCCCCGTCGGGAGCAGCTGGCCGTCAGTGCCGGGGACGGCCCCGGGAGAACCGGTGACACCGGTAGAGCCGGTGACCCCGGCAGAACCGGTGACACCGGCAGAGCCGGAGCCGGTCGTCCCACAGCCGGTCATCCCAGGACAGCCGGTCATCCCAGGACAGCCGGTCATCCCAGGACAGCCGGTCACCTCGGGTGGTGCCGGCAACGGAGGCGGTGGCTGGACCTGGGCCCCTCCACCTCCCCCTGCCAACCCCGTTGGCAGCGGCATTGGAGACGGTGGCTGGACATGGACGAATCCACCTCCTCCACCACCTCCTCCTCCTCCGCCCCCTTCGGGCATGCCAGGCGGGACTGGTGCCGGATCGCAGTGGCTCTACGCCCAGGGGCCGTATTGGGCTTCGCCACCCCCATCGCAAACAGACGGGCCCCCATCGCATCCAAAGAAGCATTGGGGACCGACGATCATGGCCGTGGTGCTGGCGGTCTTGATCGCCATGGCGGCCGGGTTCAGCGTGGGTCACTGGGCCTGGCAACCAGGCTCGGCGGGAGGTTCCCAGCCGTCGACGACCTCCCCTTCCTCGGGCAACTCGGGGGGCTTCCCCTTCGGATCGGGCGGCTTCCCGTTCGGCACGTCGGGCACGTCGGGCTCGAGCTCCATCGCCTCGGGCGGCCCGGCGGATGCCAATGCGATCGCCTCGAACGTCGACCCTGCTGTTGTGGACGTGAACACCTCGCTCGGATACGAGGCCGAGGAAGCAGCCGGCACAGGAATCGTCCTGACGTCGACTGGCGAGGTGCTCACGAACAACCACGTAATCGACGGCGCCACGAGCATAAGCGTGACCGACATGGGCAACGGCCAGGTTTACGGTGCGACTGTCGTCGGCTATGACCGTTCGAGCGACATTGCCGTGCTCCAGCTGCACGGCGCGTCGGGCCTCAAGGTCGCCTCGATCGGCAACTCGTCCACGGTTCATGTGGGCGAGGCCGTTGTTGCAATCGGGAATGCGGGCGGCGTCGGCGGAACGCCCAGCGTCGCGGGGGGCTCGGTGACGGCCACCGATCAATCGATCACGGCGACGGAGGAGGACGGTGGCAACCCGGAGAACCTGACCGGTCTCATCGAGGTCAACTCGGACATCCAGCCCGGCGACTCCGGCGGCCCGCTCGTCAACACCTCAGGGAAAGTTCTCGGAATGGACACCGCGGCCGCGGCAGGCTTCTCGTTCCAGACGACAGGTGCTCAGGGTTACGCCATTCCGATCAACACTGCGATGGCTATTGCGAAGAGAATCAGGTCGGGCCAGGCCTCGCCCGTGATGCATATAGGGCCGACCGGGTTCCTCGGCGTAAAGGTGGAGGCCAATCAGTCTGGGTCGTCAGGAGCCGAGATCGAAGAAGTGGAGCCGGGCACCCCGGCCGCAGCGGCGGGTCTGACTCCGGGCGACGTCATCACGTCGCTCGATGGCAAGTCGGTCAGTTCGCCTGAAGCGCTCTCGACGCTGATCCAGCTATACCACCCCGGCGACCATGTCCAGCTCAGGTGGACGGACTCCTCGGGTGTCCGGCATGTCTCGACGTTGAAGCTCGCCATCGGGCCGGCTGCCTGACCGGGCCGGCTGGCTGAGCGGGCCAAGACCCCAAGAGCTGCTCAAGGGTTGGCCGCCCGGACCGATACCTGTTATTGAGCCAGCCGTATGTGCACGACCCCCGGCCCGCCCCCCTGGCCTGGGGGTCGCTGCACAATTGAGCAGGCGAGCTGGCCTGCGACCGACTCTGGTGGCATCTCACGTGCCTGTCTCGGGCCCGGGGAGGCTTGCAAAGCCGAGCAACGAGAAGACGTTGCCGACGAGGGTAACCAGCACGGTGCTCGGGGGCGAACCATGTCCAGTGACCCACCACCACCGCCGCCACCGGTCGAAACACCTGCGCCCCCTGCCGACGTCGTTACCAGGCGGGGCGTGTCGCCCCGGGGAACATCGCCACTGGAGAGGACCTAGTTGGGTGGTCGGAAAGTCCCTGTTCGCAGGGCTGAACGGTGCTCGCGATTTCATGCCGTATCGGGTTGACTTGGCGATGTGAGAGGAACGGCGCAGCAGCAGGGGTCTCTGTCGCAG
>JBEKBT010000082.1:0-20270 GCA_050015255.1 Acidimicrobiales bacterium
ACAGGTACAACGGCGCGCAGATCATCGCCAGCACGAGCAGCACGTTGTTGAGCGCGGCACCTTCGCCAAAGGAGAACTCCTGGAACGACAAGTTGTAAGACCAGGTCGTGATGAGTTGCGTCGTGTTGGCCGGACCTCCGCCGGTAAGTGCGATCACTAGGTCGAACACCTTCACGGTGAACACGAACCCGAGGAGCAGAGTGACCTCGATAACGGGCAGTATTATCGGCACTATGACGAGGCGGAGCCTCTGCCAAGGGCCGGCACCGTCCATGAGGGCCGCTTCCTTGACCTCCACTGGCACGTCTTGAAGACCGCTGTAGAGCAGGAGAGTGAAGAAGGGCACCCCGAGCCAGATGTTCGCGATAAGTACCGTCAGTAGAGCCAGGTGCGGGGTGTCCAGCCAGTCAAGTGGCTGGTGGACCAATCCGACGTCCATAAGCAGCTGGTTAACCGCTCCACCTTCCAGCTGGAATAGGAACTTGAAGATGAGCCCGGTCACGATCAGCGGCAGCAGCCAAGGGACGATGATGAGCGAGCGCCCCAGCATCCTCCCCGGGAACCGGAGGGTAAACAGCAAGGCGAGAGAAAAGCCGATTATGAACTGGCCGAAGAGCGACCCGGCGGTGAACTCGAAGGTGTGGACAATGGCGGTCCGGCTTGTGGGGTCATCAAGGATGAAGCGGTAGTTTGCGAGCCCGGCGAACGGGGCGGTGAGATCGGCGATCGTCGCCGGAGAGGTTTGCTCGAAGCTCAGCATCACGTTGTAAACGATGGGCAGAGCGAACGCGAAAAGGATGTACAAGATGGCGGGCGTTAGGAAGAGCCAGCCCGCGATGTGGCGTCGCCGCCGAGCTGGAATCCCGGCAGCGGCACGCGCTACCGCCGCGGCGGTCCCGCCCTGTTGCTTCGCCGGTGCTGTCTTTGGTGCAGCGCTTGTGCCTGCTCTCATCTCGGACAAGCCAATTAGGTCCCCTCCCATGCCAGGCGTCGACACTCGGACCGCCCTCTCTCTTAGCTATCTGCTGCGGGGGAACAGGCTTTTCACGCCACCCCCTTGCCGTAAGAAGACGGGTATGCGGTCGAGGGGGGCCGGTACGGTGAGCCACCCGTGCTTTTTCATGGGCTCGCCCGTCCAAGCGTCCAGCCACGATGCTCCCTCTGGCAGGTACACGTCCCGCTCTCTGGCGCCTTGCACGGCGATAGGGGCGACCAGCACATCCGGGCCGAACATGTACTCGTCGGCGACCTCCCATGCCGGCGCCTCATCGGGGAACTCCAAGAACAGCGCCCGCATCGGGGGCAGCCCGGTGGCGCTGGCGGTCGCCATAAGGTCCATGACGTAGGGCCGCAGCCGTTCTCGCAGTGCCAGCTGTTCTCGAATTATCCCGTACGCCTGGTCACCGAAGGACCACACCTCGTTGGGGCCGCCAGTCTGGCCCGAGCCGACCAGGGGCCCGGGTTCGCGGACGCCGTGCAGCCTGAACAGCGGGCAAAAGACACCGAACTGGAACCAGCGCACCACAAGTTCCTGGAAGTACGGGGAATTGGGGTCTCCTCCGATGAACCCCCCGATGTCGGTCGTCCACCAGGGTATGCCTGCGATCCCGATGTTCAACCCGGCCGGGACTTGAGCCGCCAGCGCTTCGAACGTCGATTCGATATCACCCGACCACACCGCCGCGCCATGCTGTTGGCTGCCCGCCCAGGCGGAGCGGCAAAGCAGCAATACGCCGTTCTCGCCGCTGGCCCGCAGCCCCTCGGCGAAGCCACGGGCGTGCATCCGGGGGTACAGGCACTGCACCTCGGCACCCAAGCCGATGTGGTACAAGTTGCTCTCGGGGTCCTCAGGGCGCATCTCGGGCTCGCAGGCATCGAGCCAGAAGGCTCGGATCCCGTACCGGCCGTAGCCCTCGGTGACCTTCTGCCAGATATATTGCCGAGCTTCGGGATTGGTCGGGTCATAGAAGCGCACGAAGACCTGGCCGTCACTGCCCTTGTCCCAGAAGGGGAGATGAAGGGGCAAGGAACGTATATTGCCGACGAGGAGCCCTCGGCGGTCCATCTCGGCGTAGTTCTCGCTGTTGGGGTTGACCGTAGGCCAAATCGAGACCATTAGCTCGACACCGAGCCCCCGCAGCTCGTCCACCATGGCCTGAGGGTCAGGCCACTCCGAAGGGTCGAACTTCCATTCTCCCTGGCGTGTCCAGTGGAAGTAGTCGATAACGATGACTGAGAGGGGCAGCCCCCGACGCTTGTGTTCGCGGACGACCTCGAGAAGCTCGTCTTGCGTGCGGTAGCGAAGCTTGCACTGCCAGAAGCCGGAAGCCCACTCCGGCAGCATGGGGGGCAACCCCGTTACCTTGGCATAGCGGCTGACGATCTCGGCGGGCGTAGGGCCCGCTGTCACCCAGTAATCGATCTGCCGAGCTGCGTCTGCCACCCATCTCGTGCGGTTGGTACCCAACTCGACCCGGCCCACTCCCGGCATGTTCCACAAGAACCCATACCCACGGTTCGATAGGGCGAAAGGTACGTTGACTTCAGTGTTGCGCTGGATGAGGTCAAGGACCGTGCCCTTCTGGTCCAACAGGCCGTGCTGATGCTGGCCAAGGCCGTAGATTCGTTCACCGGGGTAGGCGTTGAACGTGACCTCACAGCGGTAAAGGCCGCCGTTGCCCGGGCCGTAATGCCGCTGCGGGGGCGACGAGAAATGGGGGACGCGCTCGCTGAACAGTTCCTTGCCATCCGAACTGACGAAGCGCACGAGCGGCGGGAAGTCCACGAACGAGCCTCCGCCGTTATCTGAGACTTCGACAACAAGTTGCCCATTGTGTAGGCGGGCACGGCCGTCAGAGATCTCGACCTGCGCGTCGGTAGATCCCGCCTCCGTCAGAGCGCTACCGGGCGTCTCGGTCGTCGACGGCGCCAGCGTCGAGCGCACCCGGGCGCTGTTGTCTCCCCAGGCTTCGACTCGGAGGACCTCGCGCCCCGCGAGAGCTGTGAAACCGGACCTGCCACCCACAAAAGTCGCCACGTCATTTACTCACTTTCAGGCGAAGCGCGCCTGGTCAGCTGGTTAGTGGATCGCCGACCCGCTCTCTTAGTAGAAGAAGCTGAGCCGGCGCTGTGAGCGTTGTCAGAAGCCCTTGTCGACGCCCGGACGATGAGCTGACATGGCACGAGTCGCGTGCCATTGGTTCTGCGGCCGTCGATTGCGGCGAGGAGGATCTGGGCAGCCGTTCGACCGACCTGGGAAAGGTTCATATCGATCGTCGTGAGTGGCGGCCTCGAGGCTTCCGCCATGACGGTCCAATTATCGAAGCCGACGAGCGCGACCTCATCCGGCACTTTGCGACCTATCTCCCGGAGGAATTCGGCAACTCCCCGTGCAATCTGATCGCTGCCACAGAACACGGCGTCGACATCGGGCGCCTGGCGTACCAAGATGCTTGCTGCCTGGCGTCCCCATTCCTCGCTCCATTCACCATAGATGGGACCGTCTCCAGCCATTGAGAGTCCTGCACTCGCCAAGGCGTCCGCGGCACCGGCGGCGCGCAGCCGGACCGCTCGAAAGTCTGACGGCCCGGTGATGTGTCCGATCCTCACCCGGCCCGTCGCGAGGAGATGCTCGACAGCGAGACGACCTCCTTCCGCGTCATCCGGCAAGACCGACGAGTCCTCTGGATTGCTCGACTCGCTCATCGCGTAAACGATGGGAATAGGCAAGCCTGTGCTGACCGGTGGCCGGGGATCAGCGCGTCGGCCCGTGACGATGATTCCGTCGACCCGTCGGGAGAGCAGGGTACGGACGTAGTGTTGCTCGCGAATCGCGTCGTCGCGTCCATCACAGAGCAGGACGGCGATCTGGCCTGCCTGGAGCGCATCCTCTGCCCCGAGCAGCACGGGCATGCTGAATCTGCCGAAGCTGTCGTTGGTGATCAGCCCGACCGTGAAGCTCCTGCCGGTGAGCAGGTTCCTGGCCAGCGCATTCGAGTGGAAGCCGAGTCGCTCGGCCGCCTCGAGCACAGTCGCACGCGTCCGACTGCTTATGCCCTCCCGTCCGTTCAGCGACTTTGAGACAGTGCCAATGGACACGCCCGCGAGTGCGGCCACATCACGAATCGTCGGGCTTCTACTGCGGTTGCCGCTTCGGAGGACTTCGTCGTCGCTCTTGCTAGCACTCGGCCCATCTGCCTGAGATGGCATCGTGCTAGACATCGCTTCCACCTGGCGGACCGTCACCCGGCTGCGCGCTCCCCTTCCCGAACAAGAGGTGTCGCGATCAACGGCGAAGCTCGAACTCGCTCAGTCGACGCACCCATCACCGAAAACCTTTACTCAACTTTCTACGGTACGCTCGTGATACCCGTTAGTCAATAGTCAGCGATTCCTTCGCAGGTTCCTCCGGCGGCAGCACTCGCTGAGGCTGAGTCTTTTGGCACCCAGACGCGCATGGACGTGGGGCCGCGGTTTCCCCAGGCGTAGTAAGGAATAGCGCGCATCTCGACGGCACGTTCCTTCGACTGACTCGTTCCGATAGCCAGCGCCGCGCCGACTCTGTCAGTGCCGAGCTCAACGTAGGACCAACGACGTCGAGAGGGCGCGGCCCGCACACGGCCGTTCAGCCGGAGGGCGACGACCGTATCGGTGGCAATGTGGAAGCCCGGTTCCTCTCTTGGAGCCGATGATGCATCTACCGAGATGGCGCACTGGTTCGTGCCCTTCGGGAGATCTACCCCCTCGATGCAGTAGACAAGAGGTCCGCGCTCGAAGGCCACACAACCACGCACGGCGTCGATCTCGCTCACCGCGTCGATGATGCGAGCCCGCAGAGGTAGCTCGAGCACGATCTCGTCCCCGGCCGACCACTCCCGGCGCAGCCTGATGTAGCCCTTGTCGCAAGGCTCCACCTCTTGCCGCCGGCCGTTGACCATGCAGCGCACGTCATCGACCCAGGACGGAACGCGCAGCGATATCTCTTGCGAGTCACTTGGTGCGGCCAGGATGCGCATCGCGATAGTGCCGTCATAGGGATAGCCGGCAGTCACCGCGACCTCGAGCGCACCCGCGGCCTGCTCGGAACGGATCCTGCCCGTTGCATACTGATGCACCTGCACACCTTGTTCAGTTCGAGTCGCTGTGTAGTGCTCGAGGCTCGCGAGCAGGCGCATGACATTCGGGGGACAACAGGCACACTCGTACCAGGCTTGTCTGGCGGAGGGCTCACGAGCTTGTAGGGGATTGACATAGAAGAAGCTCGTGCCGTCAAGCCCGACGCTGACTAGGAAACCATTGTAGAGGGTACGCTCCATCAGCTCCGCGTAGACGGCGTGGCCGGTGACCAGCAACAAGCGCCAGTTCCACATGATTGACGCGACCGCCGCGCAGGTCTCGCAATAGGCGCGGTCAGGTGGGAGCTCGTAAGCGTCCCCGAACGATTCGTCCTCGTGTCTCGATCCGACGCCTCCGGTGAGATAGGTCTTCGTCGAGAACATGTCGTGCCATTGGGCGAGGACCGATCTCAACAGCCTCGGCCGACCTGTCTCGGTATAGAGATCGGTCGCTCCGGCGAGCAAGTAAAGCGCCCGCACGGCGTGGCCGCGGACGGTCGTGGCGTCCTCGAAGGGAATATCATCTTGAAAGTACGATGGTGTGAACTTGTTCCAGCTCAGAGCGGCACGACCACGACGTCCAATAAGATCGGCCGCAAGATCTACGAGCCGGGCGTCGCCATTGGTGCGGTACAGCTCGACGAGTGCCGTCTCGATCTCGGGGTGGCCCGGCACGTAGTCAGCGTGCTCGGAGGGGAGAGTCCTCACGAGCAGGGACGCGAAACGGTTGGCAATATCTGCGAGTATGCCCGGTCCTTGACTTGTGCGTGTGTCGGCAACTGACGCCTGCATGAGGTGGCCAGCACAGTAAAGCTCATGACCCATCGCCGGATTGCCGAAGCGGTGGCCATCCCCGACGACTTGCACGTAAGAGTTCACGTAGCCGTCGTGCTCCTGAGCCGCCGCAATGACCTCAACGCCCGACGCGAAGAACCCCTCCTGGTCGGCCGCGCGACCATGCGCCCGCTCCCACGCGATTGCTTCGAGGACCTTGTAGAGGTCCGAGTCGCGAAACAGCGGCATCTGGTACTCGGCGCGTGAGCTTCCAGCAGCGATGCGGAAGTTCTCGATGGTGCCGCTCTCCTCGAGCATCTTCATCCCGTAGGGGATCGTCACTTCGCGATTGAGGGTCTGTCTCACACCCCAAAACCCGCCCGTAATGTCGACAGCACCGTCGACAATGGGGTTCAGGGCCAGCCGCTTTCCCTCGACCGGTTTAACGGGTCCCGCGCTCATCCGGCCATCCTCTCGGCGCGATCAGCGCTACAAACACTCGACCAGAAAACCTTTTCGTATGCTCGCGTGCCATGTTAGCGACGTGTCCTGAGGCGGTCAAGAATCCCAGTCCCCCAAGGCCTCGCGGCCCGCACACCTGTTGCGCCACCGGCGCTTGCAGCGTCCCTCGAGACCGGCCTGGCGCATGAGCCGGGCAACCCGGCGCTTGCCACAGCAGATGCCCCGATCACGCAGCTCTCTGTGCACCCGGGGCGAGCCATAGGTGCCGTCGGACTCCTCGAAGATGGCGACGATCCGGCTCAGAAGCTCGGCGTCGGACACCTGACGGCGAGAGGGTGTTTCCTCGAGTCGCTGATAGAAGGCGGCGCGGGAGACCTCGAGCAGCTCACAGCAGCGCTTCACGCTGTGACCTGCTACCTTCTCCGCCTCGATGAAGGGCTGTACCTTCACCGGGTCTCCTTCGCGAAGAAAGCCTTTGCCCGCTTTATGATCTCGACGTCCTCTTTGAGCCGGCGGTTCTCCCGGCGCAGCGCGGAGAGCTCCCGGCGCTCCTCGGTTGTGAGGCCGTCAAGCCGGCCGGCGTCGATCTCAGCTTGTTGCACCCACGATCGCACCGCCGTCTCGGTCAGGTCGAAGTCCCGCGAGACCTGGCCGATCGTGCGGTCGCCGCGCTGGCACAGCTCGACGATCTCGGCCTTGAACTCCGGGGTGAACGATCGACGGGGACGGGCTTCCTCTTCTCCATCGTCTCCATTCTGGACATCCTTTCCGGGGCGCTGCCCCTAATGGTGGATGTCCGTCAAAACGGAGAAAGCCCATTAGGCGACACACCCGAGCTCGCTTGGCCGGAAAAAGTGCGATCTACCTGGTCGGGCTGGCCAGATTTGAACCGGCGACCTCTTGACCCCCAGCTACAGCTTCAAGACTCCCCGTAGATTCCGAACCGCCTGGGCTATGCGCTGCTCGTTCTCGATGAGGGCGAAGCGGACGTAACCCTCCCCCCCCGGTCCGAAGCCCACTCCCGGCGACACCGCCACTTCCGCCTCGGTGACGAGAAACTTCGAGAACTCGATCGAGCCCATCTCCCGATACGGCGCGGGGATACTCGCCCACTTGGGCTTGGCCACCTCCCAGCCAATACGCGCCAGCCCGTCGCAGAGGGCGTCGCGACGGCCCTGGTAGATCTCGTTCACGACCTTCGGGTAGTCCGTCGCCTCGTTCATGGCGACGATGGCCGCGATCTGGATCGGCTGGAACGTCCCGTAGTCGAGGTAGCTCTTCAGCTTGGTGAGGCCCTGCACGATCTCGGCATTCCCGACAAGGAAGGCCACTCGCCAGCCCGCCATCGAGAACGACTTGGTCAATGTGTAGAGCTCGACGGCGACGTCCGAGGCACCTGGGACCTCGAGGATCGAAGGGGGCCGGAAACCGTCGAAGGCGGTGTCGGAGTACGCGAAGTCGTGAACGAGCAGCACGCCGTGCTCGCGAGCGAACTCGACCAGCCTCGCCATGGTGGCG
This sequence comes from Acidimicrobiales bacterium, assembly GCA_050015255.1. GTDB lineage: Bacteria > Actinomycetota > Acidimicrobiia > Acidimicrobiales > Bog-793 > Fen-455. The sequence goes on from JBEKBT010000082.1 coordinate 7,869, forward strand.
AGGTCGATGCACGCCGTGGTCGGGTTGTGCGGGAACGAGAGGATCGCGACCCGGGGCTTGGGCCAGGCCGACTCCCAGGCCTCGACCAAATTGGCAAAGAAGGCCTCGCCGGCGTCAGCCTCATCGTGGCCAAGCCCTTCGAGGCGCACCATCCGGACGTCCGCGCCGGCAAACAGCGGGGCGTACAGGTGGATCGGGTAGGAGGGCGAGGGAACGAGCGCCGTGTCGCTGGGAGCCACGACGACCCACATGAGGTGCGAGAGCCCCTCCTTGGCTCCGATCGTCGTCACAACCTCGCGGTCGGGGTCCAGCTGTACCCCGAAGCGCCGTAGGTACAGGTCCGAGATCGCCTGCCTGAGCTTGGGGATCCCGCGGCTCGCCGAGTAGCGATGATTACGGGGGTTGTGGACCGCCTCGGCCAGCTTCTCGACCGCCACGTCTGGGGAGGGGATGTCAGGGTTGCCGAAGCCGAGGTCGATGACGTCGATGCCGGCGCGCCGTGCCTGCAGTTTCAGCTGGTCGATCTGCGCGAAGACGTAGGGAGGAAGGCCTTGGATCCTGCGAAGCTCCATCGTCCGACGATAGCCGCTAGTCCCCGTCACCTTGTATCCCTGCCGCGCGCAAGGCTTGCGTGACGAGATCGAGCGAGCGCGGCCACCCCCAGATCACCCAGCTCGCGCCTGCTTCCCGCAGGTCCGCCAGTCGGCCGGCCGCGGGACGGGGCTCCGCCGGCAAGGGGCCGGCCCAAGTCGTGCGCCCGTTGGCGACCTCGGCTCGCAGCCGGTCCAGCTCCACGTCCCAGAGGTTGACTGTCGCCCCGGCGCCACGGGCGAGCTCGAGCGTCGCCGGCGCGCTTGCCCCGACCCAGGCTTCGATCCCCTCGCCGGCAAGCTCTTCCAAGACGCTCGCCAACGACGCCCGGCGATCGGCGAGCGCAGGCCATTCGATCCCGTAGGCCTCGTTCTCGGTAAGGCTCTTCGCGTCCCCGACGCCGAGCCCCGCCACAAGACGCCGGTCGGACAGTTCATGGAGAGAAACGAGCGACTCGATCACGAGCCTGTCGGGAAGAAGCCCGAGGCGCGCCACCAAAGACCCGATGCGGATGCGCCGGGTCGCCGCGGCCACCGCACCGAGCACCGGGTACATCGACAGAGCCGGCCTCGCCTTCTCATTGCCCGGCCAGAGGTGATCGAAGACGAACACACCGTCGATCCCGGCTCCCTCCGCCTCGCGAGCGGTGGCGAGCGCCCCGGACGCAGTCGGTTCGAACGTCGGGAGCGTGATGCCGACCTTCAAGGCCTCAGCCCTTGCTGAGATAGAGCCTCGGCGGGCTCACGATGTCGACTCGACCCGCGCCTTCAAGTCCCGGATGGCAGCGTGGATGATGTTGCCCTCGGCCCGTCGCTTGATGAAGCCCGGCAACGGCACCCGGAGCTCGACTGCGAGCTGGTAGGTGACCTCGGTCCCTCCCTCGGGCGCGGGCTCGAAGCGGTATATGCCGTCCAGCCGGCTCGTCAAATCGCCGTCTCGCTGGACCCAGCGAAGCTCCTTCGGCGCCTGTGAGTAGTCATAGAAGAGCGTATAGCTCGTGCTTCGCCCGAAAGCACCGGCGCGAAACGAGACCAGGGAGGGTCGTCCCTGCTCATCGCGCGCTTGGACGTGGACCTCCTTCAGATCGGCGACCCATTCCGGATACCGCTCGATGTCGGCTACGACCTCGAAGCACCGTTCCGGGGAGCCGTCGACGACCATCCGTTCAATGGTCTGATCGGCCACACATCCTCCTCTCTGCCCAAGTGCCCTCCAGCCTCGCATCTCCTCAGACGCTCAGCCAGCATTGCCCGAGCGCTTCTGACAACCCGGTACCCACCGACCGTCTCGACACGAGCTCCCGCGACGGCTGGCTTGACAAGCGCCGGCATCGTCAAGTGCTTATCTGGACCAGGGCCTCTTGCAACCTGCGGGCCAGCTGGTCGTAGTCGAACTCAGCCACGGCCCTCCGGCGCGCCTCTTTGCCCAGGCTCTGTCGAAGGTCAGGATCGTCCAGCAACTTCGCCAGGGCGTCCGCGACGGCCGCAGCGTCATGCGGCCGATCGACCACGAGCCCGGTCTGGCCGTCGACGACCGCTTCGTCCGAGCCGCCGCTTCGCCCGGCGAGCTGAGCCACCCCTGCGGCGGCGGCCTCCAGAAAGACGATCCCGAATCCCTCCTGCTCGAGCCCGAACCAACGGGTACGGCAGCACATCGCCCAGACGTCCGCCGCGCCGTCGAGCAGTGGCAGGTCATCGTCTGAGACCCGGCCGAGGAAACGCACCCGTGCGTCGCAACGCCTCGCTGCCAGCTCCAGGCGCCTGCGATCACGCCCTGTACCACCGATGGCGAGGGTCACGTCCGGCCGGTCGGCGCTCAATGCCCCGACCGCCTCGATCAGCACGTCCATGCCCTTTCGCGGAACGAGCCGGCTCACGCTCACGACGAGCCTGCCCTCGGTGGGAATCCCCAGTCGTTGCCGCACCGCCACCTTCTCGTCCGGTGCGAGGGGGTGGAAGCGTACGTGGTCGACACCCGGGGGTACCACCACCGTCGGGGGCATGTGAGCTCCGGCCGCACGAGTCGCCTCGGCGCCCGGGTAGCCGCCGGCGGCGATGGCAAGCGACGCCCCGGAGAGCACGGACCGCAGGAGTTGCCGGGAGACCGGCAAGCGGCCGGGAACAGTCACCTCGGCCCCGTGCAGCACCACGCCGTATGGCACCTGCAGCAGCTTGCCGAGCAGGCCCATGGGGAGCGCCGGGTCGAGCAACACGAGCTTGGCGCCCGAGGCTTGCGACAACTGCCGCACGGCCCGGACCAACCTGGGCGTGGGCACGAGAACCGGTGACCACCACCGCTCTATCCGGAATCGCTGCCGACGGTCGAAGGCGGCGGCACCACGGTGATAAGTCGTAAGGACGGTGAGTTCTTCGGCTGGCAGCCGGCGGAACAGCTCGTACAGGTACGACTGGATGCCTCCTACTTTGGGCGGGAAGTCGTTGGTGACGAGCACGTAACCCATCGGCTGATCGGCTCAGGCTCGGCCGCAACTGTGATCGACGAGCTTGACAAGCTCACCCCACGCGCCGGCGGAAACGCAGCTCGGGCACCAGGCCGGCGCGCTGGAGCATCCGGACGGCACGAGCTTCGGCGACATCGACGACGATCGCCTCGCCCGTCGCGGGGCCCAACAGGAAGGTGACGACGCAGTCCCCGCAGGCCTCGGTCCCATTGAGCACACAGTCGTCGCAGCTGATGGACATGCTCTCGGTCGGCATCGCTCCTCCTTCGGGCCCTGGGTCGTGGGCAACGCGAGCCGGCCGTCCACCTCGCGAGGCGGGCAGCCGGTCAAGGACCACAGCGACATGATGGCGGAAGGATGTATCAGGCCCGCCACGCTACCGGCCCACGAGGGACCAGGAGCGGGTACGGTCTCGATCCATGGTCTCCGACCGCCTCCGCGCGATCTGGAAGCTCCAGATTCCAGAAGTGAGAGAGCTCGCGGGTTTGCACGAGTTCGACGGCCAGGTGCAGGATCTCTCCCCGGCCGGCGTCGCGGCGTTGCTCGCCCCGGTCGGGCGTGGCGGCCCCGAGCCGAATGCCCACGACGAAGCGCAGCTGTCAGCCGTCGAGGCGGGGCTGCGCACAGCGTTCGAGGCGGTCGAGATCCACAGATGGAACCCGCTCGTTCACCTGGAGAATCTCGACCTCGCCAGCTATGACCGCGAATACGCCCCCGCCGGGGAGCGGGCGGTGGCCAAGGCCGCCCACCTGGAGAAGTGGCCGGATGCCATCGACGGTGCCATCGAGTCTCTCGACTCGGTGCCGGCCCCTGTGGCCGACGCTCTCCTGCCGGCCGTCCGCGGTCTCGGCACGGGCCTGGAGGAGGTCGACGCCGGCCCGGCCACGCTCGAACGCGCCCGGGCCGGCGTCGACCGCCTCGTCGGCCACTTGGAGCAGGCGAAGGCCGACGGTTCGCCCGAGGCCGGCCTCGGCCCGCAGAAGCTGGCACGGTTGCTGGGCGATCCGGAGGGGATGAGCGTGGATCTCGGGCGGCTCGAGGAGGTGGCGGACGCGGAAAGGGCCCGCCTCAGCGAGCACCTCGTTCAAGATTGTGATCGCCTGCGGCCAGGTGTCCCGCCGGCCGAGGTGATGAGGGACCTGCTCGCGGACCATCCTGACGACGAGGGCATCTATGCCGCTGCCCGCCTCCTGATCGAGGAGTTGAGCACCTTCACAGCCGAGCGAGGGCTCCTACCCCATCTCGGAGGCACGTGCCTTGTCGGACCCGCGCCCGCATCGAGGCGTTATGCCGTGGCGATGATGTCATGGACCGGCGCCTATGAGGCCGAAGCGCCTGCCTGGTTCCACGTCAACCCGCCCGACCCGTCCTGGGACGAGGAGACCAAGGACCGTTGGCGGTCACAGTTCAGCGCCACGACACTGCCGGCGATCACCGCCCACGAGGTGACACCCGGTCACTTCGCTCACGGACGCATGATCCGGCTCACGGCCCGCGGGGACGTGCGCCGCTCGCTCGGCTCCAACGCGTTCATCGAGGGCTGGGCTCATTACGCCGAGGAGCTGTTAGTGGAGGAAGGATTCCGGCACGACGATCCCCGTTTCGCGATCGGAGTCTGGATCGCCGCCCTCATCCGAGTGACACGTCTCGCATCGGCGCTCGGGATCCACCGGGGCACCATGACGGTCCAGGACGCCATGGCGCGCTTTCGTGAGGATGCGTTCCTCGAGGAGCCTGGTGCCAGGTCCGAGGCACACCGAGCCACCTTCGACCCGACCTACGGCCGCTATACGTGGGGCAAGCTCGAGATCCGGGCCCTCCGGGACGAAGCCGTCGCCCGCTGGGGCCCGCGCTTCAGCCTCCGGCGCTTTCACGAGGCCCTGCTCGAGCTCGGGGCACCGCCGCTCGGGACCCTGGGCGACACCTTCGAGCCGCACTGAGCTCGCCCTCAGCCGAGTTGGTCGGTTCCGCCGTCAAGCGGGCGAGCTACCAGTGGTGATTGACCTGACGGCCCACCAAACCGCCGATGTTGAAGACCTCCACCAGACGGACCAGGTGCTTGACGCTGTCCAGGCGGTAGATGAGAAGGGCCGTCTCCACCCTTGCCGCCAAGCGCCGGGCAAGGAACCCGCGTAGCTCCACGCCCGCAGAGACCGGGTCGACAAGCAGCTTGCCAAAAATGAAGCTTCGAACGGCATCTGCGACATGGAACTGGAGCTGGTCGATGGCCTTTCGCGTCGGCACGCTCGCGACGAGGCCCCAACGGTCATCGCCCGGGCGCGGGGTCAGGGAAAGCGTCACGCCCCCTGTCACCGACCGCACGACGAAATGCGCGTCGGGATCGAGCGCCGCCAACTCCTCGCCCATGTAGAGGTTCCCGCTCTGCAGCGCGGCCTCAGCCTCGAGAATGCGGCGCACCGTCTTGGGCTCTGAGAGGAGGTCGATCGAGTACTCGAGGCCCTCAAGATCCCGCGCCGACATGATGACTGCGGCCGGCACGCCCTCCCGCTCGACGACTACCCGGTCCCGCGTCGAGAGCACCTGGTCGACCACGGCCTCGAGGTTGTCGCCCTTGCCTGCGAGGACTGCCATTCGCCAAGCGTACCGCTCACCGCCAAGCTGGAGAGGATCCCCGTCCTGGTCCAGGGCTACTCGTGGACAGCGGCTGCCTGGCTCTGTCTCAGGCGCGTCGCGAAGGACCGCAGCGCGAGACCCCGGTGCGATAGCCGGTGTTTTTCGTCCGGGCTCATTTCCGCGAACGTCCGTCCGCCCCCGTCGTCTGGCACGAACACGGGGTCGTAGCCGAAACCAGCCTCCCCCCGGGGGCTCGGGGCGATCTCTCCCTCGACTGCACCCTCGCCGATGATCTCGCTGCCGTCGGGAAGGCGGCAGAGGACGACGGTGCGAAAGCGGGCCCGCCGGTCGCTCTCGCCCTCCAGGGCAGCGAGCAGCTTGGCGACGTTGTCGGCATAGGTGGCAGTCTCGCCGGCAAAGCGGGCCGAGCGGGCGCCAGGCGCCCCTGCGAGCGCCGCGACCTCGAGACCGGTGTCATCGGCCACAGCGGCCTCACCGGTCGTCTCGACCAGTGCGACTGCCTTGAGGCGGGCGTTGTCCTCGAGGGTCTCCCCCGTCTCTGCGACCGCGGCGACGCCTCGGGGACGGGCGACGAGCTCGACCAGCCCTCCGAGCTCGTCTTCCAAGATGGCAGCCAGCTCAACGGCCTTGTCGGGGTTCGCTGTGGCAAGTACCAACCGCATCCTTGCGCGCTCCTGCTCGCCCTGCCGGCTCAGAGCGTGCCCGCCTGGTTACGATCCTGGGGCGGTGTGGCCAACACCTCGTCTTGAATCTGGAGGATCTCGCCGATGCCGAGGTCGGCCAGGCCGAGCATCTCATCGAGCTCGGAGCGGGCGAACGGCGGGCCTTCGGCGGTCCCCTGCACCTCTACGAAGCGTCCCGAGGAGGTCATCACGACGTTCAGGTCGACTTCGGCGGCGGAGTCTTCGACGTAGTCGAGGTCGAGCATGCAGAGGCCTTCGACGATGCCCACCGAGACAGCTGCGCATGCCTCACGCACGGGGTGCTGCCGGAGTCCTCCTGAGAAACAAAGACGCGTGCAGGCGTCGTGCAGGGCCACGTACGCACCCGATATCGAGGCCGTTCGCGTCCCTCCGTCCGCCTGCAGCACGTCACAGTCGATCAGGATCTGGCGCTCGCCGAGCACCTCGAGGTCGATGATGCTGCGCAAGGCGCGCCCGATCAGGCGCTGGATCTCATGGGTGCGCCCGGACTGGCGACCTCTTGTCGCCTCCCGGGTCACCCGCTCCGGCGACGAGCCTGGGAGCAGGGAGTACTCCGCGCTCACCCAGCCCCGTCCGGTCCCGCGCATCCATCTCGGGACCTCCTCGTCGACAGAAGCCGTGCACAAGACCTTCGTGCGACCGGAGACGGCGAGCACCGAGCCGGCCGCGAACTCGGTGAAGTCCCGGATGAACAGGCATGGGCGCAGCTCATCCAAGGCACGACCGTCATGGCGTGCGAGATCAAGGGCATCGGCCTGCGAGTCGGTCATTCCGGCAGGGTACCCGTCCCGAGGCCGGAAGGACGTCAGAAATAGATGATCCCTCTCGCTCGTTCGACGACGGCGTCAAGTTCGTCGGTCCAAGCCCCTGTCGAGAGGTACTTCCACCCGCCGTCAGAAGAGATGAAGACGATGGTCCCCTGCTCGATCGTGTTCGCGCACTTGACGGCACCGGCGAGGGCAGCACCGGAGGAGATCCCGGCGAACACACCCAGATCAGCGAGCCGCCGCGTCCACTCGATCGAGTCTCCCGGCCCGACGATGGTCCGGCGGTCGAGCAGGTCCGCCCCTCCTTGCTCGAGGAAGATCGGAGGGATATAGCCGTCGTCGAGGTTGCGGAGACCCTCGACCGTCTCCCCCGTCGGCGGTTCGACCGCCCACAATCGCACCTGCGGGCTGGCTTCTTTCAGGAAGCGCCCCGCCCCGAGCAGGGTCCCGCTCGTGCCGAGGCCGACAACAAGATGCGTGATCTCAGGGCAGTCACGCCAGATCTCCGGCCCGGTGCCGACATAGTGTGCCCTCGGATTGGCGGGATTGCCATACTGGTAGAGAAAAGTCCACTCAGGATGCTCTGAAGAGAGCCGCTGAGCCAGGCGGACAGCGCCGTTCGACCCTTCGTTGGCCGGCGAGTCGATCACCTCGGCACGCCAGAGCTCGAGCAACTGGCGCCGTTCGATCGAAACGTTGCCGGGCAGGACGACCTTCAGCTTGTAGCCCTTTATGCGACACACGAGCGCCATGCCGATCCCGGTGTTGCCCGACGAGGGCTCGATCAGCGTCGCCCCGGGAGCAAGAAGGCCCTTTTCCTCGGCGTCCTCGATCATCGAGAGCGCGATCCTGTCTTTGACCGAGCCCCCGGGGTTCTGGCCCTCGAGTTTGGCGAGGATGCGCACGGCTGGCTTCGGGCTCAGCGCGGAGACGTCGACGAGCGGCGTGTTGCCGATCAGGTCGAGGATGCTTCGCAGGACGGGCACGGCTCGGTCGGCCCCGGAGGGGACCTACGCACCACCGCCCGCCACGGCGGGCAGGATCGAGACCATGTCGCGGTCGAGCACCGTGGTGTCGAGCTTTTCCAGGTAACGGACGTCGTCGTCGTTCAGATAGACGTTGACGAACTTGTGGAGCTCGCCGTCTGGGGTCACCAGCTGGCCCGCCATGCCCGGGTACTCACTCTGCAGAGCCTCGAGGACCTCGCCGATCGTCGCTCCCTCGACACTAACCGATCTCTGCCCGCCCGCGTGCTGGCGGAGCAGGGTGGGCAAGTTGACCTCGGGCACGGGCTCCTCCGGAAATGTTGACTGTTTCGGTCATATACTAATGACCTCGATGGCTTCCTCGGCAATCGCTCCGTCCACGATCCGGTAGGAGCGGACCGAGGCGACCTCGTGGCGCAGGGAGACGAGCACGTAGTGCCAGGTGGGATCGGGCGCCTGGGCGACGTCGGTCGGTGACGGGTAGGCGTCGGTGTGGGTGTGGGAGTGGAACACTCCGATCACGGCTCGGCCCTCGGCCTCGGCTGCCCGGTCGATACGCAGGTGCTCGCCCGGGTCCACTGTGTAGACCTGCGCCGAGGCAGCGACATTGCGGGTGGCGTGCACAACGGCGACAGTGCTTGTGAGCGCGTCCCCTACGAGGAGCCCGCAGCCTTCTTCGGGGTAGGCGCCGAGGCAGTGCGCGACCATCTCGTCGAGGTGGGAGGACGCGAGGCGCAGGCTCGAAGGCGCGCGAGGCGCGGAAGTCGTGCTTAGGCCGCTCATCAGGCCCGCACGGTAGCGTTTCGCAGATGGTCACGAGGAAGCTCACTGCGGCTCAGCGCACAGCCGGCAGGCCCAGGGCCCCGGGTGACCCCAACGAGCCCGTGATCCGCTACGTGGCGCGCAACCGGCGCGCGCGCCACGACTACGACATCCTCGAGGTCTATGAGTGCGGGATCGTCCTCAAAGGAGCCGAGGTCAAGTCCCTGCGACTGGGCCAGGCCTCACTGCAGGACGCCTACGCCCGCATCGAAGACGGTGAGCTGTGGCTGGTCGGTGCCCATCTGGCGCCGTACGAGTACGCGTCCGGCTTCGGCCGCTTCGAGCCGGTGAGGCCCCGCAAGCTCTTGCTGCACCGCCGTCAGATCGACGAGCTGTCGGGTCGTGTCGCCCAGAAGGCGCTCACACTCGTGCCGCTCAGCATCTACTTCAAGGACGGACTCGCCAAGGTCGAGATCGCGCTCGCAAGGGGCCGCCGCCTCTACGACAAGCGGCACGCCATCGCCGAGCGGGACGCCACCCGGGAGGCCGAGCGGGTGATCCGCGAGCACGAGCGCCGGCGCTGAGGTCGCAGCCAGGCAGTATCCTCTTTACGACAACCAAATCACCAAGGGGGTGACAGGCTTCGACTTCGGTCGTCAAGTTGGGAGAAGCGAGCCGTGGTCTCCGGAGCCACGTTAAAGAGCCGGAAAACAACACAAACGCCGAGCCTCAGCTCGCGCTTGCTGCCTAACTAGCAGCAACGTCTGCCCGGTCCCAGTCCTGCGGACCGGTCCCAGGCGTCATCTTGCAGGACTTACCTGAACTGCGCCGCCGGCGAGCAGTCAGGGAAATCTAAGTCGGCTGGGGTCCCGCACCGGCGCCGGTGGCGAGGCGGGACTCGAGACACCACCGCCGGATGCGCTCGGAGAAGTCCCATCAAGATACCGAGGGACGCGGGTTCGACTCCCGCCACCTCCACACCAGAAGGTGTTCACGAAAGAACACGCCTCGACATCACAAACCCCCCTCGAGGGTCTCCTCGGCGGGGGTTTTGTCGCTCAAGGCGGCTCCTCGGTTAGGCCCTCGGGCTCGGAGGTGCTAGCCGTCGAGCACCTCGACGTCTTGTCGGGTCCCGCGCGCAACCGCCGCGGCGGTCTTGAGGGCGGCGCGCACCGCCACGATGGCACTTGCATTGGTGGTGCTGGCGCGCGCTGAGGTGAAGATCGTCCGCCTCAGGGTTCCTTCTGCGATCGGTCGGACCGCGATCTCCGGCGTGGCTGTGCCGATCAGTGCGGGCAGGAGTGTCACGGCCGCGCCAGTGGAAACCAGGGCGCGGAGGATGAGACCGTCGTCGGTGCGATGGCGGATGTCGGGGGCATAGCCGCCGAGGCGGTTGCAGACGTGTTCTACGACGGCGTTGTGGCCGGTGCCGCGGTAGCCGGCAGCCCACGGGGTGTGCTCGAAGCTGGCAACCGGGATCGGGCTTCCGAGGGCTCCGAGAGGGTCGTCAGCGGAAACTGCGAGGAGGACGTCTTCGCGGATCAGGTCACGGCGATCGAGGTCGCGGTAACGGGCTGCGGGGACGGGGTCGTAGTCGATCCCGACGACGATGTCGACTGCGTGTGAGCGGAGATCGTCGAGCGCCGGGGCGGTCTCGCGTTGGAACACCTCGACGCGGAGATCAGGTGCATTCTCGTTGAGGTGTGCGAGCGCGGTCGGAAGGAGCGCGAGCGCGGCGCTTTGCACGAACGTCACGCGGACGCGGCCGTGGGGCGCTTCTCCAAGTGAGGACAACTCGGCGCGGACGGCTTCATCGGCCGCAAGGGCTTGTGCGGCGTGATCTGCGAGCCGCCAGCCTGCAGGGGTGAGCTGTACACCGCGGCCCACACGTCGCAGGAGCTCGGTACCGGCCTCGCGTTCCAGTTCGGCGAGCTGAACTGAGACCGACGAGGGGCTGTAGCTCAACGCGTCCGCGACAGCGGCGATCGTCCCGCGACGGGAGAGCTCGTGAAGGAGGCGGAGGCGCCTTAGTTCCATTCATTTGATTATCGCATGATATTTGATTTGAAATCATCGCTTGATCAAATCAATGATGGCGCCGAAACTTGGATTCGTGCTGCTTGTCGCGCTTCTCGTTGCCCCCGTGGTGATGGTCGCTGCAACAGCCGTGGAGCGTCGTTTCGGACCGGCGGTCGCCGGCTGGGTCGTGGCGGCGCCAATCACGATCGCGATCGCGACCTTCGTTGTCGGCTTCGATCTCGGCCGGCACGCCGCCGCCACACTCGCGGCGAGCTCCGCTGAGCACGTGAGCGCGCAAGTCGCGTTCGCGATCGCCTTCGCCGCCGTTGTGCGGCGGCGCGGTGGGCTTGCCGCGATGGCTTCTGGCACCGCGGTCTACGCCACCCTCTCACTCGTGATCTTCTGGATGCCGTCGGCTGTTGCGATCGTGGCATCGCTCGCCGCACTGGCGCTCGGCCCGCGACTCCTGCTCGACGGTCCCACACCCCCGCCCGCCGCAGGAAATACCCTCATGAGCACCGCCACGCGCGCCGTTGTTGCGTCAGCCACAGTGGCACTCACGCTGAGCGTTGCTCGACTCGCCGGGCCCGCGACCGCTGGAGCGACCGCCGCCTACCCGGTGGTGAGCGCCACTCTCGCGCTGCTCATCCTTCGCGCCCGAGGCAAGGACGCAGCCTCACAAGCCCTCAACGGTCTGTGCCGCGGACTTCCCGGCTACTTCAGTTTCTGCCTGGCCGTGACGCTAGCCACGCCCCACTTCGGCGTCGTCTTCGCCGTGCCGTTTGCCCTCGTCATCTGCCTCGCCACTTACCGGATCACCTGGCAGACCGTGCGCCCACCTACACGGCGACGCCAATCGCCTTCGGCGCCGGTTACGGTGGCTCCGCCTATCTGAAACGGCTCCCCGTCTCGTACCTCTAGATCGACCAGGAGTTCCGCAACCGCTGGGTGACGGCAAGGACTCCCCCGCCGCTGCTGCGGACAACAGCGAAGGGTTAGGCTCGACCTCGGTGGACGTGATCCGGGTCGTCCTGGCCGAGGACAACGCGCTCTTGCGCGAGGGGATCTCACGACTCGTCGAGACCCACGACGACCTCAAGCTGGCCGGTGTCGCCTCGGACCTTCCCCAGCTGTTGGAGCTCATCACAGAGCACAGGCCGGACGTCGTGGTGACAGACATCCGCATGCCACCGACCGGCACGGACGAAGGCATCCAGGCCGCGGCATGGCTGCGGGAGAACCAGCCGAACGTCGGCGTCGTGGTCCTGAGCCAGTACACCGCTCCGGCTTACGCGCTTGCGCTCCTGCAGGAGGGATCGGCGGGCCGCGCCTACTTGCTGAAAGAGCGGGTGGCGGGAGCCAACGAGCTGGCCCAGGCGATCCGGGTGGTGGCGGGCGGTGGGTCCGTCATCGACCCGCTCGTGGTGGACGAGCTGGTCCGGGCGCGGGCCAGGCACCGCAAGTCCGACCTCGAGTGGCTCACTCCGAGGGAGTCCGAGATCCTGGCGGAGATGGCA
>JBEKBT010000083.1:0-12586 GCA_050015255.1 Acidimicrobiales bacterium
CCGCGGCGACGACCCGGAGCGCTGCGGGCACGCCCCGCCGGCTCCCGAGCCCGTGGCGTACCGGTGTCGAGACGACACGCCCGGCGAGGGCCCCGACCGTCACGCCGGCGAGGAGCAGGCCGATCGTAGCGATGCCGACGCCGAGTTCTGCTTTGACTGCCGGGAGCCGGGGGCCCCAGGCGGCAACGGTGACCCCACCGAGACCGAAGGCGGCCATGATCGCCCTTCGCCACCGGAACAGGGCAGTTCGGTCAACAACGACGGTTGCGTCGGTCAGGTACGAGCGACGCCGGGGCTGCTGCTCGTTCGCATCCTCGGTCATCGCCGCCATCGTACGGAGCCGTCCCTCCGGCAGGTCGCACGCCTGCCAACCACCGCGCGGTCGAAACCTTTGGCTGGCGAGGCTGGCGGGGCGAGCCTGAACGAAGAGCAGCGGGGGAGGCCCGCAGCGGACTGGTGGCCGTTCAAGTCCGTTTCAGTGGAGGTAATGCGACAACTCTCGAACCACGAGGTCAGTACACGGATCGATCGACTTTCCGCCCTTTGTCCAGGGAGAATGTCGCGGCGGTGACTTGTGTCGTCGGGACGGCACTTCGCGTCGGGGTCGCAGAGTCAGCAACGGGTGCCGCCGTGACCGGGTTACTGTCGAGGCGCGGCTGGTGAGGTGCGGGCCCTCTCGGCCGGTCCTGGCGCACTGTTCGGCGGTCGTAAAGGAGGGAACGAGATTGGTCTCCGGTAGGGAGTTCCGTCTTTGGTACCGCGAACCGGCGCACGAGTGGTTCGAAGCGCTCCCCCTCGGCAACGGCAGCCTCGGGGCGATGCTATGGGGCCTGCCCCACAAGGAAAGAGCCGACCTCAACGTCGACACCCTCTGGTCTGGCGGCCCCCGGGTTGCCCACGCGCAGAACCCTGGGGCGCTGCTGAGGGAGCTGCGCGCCGCCGTGTTCGAACGGCGTGATTACGTCGAGGCCGACGCTCTTGTCCGTGGCCTCCAGGGCCCGTTCAACGAGGCGTACCAGCCACTGGGGTGGCTCACCGTCGACATCGAGGGTGCGGGCAAGCTCCGCAACTACGAGAGATCGCTGGATCTCCAGGAGGGCGTGGCCTCGGTCCGTTACGAGATGGGTGAAAGCCTGTACGAGCGGGAAGCGTTTGTCTCTGTTCCCGACCGCGCCTTCGTGATGCACTTGAGGGTGCGGGGGGTCGCGAAACTGAACCTCACGCTCGAGCTAGGAAGTCCCCATCCAAGCGAGCAGTCCCGCGGGGACGAGGGCATTGCGTGGTTGGAAGGCAGGGCGCCGGTGCACGTCGTCCCGCACTATTGGGCCGAAGAGCCGGCCGTTGCTTACGATCCCGGCTCCGGTTTGCGCTTTGCCGCCGGTCTGGTCCTGAGCGTTATGGACGGTGTGGTGCGACAAGAAAGCGGCGGACCTCTCCGGGTGGAGGGTGCTGACGCCGTCACTTTGTACGTGGCCTCCACCACCGGGTACGCAGGCTACGGCATCTCGCCGGTCGAGGACCCTGGCATGCTCCGGCGCACTTGCCGGGAGATGCTCACCCCCTTGCTCGCCGAACCGTACGCGGCCATACGGGCGCGGCATGTGCGAGAGCATCAGGTGCTTTTCAACCGATGCTGGCTGCAGCTGGGGAAGGGCGGCGCCAGCGGGGTGCCGACTGACGAACGGCTTGAGGCTCTGCGCGATGGCGCCGCTGACGAGGGCCTGTTCGCGCTGTTGTTCCACTATGGCCGCTACTTGCTGATGGCGAGCTCACGACCGGGCAGCCAGCCGGCCAACCTGCAGGGCATATGGAACGACCAGGTGCGCCCCCCTTGGAGCTGCAACTGGACGACCAACATCAACGCCGAGATGAACTACTGGCACGCGGAGACGACCAACCTGGCCGAGTGCCATGAGCCGCTCATGGGGCTGGTGGCCGACCTCTCACGAGCCGGTGTCAGCACGGCCCGCGAGTTTTATGGCTGCGGGGGTTGGACGTCGCACCACAACGTGGATCTCTGGCGCTCGACTTGGCCTGTCGGCAACCAGGAGGCGCACCCGTTTTGGGTGAACTGGCAGATGGGCGGGGCCTGGCTGTGCCAGCACCTGTGGGAGCATTACGCCTTCTCCGAGGACAGCACGTTCTTGGAGCGGGCCTACCCGGCCATGCGCGAGGCGGCCCTGTTCTTGTTGGACTACCTGGTCGAGGGACCCAGCGGGAAACTGGTCACCTGCCCATCGACTTCCCCGGAGAATACTTTCCTGGGCCCCGACGGCAGGGAAGCCGCCGTCAGCGCGGCGTCCACGCTGGACATTTGGTTGACCGTGGACCTTTTCGGGCACTGCATTGCCGCCTCGGAGATCCTCGGTACGGACGAGGAGCTGAGAGCAAGACTGGCGAGCGCCCTGGAGAAGCTTCATGTGCCTCAAGTGGCCAGCGACGGCCGCTTGCAGGAATGGTGGGAGGATTTCGACGAACCAGAGCCGGGGCACCGTCACCTGTCGCACTTGTTCTGCCTCTACCCGGGTGACGAGGTGACGCCGAGGTCGGCCCCTGCACTGGTGGTGGCGGCCCGGCGCTCCCTCGAGCACCGGCTGGCAAACGGCGGCGGGCGAGAAGGTTGGAGCCGAGCGTGGGTGGTCGCGCTATGGGCGAGGCTGCTTGAGGGGCACCTGGCCTGGAAGCACCTGCGGGAGCTCCTCAGGGACTCTGCGTGCAACAACTTTTTCGGCCTCCAGCCCCCGGGTTGGTTCCAAATAGACGGGATTTTCGGGGCTACGGCCGCCATCGCCGAGATGTTGCTCCAGAGCCATGCGGGCAGCCTCGACTTGTTGCCTGCCTTGCCGACCGCATGGCCGGAAGGCCAAGTCTCTGGCCTCCGGGCCCGAGGGGGGCTGGCCGTGGGCATCACATGGAAGGAAAGGCACGTGACTGAGGTCCGCCTCGACGTGCCGAGCGCCCGGGTGGTGAAGCTACGTTGCCATAACGTGCTCCGGCTCGCTGCAGATCAACCGGAGGATGCCAGGTTCTCGCCCACCGACGAGGCGGGATTGGCGGCCCTCGATGCTCCTGTCCCTGGGACCTATAGGTTGCGGGCGGACGTGTAGGGTCACGCCGCCAGCGCGTTGCCAAGATTACGAAGGGCTCCGTCACGAAAAAGGATGACGCCACCGGTCTCGGCGCGTCAGAGGCCCGGCGATTGTGCTCTTGCCCACGCCGGAAGACCCTATGTCAGCGCTCCGGGTGGTGCCGTGCTCTCGCGCACGATCAGATCGGTGGCCAGCTCGACACGACGCTTTGGCGACTCGCCGCGTTCGGTGCCCTCGAGCAACGTGCGTACGGCCACAGCAGCCATCTCCGCTAGCGGTTGGCGCACCGTCGTCAGTGGGGGGGTGCTCCACTCCGCGAGCGGGATGTCATCGAAACCGACGACGCTCAGATCCTCGGGAACACGAAGACCGGCTTCGCGCGCTGCACGCAAGACGCCCAGAGCAGACAGATCGTTCCCGGCAAAGATCGCGGTCGGGCGCTCGCTCAGGTTGAACAGCACCTTCGCCTGCTCATACCCGGCTTTGACGCGGAAGTCGCCCGGTCTCACGAACTGGTCGTTCACCGAGAGCCCTGCCCTCTCGAGGGCGGCGCGGTAACCATCGAGGCGCGCTCGGCTGCACAGCAACTCGGGAGGCCCGGTAATTATGCCAATCCGCCGGTGCCCCACGTCCACCAAGTACTTGGTGGCGGCCAGCCCGCCCGACCAGTTGGTGGCACCGACCGAGCTCACCTCCGGACCTGGCTCCGCAGTCGGGTCAATCACGACGAGCGGCAGACCCCGCACAGCGAGCTCTCCTCTCTGGCGCTCGGAAAGCTGAGAGAGCAGCAGGATGATCCCTCGGGTGCCGCGGGAAGTGATGTGGTTGAACCAGATTCGGCGCTCATCTCCCTCCGAAAGCGCCGTGAGGGCGACAGTGAGCCCCTGTGCCTGAGCGGCCGCAGCAGCGCCGCGGACAATCTCGATCGCCCAAGGGCTGTCGAAGTCATTGAATACGATGTCGATGATAGGCGGCGCATCGCCGCTCCCCCGCTTGCGGTAGCCGGAGCTCAAGAGGACGTCTTGGACCAGCTTGCGCGTCCGGGGAGAGACGTCGGGCTTGCCGTTGAGGACCTTGGACACCGTCGCCGTCGACAGGCCGCTCTCTTTCGCTATCTGTGCCATCGTGACCGGCCGACGGGCTCGGGCGCCATGTTGCAGTGCTGGTGGCGGGTCCTGCACAGCCTCGGGCGCGGCCAGGGCACCCTCGCGCGGCAACCGGTGTGCGTACGTGTCACGTCCTGTCATCTCAGCCGAGATGATAGCGGTACCTCCCTGCCTCAATCTTTCGGGTTCATGACTTAGGCCGGTGGTCCGGAATTTCGTCTGACAAGCTGCCAATTCGAGCAGGCTCAAGGAGCTGAGCTAGAAGCCCGGTCATCTGCGAAGCTCGAAACCGGCAGCGGCGTCCTTACATAACCGCAGGTAGACAATGATATCTAAATCCTTGACCCTCGAAAGACCCCGGTGTATCGTGTTGTTCGTAACAACAGAGCAAAAGGCTCGAAATATTTCGGTTCTGAGTTAACCGAACTGAGCCGTCCAAGAAAGGGGGTTCGGTCTGCTCTGCCCTCCGGCAGAGGCGATCATGAGAGTTCGGTTCCGCCCCGGAAGGGGTGAGTAAGAAGGGGAGAAGAATTGTCTCGAGAATCGCTTGAGCACCCACGGCTGCGTCGCGGGGTAACCGCCCTTTTGGGAGCCGGCCTGTTGGTAGGCTTTGCTGCCACTGTTGCCGTCGCAGTCCCCGCCACAGCTTCGTCCGGCGCCAGACTTTCGTCGGCGCCGACAGCCACCATCAGCGTGGAGGTCCAAGACCAAGGCGCGAACCTTGACAACTATTACATGGCGCAGGCTGCGGCCTTCAACAAGGCCAATCCCAGTGACCATGTCAACATGGACGTCGTCCCCACCAACAACGTCTACAAACAAAAGCTCCTACTCCAACTCCAAGGCAACAACCCGCCGGCGCTGTTCCAAACCTGGGGCGGCGGCATCTTCCAGCAGTACATAACCGCCAAGGTCGTCCAGCCCTTCGGCGATGCCGGCCAGAGCGATGCTGGTCACCCCACCTGGGAAAGCGATTTTCTGGGATCGACCCTCGGCAGTTGCACTTACGGCGGGGTCCTCTACTGCATGCCCTTCACGGGTACGCAGCCTGTCTTCTTCTTCTATAACAAGCCCTTGCTGGCTCAGTACCACCTGAGCTTCCCCACCACGACGACCCAGCTCATTGCCGACGTCACGCTGCTGGCCAAGCACAACGTCACCGCTATCGCCCTGGGCAACAACGGCGAGTGGGAAGGCCTCATGTACCTGGAGTACTTCACGGACCGAGAGGGCGGCCCTCAAGTGTTCCTCAACATCCAGGACAACAAGCCGGGGGCGTGGTCCAACCCCGCTGTCATCAAGGCCCTCACCGACATCCAGACCCTGGTCAAGGACAAGGCTTTCGAACAGGGCTACGACGCCATTGACTGGGGAACTGGGTTCACTACAGCGATGATCTACAACGGCGTGGCTGGCATGGAGCTCATGGGGGACTGGGACATCGGCTTCTTCACCTCCGACGCCCCGGCGTGGGTCAACACCGGCAAGCTTGGCATCGGGGCCTTCCCCGCGGTGCCAGGCGGGACGGGCAACCCAGCCGACCTCGAAGGCAACACGACCACCTACGCCGGCCTGGCCGCCCACCTCAGCACGGCGCAGACCTATGTGGCTGAACAGTTCGCCAAGTGGATCTGGGACACGCCGGCGTACGCGAAGGAGCTCATCGCCCAAGGCGCAGTGCCTGCGCTCAAGGTCTCGCCGAGCGCTTTCAACGCCGTCCCGAAGTTGAAGCAGTACCTTACCCCCATCTACAACGCCGTCCTGAAGGCGCCCTACTTCCAGTACTCCTGGGACCAGGCTCTCGGGGCGACCAAGGCTCAACCCATGCTCGACAACCTCGCCAAGGTGTTCGAGCTCCTGGAGACCCCGCAGCAGTTCGCCGCGGTTATGAACAAGCTCCAGTAGAGGTCCCGGCTAGGAAACTGTTGTACGCGCACGGAAAGCCCGGCTTCACTACCGGTGGGGCCGGGCTTTTCATAAGATGAGGTGAGCCGATGGCTGCTGGTACCGAGCTGCTCCGAGAGACCCAAGTAGGTCGTGCAGGTTCCGGAAATGTCACGGCGCGCCGCCGCAACTTCCTCGCCGACCTGCTCGGGATCTCACCAACATTGGCCTTGTACGGAGCTTTTGTCGTGATCCCGACGGGCTTTGCCCTGTTCCTCTCCTTCACGAACTGGGACGTGATCGGCCCGCTGACATGGGCGGGGTTCTCAAACTGGAGCCGTTTCTTCTCCGACCCGGTGGCCCATCATTCCTTGCTCGTGACTTTCGAACTTGCTGGTCTCAGCTGGCTGGCACAGACCCCGTTGGCGATGGCCCTCGGTATATTCGTCGCCGGGAGGCAGCGTTACCGCGCCGTCTACGCGGCGATCTATCTGGTGCCTCTTCTGCTTTCCACCGCAGGGCTGTCCCTTATGTGGGAGGACGTTCTTTTCCCTCAGTTCGGCGGGCTCGCCTGGCTCGGTATCCACTTCCACATGAACTTCCTCAACCAGAACTGGATCGGGAGCCCCAGCTTTGCCCTCTTCACCATCGTGGTCATCATCGCCTGGCAGTTCATCCCCTTCCATACGCTCATTTTCCAGGCGGGCAGGCGCGCCATACCGACGGCGCTTTATGATGCGGCTACGGTCGACGGTGCGAACGTGCGCCAAGCATTCTGGCACGTGACACTGCCTCAGCTGCGCTACAGCATCGTAACCTCGTCAACACTGGTCCTCGTCGGTTCCCTGACGTATTTCGACATCATCTATATCTTGACTTTGGGCGGGCCGGGCGACACAACCCGGGTCCTGGCGATGGACATGTACAACACCGGTTTCGTCGAGACCGAGTTCGGCTACGCGAGCGTCATAGCAACTGTCCTAGGCGTACTTGGGATTCTCGTAGCCATCGCCCTCGTCAGGCTGACAGGGTTCGCTTCGATGGAGGGTGGCCAGGAGGGCATATCGTGACGACAGCCCCACAACGCGTTGCAGACACGCCCGCCGGCCGGACCACGCGCCGGCAACGGCGACGCGCCCGCTCGGAGGCTTTGAGCGGCATCAAGGGTGGCTCGAAGGGCTTTCACGTCATCAGCTTCCTCTTGGGCACGATCTGGTTGGTGATCGTGCTCGGCCCCATTTACTACATGGTCCTGGCCAGTTTCCGGTCCGGCAATCAGTACTTTACGGCAAACGCCTGGCTGCCGACGGGCGGTCTGACTCTCTCGTCGTACTCGACCATGTTCCACGGATCCGGTATAGCGACGGTGCTCCGTAACAGCGCCGAGCTCGCTGCGGGCACGATCGCACTGGTCACGGTGCTCTCGCTCGGAGCCGCCTACCGGATCGTCCGGCGAGGGTCTCGTTACGCGGCTGTCTCGTTCCGCCTCATACTGTTCGGCATCGCCGTGCCCATCCAGGCGATCGTAATACCTCTGTTCTTCATAACGACCAAGATCCATATCTACGACAAGCTTTACGGCCTTACCCTCGTGATCGCGGCGTCGCTCATCCCAGTGGCTGTGCTGCTGATGGTCAACTACGTGCGGCTGATACCACGAGAACTGTACGATGCGATGGCCGTCGACGGGGCGGGGCAATGGACGACTTTCACCCGCCTGGTCTTCCCCATGGCTCGTCCGGTACTGGCTGTGGTCAGTATTTACGCTGGCCTCGGGGCTTGGAACAACTTCCTCCTGCCCCTCATCCTCACCCAGTCCAATAACGACATGGTGCTCCCTCTGGGGTTGTACCGCTTTGCCACGAACTCGGAGTACGGTGTAAACGTGCCGGTCGTGATGGCGTTTGTCTTCTTCACGATGCTGCCGATATTGGTCCTCTACATAGTCCTGCGCCGCCAGTTCGTAAAGGGCATCGGCGGGTTTGCCCTACGTTGACCATGGACAGCTCTCTCGCACCTGGCCAAACCTCGAACGCCCGACCGACTTGCCTGAGAACAGCACCGAGGTGAACCGATGACTACCACCGCATACACCGATGCCGCGCTGGCGATAGAAGACCGGGTCAGTGACCTGATCGACCGCATGGATCTCGACGAGAAGTTGGCCCAGCTGGGGGCGATTGGGTTTCCAGACTTGATCAAAGAGGAACGCTTCGATGAGGATGCGGCGCTGGCTGTGGTTCCCCACGGCATTGGTCAAGTCACGCGTATAGGTGCTACGACCGGCCTCGAGCCGGAGCAAAGTGCCGAGCTGTTGAACCAGATCCAACATCTCGTTGTTGAACGCACCCGTCTCGGGATCCCCGTGATGGTGCACGAAGAGTCACTGGCGGGCTACTGTGCCCGGGGTGCGACGGTGTTCCCTCAGGCACTGGCTCTGGCCTGCAGTTGGGATCCCGAGCTGGTGCAGGAGGTGGCGGACAGGACCCGGCGCCAGTTGCTGGCTGTGGGGGCGCGGCACAGCTTGGCGCCCGTGCTCGACGTGGCTCGAGATCCCCGGTGGGGCCGTTTGGAGGAAACCTTCGGCGAGGATCCTGTGCTGGCCGGCGTGTTGGGGACGGCCTACGTCCGAGGTATGCAGACCGACGACTTGTCCCGGGGCGTCCTCGCCACCGGGAAGCACTTCTTGGCCCACGGGCTCTCCGAAGGTGGCCGCAACCACGCTCCGGTGCAACTTGGGCCGAGGGAGCTGCGCGAGGTCTATGCGGAGCCTTTTGCCGCCGCCATCCGCGACGCCGCCTTGGGGTGCGTAATGAGCTCTTACAGCTGCATCGACGGGCTCCCTGGCAGCGGGTCGAGCGAGATCCTGACCGGGTTGCTCCGCGACGAGCTCGGGTTCGAAGGCATGGTGGTGGCCGACTATTCCGCGGTCAGCTTCTTGATGAGCTACCACCGGGTGGCGACCGACCGGTCTGAGGCGGCCGTCAAGGCCATCACGGCTGGCCTCGACCTCGAGCTTCCCGCCCTGGATTGTTTCGGGGCGCCGCTCAAGGCCGCGGTGACGAACGGCAAGGTTCCCTTGGCCGTGGTCGACAGGGCCGTCCGCCGAGTTCTGACGGCCAAGATGCGCCTAGGCCTGTTCGAGTCGCCGTACGTGAACTCGGGCCAAGTCAGACTCGTCTTCGCCGACACGGCCAACGCCAGCCTGGCCAGGCGGGCGGCCACCCGGGGCATTGTCCTCTTGACCAACGACGGAGTCCTGCCGTTGGCAGGACACGTGTCGAAAGTGGCAGTCATCGGGCCGGCGGCCGATGACCGGCGCTTACTGCAAGGTGATTATCACTACCCTGCTCACCAGGCATTGTTCCTCGATCCCGAGGGGGCGCCCACGCTCGACCGGCCGTCTTTGGCAGCTACCCACAAAGAGGTCGGTAGCGCCTCGGAGCCTGCTCCAAGCGCGTTCGCCGGCGTCGGCTCGGACAACAAGATCTCTGACATTGTTGACCTGCCGAGCGGAAAAGGGGCGCTCAAACCCGGTAACTACTACACCGAGCACGTTACGCCCCTTGCTGGGCTCAGGGCCTCCCTGGGTCCCCGGGTTGAGGTTGCCTATGAGAAGGGTTGCGAGCTACAGGGGGACGATCGCTCAGGTATCCCGGCTGCGGTCGCTGCAGCCAAGCGAGCCGACGTAGCCGTGGTGGTGCTCGGAGGCCGCTCCGGGCTGAACGAGAGCTCGACGGTGGGAGAAGCTCGCGACGCCACGGACCTCAGGCCGACGGGCGTCCAGGAAGAACTGGCCAGCGCCGTGGCAGCGACGGGCACCCCCACTGTGCTTGTCGTCATGAGCGGGAGGGCCCACGTGCTGAGCGAGGTGGCCGGCCAGGTGCAAGCTCTGCTCGTCGCCTGGCCGCTTGGGGAACAGGGAGGCAATGCTCTCGCTGACGTCCTGTTGGGCCGTGCGGAGCCCACTGGCAGGTTGGCAGTGACCCTTCCCCGGGCCACCGGGCAGATCCCGCTGTACAGCAGCCATCGTTCCGGGGGGTCGCGTTCGGTCTTCTACGGCGATTACACGGACTGCGCCCGCACCCCGCTGTTCAGTTTTGGCCATGGCCTCGGGTACACAACGTTCGGTTACTCGGATATCACGGTCGAGGCCGGTGACACTTCGTCCACCATCACTGTGGGGGTGACCGTGACCAACACGGGGGGTCGCGAAGGTGAGGAGGTCGTCCAGCTTTACGTGTCGGACTTGGTGGCGTCGGTGGCCAGACCGGAAGCCTCCCTGATTGGCTTCACCCGGCTGTGCGTGGGCCCAGGCGAAGCCGCGCGGGTGAGCTTCGACGTACACCCAAGTCGCCTCGCCTTTTATGACGAGGCCATGCGGTTTGTCGTCGAGCCGGGCCTTTTCCGCTTCGCCGTGGGCGCTTCATCGTCTGACATCCGCCAAGAGGCAGTCGTCAACGTCACCGGGCCGGTGGCCTCCTATTCGCAGAGGTCAGTTGTGGCCGTCGCCGCGGTGGTGGAACAGCGTAACGGTGGCGGAGCGCTTTCCCCCACCCACGGAAATGACGCCACAGCTGGCAGTGCTGAGTCGCCGCGACAACCGGTCGGACACTGAAGGAGACCGAGCGTGAAGATTTTCGAGCGGAAGGGTGGGACAACGTTTGCACCAGGACGCCTGGGATCACCCGGTGTCGCGCCACGTCCGCTGAGTCCGTCAACAAGGGTCCCGGTGGCTGTACGGCAACCGCCCCACGCGCAGTAGCACGAGTGCCGCCCCCTGGGGCAGGTCACGAAACAGAAGGCCACCCCGAACGCCAACCGGTGGACCTGACCTAGCGCGCCAGATCGACGGAGATTCGTTTGCAGTTGCGGCACAGGCGTCCGATCCGACGGCGGCGAGGTTGATCAGTCGTTGTCGAAGAAGCGCCGGAGCTCGGTGACGATGAGATCCGGCGCCGAATCGATGGCGTCGTGTCCTTGGTCGGGAAGGCTCACGAGTTCGGCGGTCGTCAGTGTCGCTGCGAGCGTGCGAGTGATCTCACCGGCCCACGGAGGACTCTTCGTGCCGAGCAACAGCAGCACCGGAGCCGCGACCTTCACGGCGAGACCAGGAAGGTCGACACTCGTGAGCGCCTCAGCCTCTCGCGGAAGCGTTGCCGTGACGATTGGGAGGAGGTCATAGGCCCCCGGGGCGCTCCTGTACTCCTCGAACCGCTCAGGGGTGAGTCCGACGATCTCGGTGATGAAGCTGAACATCGCTCTTCCCGGTTTCCCATCGGACACCAAACCGATGGCACGCTCGACCCATTCTCTTGGGACTGTCTGAGGCCCGGGCGGTTCGTATAGCGCGATACGGCGGAAAGGCGCCCGTTGAGCTGCTGCCCCGAGTGTGCAGGTCGCTCCGTAACTGTGGGCGAAGACATCGACGGGGGCGTCTTGTTCCTCTGCCAGCTGATTGGCGACCGCCGCTATGTCATCGAATTCCTTCCTGAGTGAGTAGGGCTCAGCGTCGCCGCTGGTGCCCCTTCCGCGACGGTTCATCGCAGTTACCTGCCGATGCTCGGCCAGAGCTGACCATACGGGCTCCCACTGCTCGATCCGGCCCATTCCCCCGTGCACGAGCAGCAGCGCCGGCCCAGTGCCCGCTGTCAGCAGGCCGATGCTGACGTCATCGGCGCCTATCACCGAATGCCTTGTTCCCTCCATCGAAGCTCCTCCCGCCCACGAGCGCCGAGAGGACTAGGACCCCCGCGCCGCACCCCCGTCGCTCGATCACCGCAGCGACTCGAGCTGAGTGCTCGATTTCGCACAGAATGTCGTACCGACTGCCAACCTACTCCGAGCCGTTCGAGGTGTCCGAACGACGGTCTCGGCGTGCGCCTGATCGCCGAGTCGGGCGCGAGCTACGAAGAGGCCCAGTGAGTCCGTGGGAGGCGCAATTAGCCCAATCTATGGGACCCCGAGCTTCGGCGAACTGGCTAGGGGTCATGGAGGCGTACGCGTGCGATGTGGGCGTAGCCGTCACCGTGAAACGAAGCCGTCTTGCGGGGCTCGACGGGGGCACGGAACCGGCCGAGCCGAGCGGTCGAGCCCGGGTGGCTGGCCGTGGTGACATCATGTTCGAAGGCGCCCACAGTCACCGACGCCTCAAGTCACAGGAGGCAGCCATGCAGGCCCCAGCCGATCTACCCAAGTACCCGAGCCAGCCGGCAGGGGGGAGTGCCCCTTCCTCGCGGCCCATGATCGTCACGACGACAGAGAACATCCCCGAGGCCCAGGTGGTGAAGACCCTCGGCCAGGTGTTCGGCCTCACCGTCCGCTCCCGCAGCCTGGGAGGCAACATCGCCGCCGCCCTGAAGAGCCTCGTCGGCGGCGAGATAAGGTCCTACGTCAAGCTCAACGAGGACGCGCGGCGCCAGGCGCTCGACCGCATGGTGCAAAACGCCGCCGCCATGGGGGCCAATGCAGTGACCATGATGCGCTTCGATTCCACCGAGATGTCGA
>JBEKBT010000084.1:0-12342 GCA_050015255.1 Acidimicrobiales bacterium
CCTTCGGTCGTCCACGTTCTGCCATGCGCACCTCCATGCTCGCACGGCACCAACGCGGTCTGCCGATCGGAAATTCCCGAAAACACAGATTCTTTAGCTAACTGACAACTCAGGACACTAGGAGGCCCTCGAGCGCGAGTACACTTGAGCCAACCGCTATGCGAGGAGCGAATGCGATGCGACTCAAGCGCAGAATCGTCACCGCCGGTGTGTGTGTCGCATGTGGCCTTGCTCTTGCCGCCTGTGGCCAGCAGATCGTGGCGCGCGTGCAAGCGAGTGACTCCGTCCACACAGCTTTGACAGGCGTCTTCAAGAGCCCGACAACGCGCTTCGTCGTCACCGCACAGGATCTTCCGGGAGCGGCCGGTCTCGCTGACGGCAGCTTCTCTGTCGTGATCACCACGTCACGAGAGGTTCAAGGCGACCAATCGGCAGCAAATGAGGGGATCGAGTTCTCTGTCTACCATGAGTCCACTGACTTGGCCGATATCGTCTCGACAGGCGGGTCGGAGTACTTCAGGGTAGACTTAGAGGACATCCTTGCCTTTGCCAGTCCCGGTGAGTTCGCCACTGTGTCGAGCGAGCTCGACGCGCTGGCGGCCCGTCCGAATCTTGGATACCTGCACGACATCCTGCTCGGCGACTGGGTGGGCATCTCGACGAGCACCTATGAGGCCATGTCCCGCCAGCTCACGCCCGAGCTCCCGTCCCTGCCCTCATCGATTTCGGCCCTGCAGGAGCTCAATCAGAACTTGCAGAAGGTCAAGCGGCTGGGTCTCACCGTGTCGTCCTCTTTGGTGCAGGCGGCTCGCACGTGGGCGAGCATCCGTCAAGAAGCGGGCGACGAATATTCTCTCAACCTTCCCCTCCGGCCCTTCGCCAGCTCACTTGTGGACGAGCTCACCAAGCCCGTGGAAGCCTTCTTGAACAAGCCGTCCTTGCCTCCCGCGGAGATCTCCAAGACGCTCGCGCAGATCCCGGCGGGTCTTGCCTTTCAGGCGAACTTCTGGGTATCGAACGGGTTGGTCACGAAGATCCAGGCTTTCATCCCCCGCACCAGCGCTTATCTCATGATAGATGTCTCGCACCCGGCCACCCCGGTCGCGGCTCCAAGTGGTACAACCACTCTCACGGCCGCCAATCTCACCGCCCTCTTCGGGGACCTGACGCCGACAACGACCAAGACATTGAGCTCCGGTGGCGGGGTCCTCTTCCGTCTGTTGTGATCTAGACAGCTATTCGCTGTGATCTAGACAGTTATCTGCCATTACCATTCGGTCTCCCCAATAGCCAGACCTCGGCGCCGTCCAGACGCTTGTCGGGAAGGCCGAAGGCAGAACGGAGGACCGCGGCGATCCCGGCGGACCCTTTTGCCCCTGGCGTCACGACCAGAGCCGTGATGTGCTCCTCGGCGACTGCGCGACGGAGCGCCAGGTCCGTTGAAGCCGTGGCGGGGAGCAGGCTTCCGAGTCCTCCCGCTGCGAACACAACTGCCAGCGCGTCCACCGGCGGCTCCTCGGTGGAATGCCCTCCAGGGCCGGGAACGATCGCATAGCCGTCGGAGAGCTCATATGAAAAGCCACCTTCGGCCTGCCAAATGAGGGGGTCGTCGTCGATGAGCACCGGCGGGTAGTCGCGCACGACGCTCATCCGGGGGAGCGTCGCGAGCGGCGGTTGGCGAAACACCGCTGGCTCGCTCAGTCGTACGACGGGATACGGCCAACGTGGGAGCAGCGATAGAGGAAGAAGCGTCGCGACAATGACCAAGGCGCAGGCGAGGGATCGCCCCAGGTGACCGTAACGGCTCTGGGTCACGCCAGGGGGGCGAGCGCCCTGACCGGCGAGCACGTCGAAGGCCCCCGCGTGCAGCCGGTCGAGCACCAGGGCGAGGCTCATGGCGGCGAAGAGATCGACGAAAGCTCCAAAGCGGCTCGCGACGACAGAATCCAGCAGAGGCGCGTGCTGGAACGCCGCGACAGGTAGAGGCAGGCCCGTGTCCGCCTGTGTGACGTGCAGAGCCGCTCCGAGGGAGCCCACGTACGCGATCGCGGCCATCAAGACGGCGAAACGGACCGCGGCGTCGTGCCACCAGACGAAGGCGGCGACAACGAGCAACAGCGCCAGTGGGGCTCCGAGGTAGGCACCGTTGCCACCGGAGATGAAGGCGACACCAGGTCGCTCAGCGTGGGCCAGTACGGAGGCCGCAAGCGTCGAGGTGAGATTGTCGACATTGGGGAAAACGGGGCCCGTGATGTGTCTGGGCCCGGCCACGGCGAACCAGGTCGGATAGGCGAGTGCCACCGCCGCCACAAGGAACCCTGCAACCAATCCAGGCGCCGCGAGCCGAGCTGCTCTTGGAACTTGGCGGGGATGACTGAGCGCCAGCACAACCAGACCTATCACGGCGACGACGACCGTGAGGGCCAGCATCTCGGTCGAGACGAAGAACTGGAGCACGACGAGAGCGCCGAGGATCACCCCGACCGCAACTGGTCGGCTGCGGTGCCTCACCACCAGGTCGTCCAGGGCCAGGAGTATGAGAGGCGGGATGGCGAGGAAGGTCAGGTTCAGGTGGCCGTATCGGAGATCGACCGCGAGGAACGGGCCGAATCCGTAACACAGACCGCCGACAAAGGCGGCGAGTCGCCAGGTCACATAGCGCCTCATAGCGAAAAAGGCGGTCAGGGCACTCGCCGCCGGTGCAAGTGTGACGGCGAGGTTGAACGAGACGACGGGCCCGAAGAGGGCCGTGACAGGCGCTAACAGCACGCCGAGTGTCAGGACGGAGGTGTTGGCGAGGAGGTTCACACCCTCGGGGGCATAGAGGGCATGGGTGAAGAACGGGTTATCACCGCGCTCGAGGGCATGCAGCGCCCATGCGAGGAACCAAACCTCTTGGCCAGGATCGAGCGACCCTGCGGCCAGCGAGACTGACGGACCGCCGGACCATGCGTGCCACCAGGCAGCCGCACCCAGCGCGAGATAGATCAGGACGACGAACAGCCACTCTGGGCTGAGAGCCCGTCGAAGCCACAAAGGCCACCCTCGACGGGAGATCTGTGTGCTGGACATGGCTGGTGCGGATTGGTTCAAGAGCGCGCTCGGTGAATCTAGCTCAAGGGCCCGGTCCGATCGTCTGCTCGCCTGACTGGCGACGCCAGGAGTTGATGAGATTCTCCAGGAGCATATAATCACACTGTGAGTAGTACTAGACCCAGGATTGAAATCGACCCCAACAGCTCGGTCCCCTTGCACGAACAGGTCGCCGCCGCCATCCGCCGGGCCATTGCCGAGGGCGAGGCGAGACCAGGTGAGCGGCTCCCTCCGGCCCGGGACCTCGCCGCTGTGCTCGGTGTGAATTCGAACACGGTGTTCCGGTCGCTACACACCCTTCGCGACGAGGGGCTGTTAGAGTTCTCCCGCGGTCGCGGCGTGTCGGTCACCGGTGTTGCTCCGCAGCGGGGTGCGGTGGTTGAGAAGGCTCGTGAGCTTGTCGCCCTCGCCCGGCACTTTGGTTACCACGCTGACGAGCTGGTGCAGATAATCGATCAGGTGTCGTAGCAAGAGCCGTGCCGGTCACGAAGGTGTCGCAGACATCGCGACCCTCGCGCGATCAGGTCGCCGTCCCAGGAGTCGGCAAGACCTTTTGTCGCCTTCTGCTCACAATGAGTCAACTTGTTCCCAGCTGCACCTCTG
Source organism: Acidimicrobiales bacterium (assembly GCA_050015255.1). Taxonomy (GTDB): domain Bacteria; phylum Actinomycetota; class Acidimicrobiia; order Acidimicrobiales; family Bog-793; genus Fen-455. Next base: position 3,697 of record JBEKBT010000084.1, read on the forward strand.
CATAGCTTCCGCTTCGTGGGACTAATCCGACGCGGAATGGGGACGGCAGACGGCTATGACAGGAACAGTGTCACTATGGCGTCATCTCTTTTCGAGCGACCGGTTGCGAAGGCGCCGTCTCGCTCTCGCCACCGCCACGGCCAAGGCCTGCGCGGCCGGTGTTGACACGGCCGCCGCGCGCGCCGTCTGCGCTCGGCTCGGTGACGTGCGAGACAGTCGCGCTGGCCGTCGCGTCACGCGCCGCTAGCGTCCCTCGCCCTTCGGTTCCTCGACCCAACCCGTTGGAACCGAGCGAGACTTACCCGAAAGAAGGCTTCCGATAAGGCTTCCGAGGAGCAGGTTCGCCTCCTCGGTGTCAAACTCCTCCTGGGAAAGAACGCCCGACTCGCGTAATGTGTCCAGCTTCGCCAACTCATCGACGAGCCTCATCCTCGCTGCCGCCTCTCGCAGATGCCGACCCCCTTATGACAATCGGGGTAGTTGCCCACCAGACCTTTATCGGCAGGCAGGCCGTCGACGCTTAGCACCAAGCATCCGTGCTCACAGGCCGGTCTGATGCGGAGACAGCCAGGGTGGCGGTCCGTTCGGCTGCTCGACTAAGGACCACCACCATGCGCTGCCCGAGCGCTACCGATTGGTTCTGTCGAGCCAGTCGCACGACCTGAAAGTCAAGAAGGCAAGAGCGGCCTCGGTTAGGTGGGCCCTCCTGCCTGGTCCTTCGGCATGTAGAGGATCGCCACCTTCTCGTCGTCGGGCGGAAGAAGTCCTACCGTCAGAATCAACTCGAAACTATCCGAGGTTCCGGTAAGGGCGTTGGCGGTGACAACGTCTAGATTCGAGCGGCGCGATTGAGTTTCTGGTGCCCTACAGCTCAGGGTCACCCGAACGGCAGGTCCGAGACCGGCCGAACTCGCCCTGCCCGCCTAGCTACCAGCCTGATCGCGTGGGGCTGGCCAAGCTCAACTCGGTGGCAGACCGAGGTCGCTCCGAACAACGTCGCCGGCGCTTATTGCCGTCTCCCCAGTGGCTATGAGTTGAGCCTTATCTTTCTTGATTTGGGCCACGGTTTCTGTTTTCACGGCTTCCAGGTTCTTGATGACGACACTGTCATCGGCGATCAGGGCGTGAATGTCGGTTTCCGTCTTGCCGGTGACGTCGATGCGCGATATCGCGTTGTCGAAGGTCGTCAGCTCACCTGCGTAGGTGTCACAAGGACCGATTGCCGGGCTGACCGTGGTCAAGCCTTTGATCGCGGCCCTCCACGTGAGGTACGCGGCCTTCGCGACCGTGGCGGCCGCCAGGAACTGCTGGGACGCCTTTGTCGACGAGACCGCCGTGGTTGACGTCGTCGGGCTGACAGTTGTCGATGTTGAAGTCGGGCTGACAGTTGTCGATGTTGAAGTCGGGCTGACAGTTGTCGATGTTGAAGTCGGGCTGACAGTTGTCGATGTTGAAGTCGGGCTGACAGTCGTCGATGTTGAAGTCGGGCTGACAGTCGTCGATGTTGAAGTCGGGCTGACAGTCGTTGATGTTGAAGTCGACGGAGTCGCCGCCGGCTTGGGGCTGGAACAGGCCGCCGCCAAGACGGCCAGTCCTATTACGACTATGTATCTCGCCTTCATCGAGCCTCCTCGCTCACCGACTTGGAATCCCATTCCCGGACGGAGCCTGCTCACGCGCTCCTTGTCCCGGTTTGGACACTTGCCGGTCATCCTGCGCCTTCGGTGCATCAGATATCAGGGCCGAATGTCACAAAGGTGTGCGTCCCAGGCGCGTCTGGATCCTCACACGAGTGGCAAGGTAGATGTCCGAGTCGTGTTGGCTGATGTATGGAACCCTTCCCCGGTGGACTCGCGATGGTATTCGGCGTGGCGATCTGTCACCACAGCCGAGCGTGACTTCCTACCTCAAGAACTCACCAGCGCCCGCGAGCCCGGCCGCCATCCAACAACACCCGGAGAGGCGCCGAAACGGTCGGACTACTTCTCGATATACGTCGCCAACGGCGGGATCACTCCGTGCCTTTGCATACCGTCCGCCAGTTCAGCCGATGGGGAGGCGATGGCCGCCAGCACCTCCTCCACGTCGTCGACGTGGCGGCCACAGCGACTTTGTTGCTTCCATCCTGCGCCACGAGGTCCACCACATTGGTGCCACCCATCATGCCGACGAACTCGGTCCGCTCTGTCTTGAACTTCAGCCAGTTGTCCACGCCCACGGCGCCGTGCGTGATGACCATCTTCGCCATGACATCTCCCCCTCAGTTGGCGTCGTACCAGTTCGGCAATCTACTGAACTCTCTTCCGGCGGTTGAGCAGGTAGACGAGGGTGCAGGCGCAAGCGGAATAGAGGACGTTGCCTAATGCCGCGCCGCTAGTTTCACCACCCATGACTTACCTAAACGAGGACGGTCGCGCCGAACCTCCCATCGCGGGCGACAAGACTTCCACCCTGCTGGGCTCCCTGGAGCGCCAGCGGGCGATCTTCGCGTGGAAGTGCGGGGACTGGCCGCGATCGGCCTCAGGGCGACAGTCGGTGCCTGCCACGGCTACTGCGCCGCGAGCGCGGGCGCTTGGCCGGATGGTCGACGCCATCCTGAGCGAGTTCGGTAGCTGCGGATGAAGGCCTGGTGAGCGGGGTTACCGAGGTCACTCGAGGTGCCGAGTGCGAGGAGCCCGCCGGTGAGGTGACACGGGCACGCGGCACTGCGACTCGGCCTCTCAACAAGGGTCATTGTCCCCTACCAGGGGTCTGACGGCTGGCGTTGACTGAATCTCGTAGTGGTATACGGCTCATACACGGCCACCGGGGGATGTGATGCGATCATGCTGAAGGTGAGTGCCTACGAACGGCCGAGCAGCCTCGCTGGAGCCTTGGACGCGCTCGAACAACGCCATGCCGTTCTCGTCGGCGGCGGCACGCGCCTTGGTGCTCAGACCGGCACGGAGCCTGTCGTGGTGGTTGACTTGCAGGCCACCGGCCTCGATGGAGTGCGGCCGAGCGGCGACGACACGGTCGTGATCGGCGCCACGACGACCCTCGAGGACATCGCAGCGAGCGTCCTGCTGCCGGACGCCGTCCGCGAAGCCGCCCGCCGCGAGCTGCCGAGCAGTCTGCGCACGCTTTCAACTCTCGGCGGGTGCGTGGCCAGCGGCGACTTCGAGAGCGAGCTGCTCGCCACTCTCCTCGTCCACAGGGCGACCGTGAGGCTAGAGGCCAGGTCAGGCACCTTGGTGATCCCGCTCGCAGACCTCCTCTCCGAACCAGGCCAGCTCGCAGGCAGGATCATCGTCTCAGTCGAGATCGAGATCGGCGGGCAGGTCGCGGCGGCACGCGTTGCCCGCATGCCTGCGGACCGTCCGATTGTGGGGGCTGTGGCCCGCCGGGACCCGCAAGGGACCGTGCTAGTGGCCTTCTCGGGTGTGGCGGGTGTGCCCGTGCTGAGCGACGATCCGGAGAGGCTCGAGCCGCCCGGTGACTTCCGAGGTTCGACTGAGTACCGGAAGGCCATGGCCAGGACTCTTGGCACTCGGGCACGGGAGGCGTTGCGATGGTGACAATTCACATCACGTTGAACGGCACGAGCCGTGAGATCGTGTGTGCGCCTGGCGACAACCTCCTTTCGGTGCTCCGCCGCGAGGGCCTGACGAGCGTGCGCTTCGGGTCTGAGACCGGCGAGACCGGTGCCGCCGCCGTGTTGCTGGACGGCCGGCTCGTCGCGGCTGACGTCCTTCTCGCCACCAAGGCCGATGGGCACGAGGTGATGACGGTCGAGGGCCTCGACGTCGGCCGCGGCGAGCTCCACCCTGTGCAGGCCGCGTTCGTCGAGACCGGGGCCATGCAGTCGGGCTACTCGGCTGGGGCGATGGTGCTGGCTGCGGTTGCCCTTCTGCTGCGGGAGCCGAACCCTTCTGAGGCCCAGATACAGGACGCCTTCTCCGGAATCCTCGACCGCGAGAGCGGTTATGTGAAAGTCGTGGAAGCGGTCCGCCGGGCTGCCGCCGTCCTCAGGGGCGAGAAACCCGATGCCTTCGAGCCGCTCGTCGTCCGCCCCTTGTCGGATGCGATGTCCGAGGAAGCGGACCAGGCGGGTGCTCGGACCGATATGGACTGGCCGTCAGCGCCTTGTGCCGTCCCCCGCGTCGTCAGCGCCCCCGAGCTCGCGCCCACGGCGGTAGTGGGCAGACCCACTCCGAAGGTCGACGCGCTGGCACTTGTCAAGGGCAAGCCTGTCTTCACCGACGACGTCGAGCCGAGGGACATGCTGTACGCCAAGGTCCTGCGCAGCCCGCACGCCCACGCCCGCATCCTCGACATCGACGATGGCGAAGCACGCGCCCTGCCGGGCGTCCACGCCGTCGTCCACTACAAGAACACGCCCCGGGTGAAGTACGCCACCGGCGGCCAGAGCGCGCCGAACCCGTACCCATGGGACCAGGTCAGCTTCGACGACAAGGTCCGTCAAGTGGGTGACCGGGTCGCCGCTGTAGCCGCGGAGTCTCTCGAGATCGCGGAGGAAGCGTGTAGCCGCATCAAGGTAACCTACGAAGTGCTGCGGGCTGTCTTCGAGCCGGAAGCGGCCAGGTTGCCAGGTGCGCCCGTCGTGCACGACGAAGACGACTCGATCGGCGTACTCGACAACACGACGAACGTGAGCTCGCACGTCGAAGGTCGCACAGTCAAGGACATGCAGGCAGCTTTCGCAAAGGCGGATCAGATCTTCGAGGCGACGTTCCGTGTCCAGCGCCAGCAGCACTGCGCCATCGAGCCACATGTCACGATCGGCTGGCTCGACAAAGACGAGCGTCTCGTGATCCGGACATCTACCCAGGTGCCGTTCCACGTCCGGCGCATGCTCGCCCCGCTTCTCGGGATCGCCGTGAAAGAGATCCGGGTCATCAAGCCGCGCATCGGCGGAGGTTTCGGTGGCAAGCAAGAGATGCTCATCGAGGACATCGTGGGCCACCTCGTGCTCGCCGCCCGTCGCCCGGTCCGCCTCGAGCTGACCCGCGAGGAGGAGTTCGTCGCCTCGCGCACGCGTCACGCACAGACACTTCGAATCCGTACCGGCGTCACCAACGATGGCCAGCTGGTTGCCCAGGACTTGGAGGTCGTATCCGACACCGGCGCGTTTGGCGTCCACGGCTTCACGGTGAGCTCGATGACAGGGATGCGGGCGCTCTCCTCGTACAACTCGCCGGCCAAGCAATTCAACTGTGACGTCGTCTACACGAACGGGCCAGTGGCAGGTGCGATGCGCGGCTATGGAGCCCCGCAAGGGGTTTTCGCTCTCGAGTCACACATGGACGACATCGCGAGGGCGCTCAAACTGGACCCGATCGAATTCCGTCGGCGGAACTGGGTAGGTGTCGGCGACCGGCTCGACATAGTGCCTCGGCTCAACGAGCGGGGCGGTGTCGAGGACGTGGCCGTCGAGGACCTGCCCCAGGTGGCGAGCTGCGGGACCGAGGAGTGCATGGCCCAGGCGCTTCGCGCCATCGGCTGGGAGCGCCGGCAAGACCCCGAATGGTCCATGCCACCGGAGCGCCCGGAGATCCGTCGCGGTATCGGTCTCTCGTTCTGCGTGATGGGATCTGGCATACCCGGGGTGGACATGGGCGCCGCCTCGATCAAGATAAACGACGACGGCTCTTTCAACCTGCTGATCGGCGCTACAGACCTGGGTACCGGTGCAGACACGGTGGTGGCCCAGATCGCCGCCGAGGTCCTCGGCGTGCCCCTCGAAGACATCCTGGTCTATGAGGCCGACACCGACTTGACGCCTTTCGACGTCGGGGCCTATGCGTCGGGCACTACCTACATCTCCGGTATGGCAGCAAAGAAGGCCGCGACCGTCGTCGCGCGGCGGATCGCGGAGCGGGCGGCTGAGATCTTCGGGCTGGACTCAGCTGACTCTGTTGTGCTTCACGATCGCCAGGTCTGGGCACCGGACGGAAGGGCCATCCCGCTCGGTGAGATCGCCATGCGGGCGTTCCATTTCGAGCAGCAGGAACAGATCATCGGCATAGCGTCCCATCTCGCCACGACTTCGCCGTCTCCCTTCGCCGTGCAGCTCGCCGAAGTTGAGGTAGACGTCGGCACCGGACAGGTCACCGTGAAGAAGTTCGTGAGCGCCGTCGACGGCGGGGTTGCCGTCAACCCGCTCACCGCGAGCGGGCAGATCGAAGGCGCCGTTCTCATGGGGCTCGGGTACGCCCTCACAGAGGAAATGGTCCTCGACGCGACTGGCAAGATGGTGAACGCGCGCTTCGGCCCCTACTGGATCCCCCGCGCCGACGACGCCCCGACGACCGAAGTGTTCCTCGTCCAGACCTTCGAGTCCTCCGGACCCTACGGTGCGAAGGCGATCGGTGAGATCGGCGTCGTCGGCGTCGCTCCTGCCGTGCGCAACGCCATCCTGGACGCCACGGGCGTTCCCCTTTACGAGACGCCCTTCACGCCCGAACGCGTCTGGAAGGCCCTTAAGCAAGCCGACGCCAGCGCACCGGGAGCTCGCTAGCAGGCTTTGCGACTTTCATGGTCCAACCCGGTACGAAGTACCGTCAGCGACCCCGAGCACCTCACCTGATGATGCCGGCGGGGATGGGAATCCTGCTCAACTGCCGTGGGCCGTACAAGACTTGAACTTGTGACCTCTTGCGTGTCATGCAATCTACAGCCCTGTTGGCTCGTGCTGCCTGCTGTCGCTCCGTGGTTAGAAATCTCACGCTACCTGGCCCTTCGTGCCCATGAGTGTTGCCTACTGTTGGCTGCGTTTGGCGGTTAGAGCCGGTTTAGGATGCGTCGTTGGATGCGTAACGGTGGTTATACCGCCGATCCTGCCCAGGGGGCCTCTGAGTCGGAATGGCTGGGGATCCTACTCAGGGGACCACCTGTAGGCATCAGGGCTAGGTTCGCCCCTTACCTTGGCGTAGTCGGCGGGGTGGACGCCGTAGCCGGTTCGGGCGTCGAGGACACAGCCGAACCAGTAGTCGCCACTGTCATAGTGGCGCCTCTGGAACAGGCAGTACCGGCAGAGCAGGTACCCGTCACCTTGGTCAACATGGTCGCTCACCAAGTGCTCGCAGCCGCACCGAGTCTCGTTCTCAATCTGCCAGTCCATCCATTCCCGCTCGGACGTGAACAGGAGATCGCCCTCGAAGAACAGCCGGGACATGTCGAAGTCAACCTCTCGCAGAGCGCTGAGCAAATCGCTGAGAACGTTGGAGGTATAGACAGTCATGACGCCAGCACCGCCGTCATCGCCTCAGCGGCGTCCTCGTAACGGGCCGTCGATGTCCAGCCGTAGATACGCACAACCATGTTCATGCTGGAATGTCCGAGGCGCCATGCGACAACCTCAGCCGGAACACCGGCCTGCAGCATGAGGACGGCGGCAGAGTGGCGGATGTCGTGCCAGTGCATTGGCGGGATGCCGAGGCGTTCGCAGATGTCCGCCCAGTGGCGGCGGACCGTGCTGTCGTAGACCGGCGTCCCTTGGTCGCTCGTGAACACAAGATCATCCTTGCCAGGATTGACCTGTCGCTCTTGCTGCCACTGAAGGGCTTGGATGACTTCAGGGCCGACCTTCAGGGTACGGCGGCTCTTAGCAGTCTTCGGGGCTACGGTCCCCTTCGTGGCCCGGTCCATGGTCCCCTGTATCGAGATTTCAGACTTTGCCCAATCAACATCGCACCATCGGAGTGCTAGAGCCTCGCCCTGACGGCACCCCGTCGAGATGCTCAGCACGAACAGAGGGTAAAGCCAGTCCTTCGTACCTTCGAGTTCGCCCTTGATTTTCTTGACCTGTTCAGCAATCAGGACCGGGCGCTCGCCGTAGGTGACCTTCGGTGCGGTTGCCGTAGGGACCCTAGCTACGTTGTCACTTACCAGCTTCTCGGCTTTGGCGGCGTCGAGGGCTGCGGTCAGGATTGCCCAGATCCGCTTTTGTGTGCTGCTGCTTAGGGGTTGGCCATCCTTACGGGGCTGTCCGAGCATCCTGCGAACATCCTCGCTCGTGAGGGCTGACAACCGAATGCGGCCACCGATGGGCCGAATGTAGGCGTCGATAACGTCGTTGTAGTTCCGAACGGTCGCAGGTTTCCAGCCTTTGGCGGTGGTCATGATCTCCACCCACGTATCCAACCAGGTCCCTAGCGACATCTCGGGCGTCTTCCTGGCGGTTGCGGCACCGGTCTCCCGGTCGATGACGGCCTGAGTCCTCTTGGCTATCGCCTCGGCCATCGTCTTCCCGAAGGCGTACCGTCGCTGGCGGATCCGCTTGCCATTGGCGTCCACCTCCGTGCTGGGTAGCTCGTAAGAGGCTTGCCAGAGGCCATCTTTCCTCTGAGTTACGCCATTCCCTCGTCTGGGCATCTGACCTTGCCCCTTCCCTCGCTGGACCTTCGGTCCGATTCTATCATGCAAGAAGTCAGTGATGCACATCATGGAGACAAGCGTGATGTTATAGGTACAATCTCACGTCTCGTGCTGTATAGATGTTGGTTGCGTGGCGCCATAACTAAGCCTGGATCCACCGCCCGACGACTGTCAGTGTCGAGGAGCGAGCTCGCTGAGGCTGATATGGCCGACCGTGTCGGCTGAGCGAGCTCGAGCGGATACCGGGGCGCGGTAGAGCAGGGGCTC
>JBEKBT010000085.1:0-12023 GCA_050015255.1 Acidimicrobiales bacterium
AAAGGCGTCAGGCACCTCGGCCGGGGCCAGGTAGCCGAGATCGACGATCCGCTGCCTGAGCGACGGCGGCGTCTGCGCGTCGCCGACGCCGATGGTCACGAGATCGAACGGCAAGTAGTGGCGGCGGGTGGCGATCCCAAAACCGACCATGAGCTCCTGCCAGCCCTTCCCACCCTCACGTCTGCCCGCGTAGAGCACGTACGGGCGCTGCAGGTCGTGCCGCTTCCGGAAGCCGTCTCGGTCGTAGCTCTCGGGGATCTTCACCGCCGCGCCGATCACCGAGTGGTGAGCGGCCACCGGTGCGAGCCGGTGAGCCAGCTGATGCTCCGGCTCGGAGAGGAACCACACGGCTGCGCACGACACCAGGGCGGCCGCCACGGATCGGAGATAGGCGTACGGCTCGTCGTGCAGGCACGGCATGAGGATCGTGCGCTCGGGAGCGATCCCTGCGCAGTACAGGGTCGACCAGAACAGGTAGGGCGAGAAGACGATCGCCGCGTACTGCTCGGCATGGCCCGAGAGATAGAGATAGAGATCGGGGACGCGGAAGCGCCCGTTGATCCACGCCAGCTCCTCGGCTTCGTCCAGCCGCTCCCCCGACAAGAGCCGCTCTTGGACCAAGCCCCAATGGACGCGGTCTCGGGACTGGATGGTCTGGAAGCGCCGAACGGTCACCCGGCCGTCGACGGTCGTCCCCGGAGGGAACTCGTTCTCCCAGGTGTAATGGTCCAAGGCACAGGTCGTGAGCACGTCGACTTCATAACCACGTTCAGCGAGCCCGTGTGCTGCCTCACGTACCACGGCCTCCGACCCGCCCACGACAGCATCCCCGTAGCGAGGCGTGACAAAGGCGATGCGTCTCCCGCCACCAGGTCGAGTAACCACGTTAGGTGGTGTCATTATCACAGATAGTGGCCATCCTCTAATATCGCGCTCATGGCATCCTGCCGCATCCGCCATCGTGGCATGAGTCAAAGGCTGAGGGCGCATCGCCGCCTGCTGTCGAGCCTGGCCCTGTCTCTCAGTGCCGCCCTTACCGTTCCGGCTTTCTCGGCGGCCTGCGCCGGGCCACTGACCTCAGGGGGTCACAGGGCGCCCGGGCTTGCGCGCCTTCCACAGGTCGAAGATTTCGGGAGCTCGTCATGGTCCATCAGGAACCTGGGCTCGGTGTGGATGAGCTCACCTGTCATAGCGACCATAGACGGTGTCAAGGCCGTCGTTCTCGCAACGCTTTCCGGCGAGATCTACGTCGTCAATGCGAAGACGGGCGCCGAGCTGCCGGGCTGGCCCCAACACGTGCACATCAACAGCCGGACATCCACGGCGGTCGACTCCAGTCCGGCGGTCGCTTACCTCGACGGCCCGGACGAGCCGCCCTCGATCATCGTGGGTGCCGGCTCCCTGTGGCGCCCGGACCAGCAAGGCGGCCTTGAAGCCTTCTACGCCACCGGGAAGGTGCGTTTCGTCTTTCAGACACGACGAACGTTCAACCCATGGGGAGCCGGTCCGGACGACTACTCCGACCCGGTCTTTGCGACTCCGGCGGTCGGCGACATCACCGGCACCGGCCAGCTCGACATCGTCTTCGGCTCGTACGACCACTACATCTACGCCCTGCAGCCGAACGGGCAGTTGGTGCCGGGCTTCCCGATCAACCGGGCCGACACGATCTGGTCCTCGCCGACCCTGGTGGACACGAGCCACACCGGGCGCGACGACATCATCATGGGCGGCGACGCCAGCGGCCTCGAGGGGTGTCATGGCGGCTGGCTCGTCGACTACCGGTACGTGGCCTCCGACCCGAGGCTCGTCTGGCAGCGATGCACGGGCCAGACGATCTGGTCGAGCCCGACGGTCGGGATCCTCAACAGCACAGGGCGGCCGGCCGTGGTCGTCGGGACGAGCTACTACCCGAACTACCACAGCGCGGCCACAGACGAGGTCCTCGCCGTGTACGCCGACAATGGCAGCAACGTGCCCGGTTGGCCGGTCACCGCACGCGGCCCCACCTTCGGCTCGCCGGCCATCGGGCGCATCGACGGCCAGCTGGCCGTGGTGGCGACGTCATGCGCCCGCTGCCTGAACGGCCCGGCGGTCGTGAGCGCCTGGAACGGCTCGGGCCACCGGATCTGGTCCACGGTCTTCGACGCCCACAACGAAGCCACCTCGTCCCCAGTGCTCGTGGACGTCACCGGCGGCCGTGACGACGGAGACGACGTGCTTGTCGGCGCCGCCTGGGGGCTGTACCTGCTCTCGGGCAGGAACGGGAGCTTCCTTTACAACACCGGTGCGTGGGCGTCCACGCTCGACATGGGCTGCGACTCCCCCAACAGTTCGGCCGTCGCCTACGTGCCGGGAGCGCCTCGAACCGGCTGGATGCTCTACTCCGAATGCGGCGGGCCGACGGAGCCGGCAACGCTTGACGCGTATCCGTTCCCGGTCGCGCCCGCGGCCTCCAATCCCCCGGCGTGGCCCGAATGGAGGGCGAACGCCGATCGCACTGGGATCGCCGACCCTCTCTCGGTCCCCCGGACCTGGTGCGGCCCGACGAGTCGCGACCCGCTGGGGTACCGCCTGGTCACCAGTGACGGCGCCGTGTTCGAACGCGGCAACCTTCCCTACTGCGGAGGCCTGAACACCTCCGTGCTGCCCTCGCCAGTGGTCTCGATGGCCAGCACCCCCGACGGGCGCGGCTACTGGCTCCTTCTCGCCGATGGCTCGGTCTATGCCTTCGGGAACGCAACCTGGTACGGCGACCTTCGCGGCAGTGACTGGCGGGGCGGCCCGGTGCCGCCCGGGGCTCCCGTGGTGGGCATCGCCGCAACGCCGGACGGAAAGGGCTATTTCCTCGTGGCCGCCGACGGGTCCGTGTACGCGTTCGGTGATGCGAGCTATCACGGTTCGCGGGGCGGCCAGTCGACCAACGGCCCAGTTGTCGGTATCGCGGTCGATCCGGCGACCGGCGGCTATTGGATCGCGACCTCCCGCGGTGCGGTCTATGGCGAGGACGCCCCGAACTACGGGCCGGCTTCGCGCCACCCGCTGCCTTCCCCCGTGGTCGCCATCGCGGCCGCGCCCGATGGGGCCGGCTACTGGCTCGCTGCGCAGAACGGCGTCGTCTATTCCCGTGGCGTGGCCTCGCACGGATCAGCGGCCCACAAGAACCTCGGCTCACCGGTCGTCGGCATCGCCGCCAGTCCCACCGGGAACGGCTACTGGCTAGCGACGGTCGCCGGCACCATCCTGCGCTTCGGGAAGAGCGGCACGTACGGCGAAGTGCCCGGAACGGCTCACTCCGAGCCGATCACCGCCTTCAGCTCGTCGTCGTAGGCCCTGCGTTCTCGGAGGGCACGTCGACACCGGCCCAACGCCGGTAGACCTCCTGGCTCCTTAGAGCCCGGCGGCGGCGCAACTGGGCGCGCTGTGCCAGTGCCGCCGGGAAGGCACGCGGCAACACACCTGCGACGCCGTCGTCGCCTCCACCCAACCACTTCCTGCGGGCCTCCCGGAGCGCCAGGGGAAGGGGGGCACAACGCAGAAGGGTGAGGATCCGGTTGCGCTCGGCGAGAAACCGCGTGCGTGCCGCCAGCGTGCCGCCGCTCGTCTGGCCGCGGACGTGGCGGACGGTCGAGGCAGGCTCGTACATGATGCGGTAGCCCTGCAGGCGTGCGCGCCAGCACCAGTCGGTGTCCTCGTAGTAGGCGAAATAGCTGCGCTCGAAAGGCCCGACCCGGGACAGCACCGCCGCGGTCGTCACGAGCGCTGTGCCGCTGACGGCAAAGCACTCCCTGGGAAGGCGCCAGCGATCGTCGTCGGGGAGCTCGGCCCCGCAGTCGCCTGCGTAGCCGTCCGCACGGAGATAGGAGCCGGCGCTGTTGACCAGGTCGACAACACGCCGGACCGGTACCGGCTCCCCGTTCAGCACGAGCTCGAGGGCGTCTCCGCAAGCCTGGCTGAGACCGCCTTGGCTCTGGTCGCCAAGGTCCGGTTTCCCGGGCAGCGGCACGTAGAAACAGCGCCGCCCTGCGGTCCAGCGCCACCGCTCACCATCGGGTGCCTGCTCCAGGCGGTGCACGCCGGGACCGATCAGAGCGCTCAGCACGTCCTTGCCGTCGATCGTCGCCGATGTGAGCCGGCGCCCGAGCGCTCGAGCGTCGCCGGGAGCGAAGTGCTCCTCGTCGTCGAGGGCGACTTCGCCGAACGGGCTCGCCAACAGGATCCTCGGAGCAACCGCGGCCACGTCACAGTCCTCGAGCGCGCGTTCCGAGGTCTCCAGCCACGATGGGCAGGCGACAGCGTCATCGTTGAGCAGCGCCACGACGTCTCCATGCGCTGTGGCGACACCCGCGTTCACACCGCTCGCAAAGCCCTCGTTCTCCGCCAAACGGAGGACCTGCACTCCCCGACGCCCGTATGCTGCGACCGATCCGCCCTCCGAGCCGTTGTCCACCAGGATGACTTCGTCAGCCTGGCCGACAACTGAGTCGAGGCACCGCCCCAGCCATTTCGTCGGCTGGAACGAGACGACGACTACCGAGGAGCTCAGGTTGTCGCCTTCAAAGTGGAGCGGTCGATCACGCGGTCGATGAACCCGTACTCCAGTGCCTCTTGAGCAGTGAACCACCGGTCACGGTCGGAGTCGGCCTCGATCCGGTCGATCGGTTGGCCGGTGTGCTGGGAGATCCGCTCGGCCATCATCCGCTTCAGGTAGATGATCTGCTCGGCCTGGATGGCGATGTCCGCGGCCTGGCCCTGCATCTGGCCCGAGGGCTGGTGCATGAGGATTCGGCTGTGCGGGAGGGCGTAACGCTTGCCCGGGGCGCCGGCGCACAGCAGGAACTGCCCCATCGACGCGGCAAGCCCGAGGCAGATCGTCGACACGTCGCAGCGGACGTACTGCATCGTGTCATAGATCGCCAGGCCGTCGGTCACAGACCCACCTGGGGAATTGATGTAGAGGGAGATGTCGCGCTCCCTGTCCTCGGCCTCGAGCAAGAGGAGCTGGGCACAGATCAAGTTGGCCGAGGTCTGGTCGACCTGGGTTCCGAGAAACACGATCCTTTCGCGCAGGAGGCGCTGGTAGATCTCGCCCGCCCGATCGCCCGGGGCGTACTCGGAGTTGATCGTCACTGCTTTGATCCCTTCGGCGATCGGAAAGGACATGTTTCCTCCTTGTCGGGCCCGACGTCGGTCGGACCGCGACCGCAGATTACCGGAGCGGCACGTGCGTGCAGGCTCCATTCATGTCTCGGGAGGTTCCGGCGGACCCGGGTTCCGTCAGAGGTACGCTCTCGGTGGTCACGCGGGCGTGGCGGAATTGGCAGACGCGCCGGGTTTAGGTCCCGGTCCCTTCGGGGGTGGGGGTTCGAGTCCCTTCGCCCGCACAAAATAGCTGTTTAGCTGCAACAATACTTTGCTATCGGTGCTTGTCCGCTGACGGTTTTAGTGGCCGAAGCACCCCGCCTCGGTCATGCGAATATCGCCATCACGCTCGACACGTACTCCCACGTCCTCCCGAACATGCAGGAGCAGGCCGCCGAGCAGGCAGCTCAGCTCATTCTCGGCAGCTGACGAACTTACGACTATTTGGAAGTCAACTCCGACGAGTGTCATGGTGTCTCGCGTTGTCTGTCGGCGTGCTCGATCGGTCTTCAGCACAGGTCGTTCTGGCTTCCACGGGCGCATGACCACATCTGGTGGCAGAAGGACCCTGCACCTGCCGAGGGCATGGCCGTGGGAGGCGCAGTTCAACACGATCCTCGCCAGGTTGCGTTCCATTCCCCGGCCGGTCGTTTGCCTACACGCCTGATCCCTGCGCGATGACGGCGTCCCGCCACTTGTGCCCGGCGCCAGCAGACGACGGTCCCCCCCAGCCCTTCACGGGGCCCGGTCCGACACGCACCCTCTGTCGCCTCGGGGGCTCATCAGACACCTCGACCACGGGTCCGATCCATCCGAGCTGGTTCAGTGCCCCATAGACGATCGGCCGATGTCTTTCTGTGGTTCGGGGCTAAGCCGTGACAATGGCTTGCGCGAGCTGGAACGGATCGACCGAGACTGCCGCGCTGAGGGCGCCGACAGCCAAGATATGCGCCAGTCGTCAGGGTTTCGAGACGGTGATCAAGGTACCCCGACCACCTGCCTAACTTGCCATCAAAGCGCGAGACAGCTATGGCCGTTCGCTTGGTCGGTCGACCGTGGAGCAGGGCGACAAGGACTGAGCAGCCTCGAGTCGCGCCGTGGCGTAACCCTGTTGTCACACAGCCCGCGGCCGGGCGAGCATCGAGATCTGACGATAAGGCCCGAAGCAGGCCGCGACCTGGTCGAACCCGGGCCAAGTCATCATCGAGGTCCCCTTTGAGAGCCCGGTGATACTTTACATTCATGTTGCGATATAGTTACGTACACGTGCCGGCCGAAGACGGAGAGCATCCATTTCGGGAGGGCAGCTGATGTACAGGATCCAAACTGTCGCCACAGGGTTGCTGGCAGTCGCAAACCGCCTTCCGAAACCCCCTGTGGCAAGAGGCCGGCAGTAAGGGCGAGTGAGTGAGCCGGTATGAGACTCCTTGTCGCTAACCCAAACACGACCCCTTCGATGACCGTCGCCATCCGGCGGTCTGCTGAGCGTCACGAGGGCAGCCCAACAGAAGTGCTGAGCGGCGGGAACCGCGGCGGGCGCGTTCCAGTCCGGACAGTGCGGCTCAGGAGATCTAGCTGCCTCTTCCTCGTGCCGGCCGCCGTGCGGCGTCTTCGTGGCCCCGACCGGTGGTGCCTCGCTGTGCTGGTGGTGCTGCCGCTGGCCGTGTTCGTCCTGCCCGCGCTCCTCGGGCACATGGCCCTTACCGGCGACGACGTGACCCAGAATTATCCGTTGCGTGAACTGGTCGGCAGCCAGATCCGCCTTGGACACCTGCCGCTGTTCGACCCATACGTCTGGAGCGGGGCCCCGCTTCTCGGGGGGTGGAACGCCGGGGCCGCGTATCCCTTCGTACTCCTTTTCGTCCTCCTTCCAGGAGCGGCCGCATGGACGCTCACCCTGGTCGTCACCTGGTGGGTGGCAGGGATCGGTTGCTTCGCGTTCTTGCGGGCGTCGCGTCTCGCCTCGGTTCCGAGCTTCCTCGGGGCCTTGTCATTCAGCTTTGCAGGTGCGATGACCGCGCAGATAGCTCACATTGGTCTCGTGGAGGGCATGAGCTGGGCGCCGGTTGCGCTCTTCGCCTTGTTGCGGCTCTCCGAGCGCGCTGGAGGCGCCGCCAAATTGGCGGAAGTGCGCCGTACCACGCGCAAATCGCCGCTCGGCTGGATGGCACTGCTAGGCGTGGCAGGGGCGATGGTCATCCTTGCCGGTGAACCTCGGGCGATCACCAACGTCGCTGTGATCATCGCCTTATACGCGACCTGGCGGGCGGTGCGCCTCGGGCGCCGTGCTGGCCCGTACTTGTTGTGGGTCGCGGGCGGCGTGTTACTCGCGGCGGCGCTCGGTGCTGTGCAGTGGCTGCCCGGGGTAGATGCGGTGAGCACCTCACAGCGCGCCGCAAACAGCGCCTCACTTTTTAGCTCCGGGTCGCTTCGCGACAGGTGGCTCCTCTTGATGGTCGTCCCCGATCTCCTGGGCGGATCGGGATCGTTCGGACAGCCCTCCTTCCTCGCCCACTACAACCTCCCCGAGGTGACCAGCTACGTCGGCCTCATGCCGCTCGTCGCTGCGTTCGCGCTGCTAGGCCGGCTGCGACTGCGGCGGCCTGCGCCAGAATGGCTCGTCTGGCAGGTGACGGCGCTCGTCGGGATCGTCCTGGCTCTCGGGGGCAACACCCCCCTCTGGCACCTGCTGATCCGAGTGCCTTTCTTCGGGGGCCAGCGACTCCAGAGCCGCAACATCCTCATAGCCGACATGGGTTTCGCCTTTCTTCTTGCCTACTGGTCCGACGCGTGGCTCGCTGACGCGCGAGCGCGATGGGGCTCTCGGGTCAAGCCAGTTCTGGCGGCAGGGCCTGGGTGCCCAGGCGCGAGGACGACTCCGGTGCCCTTGGCAGTCAAGTTGGGATCGGTGAACGAACGGAGGGCCCGGATCCTCGGGGCGGTGGCCGGGCTGGCGGCTGTCGCGACCGTCGCAGTCGGGATGGCCTGGGGAGCCGGTCTGCTGCGGTGGTTGGGGGTGAGCCTCGGGTCGGCCACCGAGGACGGCGGCCTGCGGTTTTGGTTCTTGCCCTTCGGTGTCCTCGGCCTCGCAGCCGTGGCCCTCGTCGTCTGGGGTCACCTGCTCCAGCCTCGTCGACGTACCCGGGCGCTCCTCGGCTTGGTGGTCGTCGACGTCGTCACCTTCACGTTGATGGCGGTGGTATCCGTGCTTCCCAGTCCTGGTCAAGCCTCAAGTGGATCGATCACCCCCGCTGCCGGCGACGCCACGAGCAGACCCGCGATCGGCGCCCAAGCGATCTTCCCCAGGGCAGTCGCCCTCATTCGCGCGCCTGCCGCCACGATCGCCGCCGCAACGTTCACCGGCTCCGGACGCTTTGCCGTTTACGACCCGAACGGTATTGACAGCAACGAACTCAGCGAGATCGAGACACCGGACCTGAACGTCGTCGGCGGTGTCGCGTCCGTGCAGGGTTACGGCTCGATCGTCGACGGCACCTACGCCTCTGCCACCGGCTCGCACTCGCCGACCGGCAGCGGAATCGACATTCTCGATCCTCGCGCTATAGGAGACGGGACTCTCAATCAGCTCGGTACCACGGTCCTGTTCGCACCGCGTGACTACTTCCTCGTCTCCGCCAGCTCGGATCCGGCGCCACCCGATCCTGTAGCAGGTGAGCGCCGGTTAGCTGCCGGTGGGCGCGCGACGTGGTACCTCGGCGAGGACCTGGATCTCACGAGCATCGTCCTGCCCGACGCGAGCGCCAAGGCCGATCTGAACAGTGGATTGCGGTTCGGAGTGGTCACCTCCAGCGGTGCCACCCTGTGGGCGCCTGCGGCCACCCTTGATAGCGCGCACCTGTTGCGCGTGACGTTTGCTCAATCCGTGGAGGCCGTCGCTCTGGTTGCCGATGCAGGCCGGACCCGCACCAGTCTCGGCTCTCCTTCGGTCACGACTGCGAACGGTGCCTACTTCGTCGCCGACGGCCAGCTCGAGGCGGTGGTCGTGCCCCCACACTGGGTATTTCGAGGCATGGACGGATCCTTCGCCGTGTTTGTCGATGAGTTCACGCTTCCCGCTCTTACTCTTCACGGGTCCTCCGGGGCGTCGGTGCATGCGACGGCGGGTCTGAGTTTCGCTCCGACTGTTGCTGCCGTCTCCTCTCCCCACGGGGTGGAGGTCATAAGGTCCGAGGCAGCGATCCCGGGGTGGACAGCCACGTGGCGCCCGAACGTCGGCCCCGCACGGAGGCTGTCAGTGCGACGCGTCGGCGTGGTACAGGGGGTAGATGTCCCCCCAGGGAGCGGTGTGCTCACCTGGACCTACGACCCGCCAGGCTGGAACCTCGGATGGATGCTCTCCGCGTGCGCGCTCGCAATCCTGCTGGCTCTATTGCTTTGGGCGCTGGTGATCGGTCCAAGGCAGCGGAGGCGACGCGACAGCTCGTGGAGGCCTGACTCGTACCGAGTGGTGGGCTGCTGACAGTGCGGGCAAATGACGCCGTCCGGGCTGGTTTGAAGTAGCCGATCGAGGTGCTTGAACATCGCTGCCCGGAGCAGAGCATCTGAGGCTTCAGGCGGCTCGATCACTATTGGATTTGTAGCACCACGGGACCGCGTCAGCAGGGTCGCCATTCGAGGTAGAAGGTCTTGCCCGGCGCTCGATCGAGTCAGCTGCCGTCGTGTCCACCGGTCTTGTTGCGATCCCGGCTCCGCGCGTACATTGCCTGCAGGAGGTTGCCCATGAACTACAGCAGCTTGGGTAAGACCGGTCTGCAAGTGTCCAAGCTCGGTTACGGCGCCTGGGGGATCGGAAAGACCATGTGGCTCGGGGCCGACGACGACGAGTCGTTGCGCTCGCTCCGTCGGGCGATCGACCAGGGTGTGAACTTCATCGACACTGCCCTCGGCTATGGGGACGGTCATAGCGAGAAGCTAGTGGGCAAGGTCGTGCGAGAGGCAGGAGGGGTTGTTCATGTTTCGTCGAAGGTGCCTCCAAAGAACCTCAAGTGGCCCGCCCCCAAAGGTGTACCGGCCGGAGAGGCATTCCCGGCGGACTGGATCGTGGAGTGCACCGAGCGGAGCCTGGTGAACCTTGGGCTCGAACGGATAGACGTGCAGCAGTTCCACGTCTGGTCGGACGAATGGATGGGCCAGGGTGACTGGATGAACGCGATCGAGCGCCTCCGTTCGCAGGGCAAGATCCGCTATTTCGGCGTCTCCATCAACGACCACCAGCCTGCCAACGCGTTGGCGCTTGTCAACTCGGGGGTTGTCGACAGTGTGCAGGTCATTTACAACATTTTCGACCAGAGCCCCGAGGACGAGTTGTTCCCGGCAGTGGAGGCCGAAAAAGTCGGTGTAATAGTCAGGGTGCCCTTTGACGAAGGTTCATTGACCGGCAACATCAAACCGGAGACCGAGTTCCCCGAAGGTGACTGGCGCAACAGTTATTTCGGCGGCGACCGCAAAGAGCAAGCATGGGAACGCGTCCAGGCCATCACCAAAGACCTCGGTTCCCCGGTCGAACGCCTCCCGGAAATAGCTCTGCGGTATTGCCTTTCGCACCCTGCCGTCTCGACGGTCATCCCCGGCATGCGTTCTCTGCGCAACGTCGACGCCAACGTTCGTGCGGCTGAGCTTGGTCCGTTGTCTGCTGAGGAGCTCGAAGTCCTTCGCCACCATCGCTGGGTGAGGAACTTCTACCAGGCTCCTTAGCCCTTCTCTCAGGCGCTCCGGCTCACCGGGTCGATCGGCGCTTGCCGGTCCTCTATGTCGTGGCTTCATCTAGCTGGGGCGCGACCGCCCACGCGCGGGTCCTCGCCGAGCTCTCCCGGCGTGATCTCGTGCCGGCGATCTGGCTACCCGGTACGCGGCGGACGTCAGGCAGGGGTGAGCGCACTTGGGGCACGACTGTCTCCGTCGAGTGTTCATCGGGTCTTCACGATCCTCGACCAGCTCTTAGACGCAGCAAGTGGACGACAACCTGATCGTCGCCAATGCGGCGGCGAGAGCCCGTTTGCCCCGGATCAGTCGAGTCGAGATGCGTTATCTCACGCCCTTAGAGCTGGAAGTGCGCGCCGATACGATCGCCGCGCCACACCGGGCGTTCGCGACCGGCGTTCAATCTCGAGGACTCGGACAAGGCGCCCCACCGAGTGGCTCTGGTTCTCCGTCTCGGTGCAATGGGGTCAATTCCGACGAGAGAGTCCGTCTCGACGGTACCAAGCGTCTGCAAAGACGGGACCTCCTTTATGTCGCGGTACTCGGGATCCAATCCCCCAAGCTCGTGTTCAAACGCTCATCTGCTTGATCAACTCGGCGACGAGATGTTGCGCGTCGTCCAGTCGGTTCAAGATCCCGCACAGGTCACACAGGCGTCGGTTCTTACATGGTCCTGACTCGCGGTGCTTCCGCTTGATCCGTTCGCCCGAGGGACAATTGTCGTGGTCGTGGTAGACGTTCTTGTCTCGCGGGTACCGCTCAATACGTTCGGCGTGGTAGGTCTTGGCCACGAACCAAGGCGAGTGCTGACACGAACTGACCCGGGGAGACACCCCGGGTCAGTTCGGACACCAACTGTCTGACAATTGACGGTACTTGGGATAGCAACCCAGTTGGCGGATTTCCCCAACGTACGAAGCAAATCCCCTAGTTATCCTCCGTATGAGTCACACGAACACTGCTCGCGGGCAAGTCCGAACGGTCGTTCGAAGCCTCTTGGGGCGGCCACCGGATGGCGATGCGCCGTGGCCCTGCCCTGGGCGAGTCGACGGGGGGAATCGCACCCCCCGCCGCTCTCAGGACCGGACGTGACAGTCTCCCGTCATCCGGCCCCCACAGGCCGGCCGTCGGTGAATGCGACGAGTTGCCAGTGGGCGAAG
>JBEKBT010000086.1:0-11891 GCA_050015255.1 Acidimicrobiales bacterium
TCCTTCGGTCGTCCACGTTCTGCCATGCGCACCTCCATGCTCGCACGGCACCAACGCGGTCTGCCGATCGGAAATTCCCGAAAACACAGATTCTTTAGCTAACTGACAACTCAGGACACTAGCGGGAAAATTACATTCCGCGAATATCCCGCGGCCGCCGCCGCTCATGACCGTCCGACGGCACAGCCTGACTCGATGGGGCCACCCGGCTCGATGGAACCCGGCCGGTGGCCGGCCGGCGTACCTCAACGACTGCTGTCCTGGCCATTTCTTTACCAGGTCCAGCCTCTCTTGCTGGAGAGGCTTCCTGAGTCGTGCCGTCAAATACTGCACATTCAAGAGCAACGGCACGACAACCTGGGCGCCGGCGACCTGGATGGCGCTTCAACTGCCGCCGCTGCGTCGCTCATCCGCTGCCTGGACCGAATTCCGCCAGCAAGTGCCGGCGGCCCACCTTAAGCTCGCCCAATGAAAAGAACGCCTTTTACCGTGGACGCCTTGGCTCCCGCCCGCCTGGAAGCCATCCGCAGCCGCGGCACCGACGATTCTGGCAACGCCCTGTCGCGAGACCGCCGGGGGGAAGGCGGCGAGCCCCTGCGCTGCTGCCTGCGCCTGGCCGAGGCGGGCGAGCAGGTCCTTCTCATCGCCTACCAGCCCTTTGACCGGCCCGGTCCCTACGCGGAGACAGGCCCGGTCTTCATCCACGCCGCGCGATGTGCCGGCTACAGCCCCCAAGCGGGCTACCCGGAGGCGTTTCGCGACCGGATGCAGGTCTTTCGCAGCTACGACGCTGAGGGCGTGATCACGGGGGGCAGGCTCTGTAGTCCGCAGGAGCGGGCCGAGGACGTCATCGCAGAGATCTTCGAGGACGAGAGCGTGGAGCGAATCCATACCCGCAACGTTGTCTTCGGCTGCTACATGCTCCAGATCCGCCGTGCCCCCTGATGCGGGCGCGGCGCCGCCCTCGGCCATACCGGGCCCGAGCCGACTGGGGCCCGGAGGAACGGGCGAGCCGGGACCGGCCCGTCGCCTTCGCCTGTATACCGTGGGATGTGACGGCGTTTCTGGCTGACGGAGGAGGCTCGTGAGCGGTCAGTGCCGGGTCGTGGTCATTGGGGCCGGTTTCGGGGGCCTCGCCGCCTGTGAGGCGCTGGCCGGGGCCGACCTCGACATCGTGCTCGTGGACCGCCACAACTACAACACCTTCCAGCCCCTCCTCTACCAGGTGGCGACAGCCGGGCTGAACCCGGGTGACATTGCCTACCCCGTCCGGGCCTACACGGGCCCGCACCCGCACGTGCGCTTCCGCCAGGACGAGGTCACAAACGTCGACTTCTCCGCCCGCACGGTCTTGTTCAAGGAGGGCCCAGAGCTCGGCTACGACTTCCTCGTGCTCGCGGCCGGCGCGGGCACGACCTTTTTCGGGGTCTCCGGGGCGGCGGAGCACGCCAAGGCGATCTACACGATGGAGGACGCCATCGCCGTGCGTGACATGGCGCTCGCGAGCGTAGAGCGGGCCTCGGGGCACGGGGCGGGCGAGGGCGATCTGACCGTGGTCGTCGTCGGCGGCGGGCCCACCGGCGTGGAGATGGCCGGGGCGTTCGCCGACCTGCGCCAGATGGAGCTCAGCACCCAGTACCGCGAGCTCGACTCGTCGCTCTCACGCCTCGTGCTCGTCGAGCAGCAGGACCCTCTCCTCGGGGCCTTCCACCCCAAGCTGAGCGCCTACGCACGCCGGGTGCTCGAGCGGCGCGGGGTCGAGGTCCGCTGCCGCGAGAGCGTGAAAGAGGTGAGGCCCGACCAGGTGGTGCTCGGCTCGGGGGAGGTCGTGGCGTGCAAGCTCGTGATCTGGGCGGCCGGGGTCGGGCCGTGCGGTCTCACCGAGGCCCTCAGCCTCCCCAAGGCGCGGGGCCGGGTCGAGGTCGGCGACGACCTTCGCGTGAAGGGGTTCCCCGACGTCTTCGCCATCGGCGACATGGCGGCCGCCCGCCAAGGCGGCGAGGAGCGAGCCCTGCCCCAGCTAGCCCAGCCGGCGATACAGGAGGGCAGGCTCGTCGGAGAGCAGATCCGGCGCCTGCTCGCCGGGGAGGCGACGGCGCCGTTTCGCTACAAGGACAAGGGGATCATGGCGACGATCGGGCGGAGGGCGGCGGTGGCGCAGCTGCCGGGCGGCCTCCGCCTGCGGGGGACGCCCGCCTGGCTCGCCTGGCTCGGCCTGCACATCGTCCTTCTCACCGGCGTGCGCAACCGGACATCTGTGCTCTTGAACTGGGCGTGGCGGTACTTGTCGTGGCGTAAAGGACCGCGGGTTATCGCCGGCGGTTGAGCTGGCTCGGCCGCCCTGTCGCGCCGGGGGGCCTCCATGGAGCCTAGGTGTTCCAGGCTTGCGCGCCAGACAGGGCCGCCGCCGTGTCGGACCACACCGCTCTACGCCGTCGTAGTAGGACGGGATGCCGGCTCAGCGAAGTGAGCCTCCTGGCGCAGCCCGCAGAAGCGCCCGCCCACCTGTTCATCGAACACGGGACATGGCTTCGACTACCTGACTTCGTGCGGCATGTTCGGTTCGCGACCGAGCCCTGATAGGCTCGCCCCGCCAGTTTCCTGTTGGCCATCCTGCGACCCGGGGGGGTTATGAACGTTCATGCTCGGCCGGGCCGGCCCCAGGTGGTGGCGAGGTACGAAAGCACTCCCGAGGCGCCTATTGCCGCGCCTGCCGCTTCCGACTTGGCCTAGCTCTGGGGTTGATGGCGGTGCAGTACGGTCAGTCGGGCAACTCGCTGGCGCTGACCGATAGGAAAGGCGAACGCGGCGTACTTGACCGGCTCGTCGACGCCGTCCGGGCCGGAGACAGTCGGGTGCTGGTAGTGCGGGGCGACCCAGGCGTAGGCAAGACGGCGCTGTTGAACTACCTGGCCCTGAATGCCTCGGAGTGCAAGGTGGTACGTGTCGCGGGCGTGCAGTCGGAGATGGAACTGGCCTTCGCCGGACTGCACCTGCTGTGCGCGCCGATGCTGGACCGCCTCGACCGCCTGGCCCCGCCGCAGCGGGAGGCTCTGTGGACGGCGTTCGGCCTCAGTGTCGGACCGCCGCCGGACCGGTTCCTGGTGGGGCTAGCCGTCCTGAGCCTGCTGGCGGAGGTGGCCGGGGAGCGGCCGCTCATCTGCGTGATCGACGACGAGCAGTGGCTCGACCGCGCATCGGCGCAGGCGCTGGGGTTCGCGGCGCGGCGACTAGCTGCTGACCCCGTGGGCCTGGTCTTCGCCGCTCGGGAAGTGAGCGCGGAGCTGGTCGGGCTACCCGAGCTCGAGGTGGGGGGACTGCGCGACAGCGACGCGCGGGCGCTGCTCGAGTCGGTGCTGACCGGGCCCCTGGACGAGAGGGTCCGGGACCTTCTCGTCGCGGAGACACGGGGAAACCCGCTGGCGCTGCTGGAGCTGCCGCGTGGGCTGACGCCTGCCGAACTTGCAGGCGGGTTCGGGCTGCCCGGCGCGCTGCCCCTGACGGGCCCGATCGAGGACAGCTTCGGGCGGAGGCTGGAGGCCTTGCCGGACAAGACGCGGCTGCTCCTGGTAGTCGCGGCTGCCGATTCGTCCGGCGATCCGTCGCTGGTGTGGCGAGCGGCCGGGAAGTTGGGCATCCCAATTCAGGCCGCGGTGCCAGCTGTGGAAGCGGGGCTGGTGGAGTTCGGCTCCCAGGTGCGGTTCTGGCATCCGCTGGTGCGCTCGGCGGCCTACCGGTCGGCGTCGTTGGCGAAAAGGCAAGAGGTGCATCGGACACTGGCGGAGATGACCGACCCCCAGGCTGATCCGGACCGTCGGGCCTGGCACCGAGCCCAGTCCACGGCGTGGCCGGACGAGGAGGTGGCGGCGGAACTGCAGTGTTCGGCGGCCCGGGCGCAGGCCCGCGGCGGGCTGGCCGCAGCAGCGGCATTTCTGGAGCGATCAATGCTGCTGACCGCTGATACGCCTCGGCAGGCGGAGCGGGGACTGGCGGCGGCACAGGCCAGCATGCAGGCCGGGGCGTTCGACAAAGCTCTCGAACTGCTCGGCATGGTCGAAGCCGGGCCGCTCGATGAGCTCACCAGCGCCCGGGCGGATCTACTGCGCGGGCAGATCACCTTCGCCACGGGCCTCGGTAGCGACGCTCCGCCGCTGCTGCTCAGGGCGGCCAAACGGCTCGAGCCGCTCGACCTGGACCTCGCCCGTGACACCTACCTGAGCGCGTGGATCGCCGCGATGTTCGCCGGGTACTTGGCGGGCACCGATGACCTGGCCGAGGTCTCCCGCGCCGCCCGCGCACTGCCCCCACCCGCGCATCCGCCGCGTCCGGCCGACCTGCTACTGGATGGGCTGGCGCGGCTGGTCACCGACAGCCGGTCCGCCGCGGCACCGAGACTACGCCAGGCCGCAAGTACCTTCATCAGCGGAGACATCCCTACTGAAGAAGGCCTCCGGTGGGGCTGGCTCGCGCAGGTGGCCGCCATCGTCCTCTGGGACGAGGACGGCTGGCACGCCATCGCCGTCCGCCAGACCGAGCTCGCTCGCAACGTCGGCGCGCTCGATCAGTTGCCGGTTGACTTGTCCTCTCAGGCGGCGACTGTCATACGGAGCGGCGACCTTGCGGCGGCGGCCTCGCTTATCGCTGAGGGTGATGTTGTCGCGGAGGCGACCGGAATCCACTACCCGCGATTTGGGGCCTTGTTTTTCGCAGGTCTGTCTGGCAGGCAAGCCCAGGCCACCCTGCTGTTCGAGTCCACCATCGCCGAAGGCACCGCCGGCGGCCGGGGTCATGCAGTGAGCTTGGCGCAGTGTGCGGCCGCGATCCTCTACAACGGCCTCGGCCGCTACGCCGATGCGCTGGCCGCGGCGCAGGAAGCGGGCAAGGACACCCTCTATGTCTCTATGTGGGCGCTGCCCGAGCTGATCGAGGCCGCGGCGCGCTGTGGGGACACCCGAACCGCCAGCGAAGCACTGGAGCGGCTGGTGGACACCACCCAGGCCGGCGGTACGGACTACGGCCTTGGCATCGAGGCTCGCTGCCGGGCGCTGCTGAGTGACGGTGAGGCCGCCGACGGCCTTTATCGCCAGTCGATCGACCGGTTGGGCCGTATCCGGCTCCGCGTGGAGCTCGCCCGGACCCTTCTCCTCTACGGTGAATGGCTGCGCCGCCAGGGCCACCGCACAGATGCCCGCACGCAACTGCGGACCGCCTACGAGATGCTGTCCACGATGGGTGCCGAGGCGTTCGCCGAGCGCGCCCGGCGCGAGTTGATGGCCGCAGGCGAGGCGGTGCGCAAACGCGCCGCGGAGACGCGTACCGCGCTCACTGCCCAGGAGGCGTACATCGCCCGCCTGGCACGAGACGGTCAGACGAATCGCGAGATCGGCGCCCAGTTGTTTCTCAGTGCCCGCACGGTTGAATGGCACCTCGGCAATGTGTTCACCAAACTCGGGATCAGTTCACGCCGCGGGCTTCGACAAACGCCGGTGAACCACGGGCTACAGGTCCCCTCGACGTAGGTCCTGCGGCTGAGTTCTGGAGGCGGTTGTCCGCCTCCCTAGCGCGAACGCCAGACCAACTTGGGCCCGGGCTCGGGGCGCCACGCCGGAGGCACTACCCGGGATAAGACCCGGGTCTCTTCCGGGGGCCGCCGCTCGCCGCTCAGCGCGAAGGTGACTGCAGCGCCGCAAAGCAGGCGCGGGGGAACAAAAGCAAAAAGGGGGGTCCCACCATGTCCCATCACTTGGACACGCCGCTCGCCGGCGAGAACGGCCAGCTCTACATCGACGATCTCTACCTGTTCCCGGGCGAGAGCGGCACGGTGTTCGTCATGGACGTCAACTCCAACATCAACGGCGCCTACGCCGAGCCGGGCTTCCATCCCGAGGCACGGTACGAGTTCAAGGTGCACTTCGATGGAGCTGACTTCGAAACCCTGACCTACCGGGTGTCGTTCGGACAACCGGACGCGACCGGGCGTCAGCCGCTCCAGCTGCACTCCCTGACCGGCGAGCAGGCTCGCTCGGAGTCCGCCGAGGGTGAGCTCGTATTGGAAGGTCGCACTGGCGAGGCCGCCAGCGGGGGCGGCGCCCGGCTGTGGGCCGGGCGGTGTGTCGACCCGTTCTACATCGACCTGTCGCTGCTGGCCATAGTCAACGGGGCGGTGGCCAAGGGGACCGCCGTGGACCTGTCCGGCTGGCAGCCGGAGAAGGCGCGCAACAGCTTTGCCGGAACGGCCGTCGAGTCGATCGTGCTGGAGGTCTCCCCCCAGCACCGGTTGCTGCGACCGGGCGCCCAAACCGCCGTGTGGTGCGCCACGAAACTGGCCACCGACGCGGGCGGCTGGCGGCAGATCAACCGGGCCGGACACCCCATGATGTGGCCGATCTTCCGGCCCGGTGACACCGACTTTTCCAATCCCGCCAACACAAGGCACCCTTCCGAAGACTTCGACGCCGTCGCCAAGTACCTCGCCGACCAAGTTGCCGCGGTGGTGACAGCCACCGGCACCTCCGAAGACCCACAGGGCTACGGCGAGGCCGTGGCGAGGGAGCTGTCCCCCGACGTGCTGTCGTATGTGATTGGCACGCCCGCCACTTACGGCTTCGCTGGTCGCAACGGACGGACACTGGCCGATAACGCGCCCGAGGCGATGCTGTCCCTCGTCGCTAACACCGCGGTGCCCTCAGGGCTCAAGCCGGCCGTCGCTGAACAGCAACGGAACAGGCGCTTCCCCTACGTCGTACCGGCCTGACCATCGCTGCGCCAGCGACTTCGCCCAGATGTCGAAATAGGAAAGGGAAAGAACGGACACGACGATGCCATACATCACCGTAGGCGAGGAGAATTCCGCGCCGATTGAACTCTATTACGAAGACCACGGCGCGGGACGCCCGATCGCGCTCATCCACGGGTTCCCGCTCAACGGCCGGGCCTGGGAACGCCAGGAACGAGCGCTGATCGCCAGCGGACACCGAGTCATCACCTACGACCGCCGCGGCTTCGGCAAGTCCAGCCGACCGACCACCGGATACGACTACGACACCTTCGCCGCTGACTTGGACAAGCTGGTCACCGTCCTGGACCTGCGCGAGTTCGACCTGGCCGGGCATTCGATGGGGGGCGGAGAGATCGCCCGTTATCTCGGCGCCTATGGGTCCGCCCGCGTCCGGCGGGCCGCGATCGTATCCGGGGTCCCGCCGTATCTTCTTCAGACGGCCCAGACGCCGCAGGGCGTTCCGCAGGAGGTGTTCGACCAGATAGCCGGAGCGTTGACCGCCGATCGGTTCGCCTATTTCACCGAGTGGAACAAGAACTTCTTCAACCTCGACCAGACACTCGGCAACCGGATCAGTGAGGAAGTGGTCAGGGACGCCTGGAACACCGCGGTGAGCGCTTCTTCTGCCGGGACGATCGCCTGCGTGGCGATCTGGCACACCGACTTCCGCCAGGATCTGGCCAAGATCGACATCCCAGTGCTGGTCATGCACGGCACCGACGATCGCATCCTGCCCATCGAGGCCTGCGGTCCTCGGACCCACGAGCTGATCAAGGGCAGCGATTACATCGCCGTCGACGGCGCGAGCCACGGCTTGTGCTGGACCCACGCCGAGGAGGTCAACGCTCACCTTGTGCCGTTCTTCAGCTGACCGCCAAGTGAGGATGACAATTAACTGGTCATCTGACAGAAGATGGAGCGGCGCGATCGGCACCACGATCGTCGTGCCGAAGCGGTGTCCGACCTGAGCGAGCTCTACGGAGCGCACGGGCCGTCCACCACCCGCAGGCTCGCATCTCTCTAGAGTTTGGATTTAGCGGGAAACTCGCATCCCGCGAATATCCCGCGGACGCCGCCGTTCGAGGTGATTCGGCGACGTACGGATAATGCGATGACCTGCCCTAATAGGTCGCCCTGATTCGCCGTCGTACGCCTGACCGCCCTTCCCAAGGTGACGCCCTGGATACAAGAGAGGCGTGATTCGCCTTACCGAGGCGCTCGCGTAACGTTCTGTCTGCGCCTTGGCCGCACCAACCCTTCGCCGTGAGGATCCAGATGAGACGATCTGTGAGGGGACCTGTGGCGGCTTACCACGAGCACCTGCGACACAAGAGACCTGGCGGGCGTGGCTGGATCGTCGAGCCTTTTGCCTTCGAAGCTGGAACCAGGCGCCACGGTCCCACATGATCGGATCCGCCGAGCAGCTCACCGACAAGCTCCTCGACGCGCAGCGCACCCTCAACCTCAACCGCATCTACGCCCAGATCGACTGGGGCGGCCTACCAAGGCCCTGGTCGAAGCGTCCATCGCCCGCTACGCCACCGACATCGCCTCCGCACGACGCGCCTCATGACGGCCACCGCAAAGAGTGGTCGGCGCCGCCTCAGTAACGGTGATCCCGCTGAACCATGCGTTCTCTCCCTCGTTCCACATTGTGGAGACGGCGCCGGGAGGGCTGCCTGAAGGTCTTGCCTGCCGGGGGGAATATCTTGGCCGGTCATCGGCGGTCATGGCAGGAGCCAAGAAGTCCTCGAACAGGCACTCCGCGAGTCCCTGGAACTCGGTCACAACTACGTTGCCACTGAGCACCTGCCGCTTGGGGGCACGGCTACCTCTGGTGGATCAGGCGGAGCGGGGGGCGTGGAGACCGAGCACGGCGTAGGCGGCCGCTAGTGCCGTAGCACGCACGACATCCTGATCATCGTCGAGCGCAGCATTGAGCAGCGCGGCATGGATGGCGCCGAGGGCTGCTCTCACCCGGGCGCGTTGGGCACTGTCGACTACCTCTGTGCCCGAGAGCAGTTGGGTGAGCCGGTCGTGGAGAGGGATTGCGGGGGCAAACACCCCGCAGTGGCGGACTGAAGGGTCGTCGAAGATTACCCGGATGAGCTCCGTATGAGAGGCGACGAGGTCCACGTAGCCCTCGACGACCTGGCGGCGCGCCGCCGGCCCGTTGCGAGGGCCCGCCTTTCCCAAGAGCATCCTCAGGTCTTCTATCGCCGGCGCGACGATGGCTGCTAGCAGGTCTTCTTTGGTGCGGAAATGGTAATAGAGGGCAGCCTTGGTGAAGCCGAGGCGTTCGGATATTTCTCGGGTGGAAGTGGCGGCAAAGCCTTGGTCAGCAATCAGTTGCAGGGCGACCTTGAGTATCCGGTCCCTAGTCTCGTCCCGGGTTAGGTGCTGCAGTGCCATCGCGAACTCCTCGTCCTCACATGGTGGCGCCGAGAGAGGCCACCAGGACATGATGAACTCTACACTTGACGGGCGACAAGCAAGCGGCTTACCGTTCGACAAGCAAGAGCGACGGCTGGGCAGAGGTGACAGTCACTGAGAGGAGCCATCGAAGATGTTCAGGCAACTGGGACGCGCGGTAGTCGAGCACCCATGGCGGGTGATCGGCCTGTGGGTGCTGTTCGCCGCCGTCGTGATTGGTTTCGCCCCGAAGCTGGCGACCAGCTCAGACGAAGCCTCGTTCCTGCCGAGCCACTATCAGTCGGTCCAAGCCCAGGCCCTGCAACAAAGGGCCTTTCCGAATGCCGCCACGCCGGCAGCCACCGTCGTGTTCGAGCGCGCCGATGGGCGCGCCCTGACGCGTGCCGACTCGGCCAGGATCGCATCGGTCGCCACGACGCTGGCCTCCAGGCACATCCCCACCCTGGGTGCGTTTGAAGCCGGCCCTCCATCGTCCAACCGGCTCGTCCAGGCCATCTACGTCCAGATGCCCAACTCGTCGTCCGGTCAGCTCAGCAAGGCGCAGACCAATGCCATCGGGACGTTGCGAAGCGACACAACCTCTCTGGTGGTGGGCACAGACTTGAAGGCGGGCGTGACCGGCACCGCTGCCCAGTTCGTCGACGAGCAGCAGTCGGGCAACCGGACGAACAAAATCGTCGGTGCGGGGACAATCGGACTGATCCTCGTCCTGTTGCTCATAATCTTCCGCAGCCCCGTGATCGCTTTACTCCCCGTCCTCACCATCGGGGTCGTCTCCCAGATCGCCGACGGGCTCATCGCCTTGGTGAGCAAAGCCTTCAACTTGAACGTGGCCACCACGGTGACCGCCATGCTCATCGTGGTCCTCTTCGGGGTCGGGACTGACTACGTGCTGTTCCTCCTGTTCCGTTACCGGGAGCGGCTGCGGGTTGGCGAGGAGCCCAAGTTGGCAATGGTCAGTGCCATTGCCCGGGTGGGCCCGGCCATCGCCACCGCTGCGGGCGCGGTCATCATCGCCTTCATGGCTCTGATCCTGTCGAGCCTCAGCATCTTCCGCTCACTCGGGCCCGCGCTCGCGATCGCCGTCGCCACGACGCTCGCCGCCGGGCTCACGCTCATCCCTGCCGTCGTGTCCCTGCTGGGGACCAGGGTCTTCTGGCCGTCCTCAGCGTGGAGGTCCGAACCGAAGGGGGCCCGTTTCGACCTCCTTGGCCGCAACCTCGGTCGACACCCCGGGCGATTTGCTCTCGCCAGCGGGGGATTCCTCGTGATCTTGGCGATTGCCGCCATTGGCTTCCATCCCTCCTTCAACCTCACCTCGGGCTCCGACAACGCCAGCCAGTCGACCGTCTACGGCAACGTGCTGCTGAAGGGGTACCCCGCTGGCGCGGAGGAGCCCACCAGCGTCTACCTCGAGTCGACCACAAGGCGACCGCTCGACCTGGTCGCCTTGGACGCCTATCGGTCACGCTTGGCCATGGTCCGCGGTGTCGCCCAAGTGGGCGCTCCTCGCCTGGCCGAGCACGGAACGGTGGCGGACATCCAGGTGCTCCTCTCGGCCCCGGGAATGTCAAACGCCGCCATGGCGACCGTACGCGGGCCCCTGCAGCAGGCTGTGAACACGGCTCCCGCTGGTAGCCGGGCGTTAATCGGTGGGATCAGCTCGGTCTTTGTCGACCTGCAGGTGGCCATGGACCACGACTACGCGATCGTGTTCCCAGTGGCAGCGGTGCTGATCCTCCTCATTCTCGGGCTCCTTCTGCAGAGCCTCGTCGCTCCCTGGTACTTGATGGCAGCAGTTGGGCTTGGTTTCGCCGCCACGCTGGGTGCGGCTGTAGCGGTCTTCCAAGACTTCGGCGGTTCGAGCGGCCTCATCTTCATCCTGCCGATCGTTATGTACCTGTTCGTGGTGGCCCTCGGCACCGACTACAACATCTTGATGATCTCCCGCCTGCGCGAGGAGGCCCAAGAGGGCCGCAACCCCCACGATGCCGCCGCCATGGCGGTCCGCCATGCCGGACCCACCGTCGCGTCGGCTGGTCTCATCCTGGCCGGGAGTTTCGCCTCGCTCATCCTTGCCGGGGGGAGCACACTCGGTCAGATGGGCTTCGCCATCTCGTTGGGCATCGCCATCGCTGCCTTTGTCATGGCCATGTTCCTCACTCCGGCCATCACCGCCCTTATCGGGCACAAGGCGTGGTGGCCAGGGCACAGCGACGAAGCGCGGGCCCTTAATGAGTCTCGCGTAATACGGTGACATTTGGCGGTGCAGGTTCCATCCAAGTGCGTCGCGAGGTCTAATTGCCGGGAATGTAGCGAGGGCTATCTGGTCCGCGTCGGCGCCGATGCCCTGTCGATGGCGGCGAACTCCTCGTCGCTGAGTTCCAGCGCGAGGGCGCGTGAGTTCTGCCGGACGTGATCGGGTTTGGTGGCCCCGGGAATCGCGATCATGTGGTCGTCTCGCTTGAGCAGCCAGGCGAGTGCCACCTGAAGTGTCGTCGCGTCCCGGGTGGTTGCCACTTCTTGCAGAGTGCCCGCAAGGGCAGCCGGACCCTGGTGCTTGCGGGAGCCGGTGCTGACGGCTCCGCCGGCCAGGGGCCGGTAGGCGACCAGGGCCACGTCCATCTGGCGGCAGGCGTCGAGGACGCCGTTGGTCTCGGGCGCGCGGTGCAGCAAGCTG
>JBEKBT010000087.1:0-11858 GCA_050015255.1 Acidimicrobiales bacterium
GCTGCACCATCCCTCCGTTACGCAGCTTCGTCACCCAGACTTGAGAAAGGTGCACGGCCCCGTGCTCCTTCTGGGCAAGGCCACGGGGGGTCGTGCACCTTCTATCAATATCGACTCGGGTCAGACGGCCCTTGAAAGCGCGTCGCTGAGGTCTGCATCCGGGGCGTCGAACGGCTCTAGCCGTGAGCGGGTTGTCGCGATCTTCGGTCAGTTCGTGTGGGCGCTGAGGGAGTTTCGGCGGTAGGGCGCTGGTCCACTCGCATCCCTGTGCACGATGCCAAGCCCGGCGTTGAGACCTTCCGCGTGGCACACGAGGATGACCTCGGCCTCAACGAAGATGCATCCGTAGGTGACCAGCGCGGTGGTGAGCCGTTCGGCCTTGCGGGTCGATGCTGGCGAGCTGGGCATCGAACGGCGTCGCTTCCAGCCCTCGCCCCCGATTCGCGGTGTCCGCGCGTGCCTGAGGTGCTGCTGCCCCACGCCCGGTCCCGAGGTATACCGTGATGGGTACAGGCCCTCTGTTCCCCCGCACGGCAACAAGGGGTCGCGCAACATTGCCCCCTTCGGGCAATCCGGCCCCGCTGCACCCCCCCGCGGCGGGGCCGTGCTACGTCAGACTTTCGGTGTCCGCGGGAACTGGACGTGCTGCTGCTCTGCGTCGGGTCCCGCGAGACACCGGGTCGGGTGCACGACCCCGTGCTTCCCTCGGGCAAGACAACGGTGGTCGTGCACCCTCTATCAATATCGGCGCGGGTCGCTCGTCTCCTGAACAACTCGGCGGAGCCGGTGAATGGCCGCGGCTCACGAGCGCCCCGGACCTCTGACCGAAGCGTGGCGGGTTCGTCGATTCGCGGCCTCGGCTCTCCGTACTTGAGGGATCTGCGACTCGCACGAGGAACATGGCCGACTTGGTCCAGCCGTCTTGGTTCAGCCGTGCGCCGCTCAGAACTCATCGGCGGTCGCGTCGGTTGTCATGGAACAGCGCTCTCTTCATCACTGCCAGTCGGAGATCCGAGACGACGGCCCTCCGACACACCGCTCTCGATCGGGGCACACGCGTCCTGGGTGTCATCGGATCAGGCGCCAGTGACCGGTAGTACGAGATCGTGCACGTCGGCCCTCCGACACCAACGTTCTGCGACTGCTTGCCGCCCAGCCCCACTTCAGCCAGGCCAACATTGAGGCGAGGTGCGCCTGCGATCGTGACCTCCAGGTGATCGGGAAACACGGCAACCTTCTCCACCAGCTCCTCCACCAGGACTCGCCGCTCGGGCTCGGTTGCCTCGTCCCACGCCGTCCCGAGAGCGAGGTCCTGAAGGAGAGCGGCCACCTCTTCGAACCGGCGGAGCAGCTCATCGCGCTCCGCGGCTCGACGAGGGCCTGCAAAGTGTCGTGGGAATGGCGCAAGGCGCCGATCCACGGGGCGGGCGCAGTTTCCATCTTGTTTCTCCGTTCCGGGTCGTGCTAGTTGAGGTGCGACTTGAAGAAGGCGACGATGCGCCGGCGGGCGTCTTCGGCCGAGGCCTCGTGGTAGCCAATGCCCATGATCTTTCCCGTCACGACGAACAACGCCGGAATGTGGTCGTGCGCTCCCTCATGGTCATTGAGGAAACCGTGCTCAGCCTCGGGGTACACCTTCACGTCATGGTCGATCCCAGCCGCTCTAAGAGCCCGTTCAAGACGTGGTGCCGCTCCCCGCAAGATGCGGTTCCTTGCTCCGTAGCTCGCGACGATGGGACAGGCGCCGGCCAACACGCTATCGGCTTGTCGGCCGCCTAGTTCGCTCACGTTCCCATTCCCGTCCCCACTGGAGTGAAGGCTGTAAGAGCGTCAGGCGGGTGTGCTCGCCAGGGTCACGCGGATGGCGCCGGCGAACTCGTCCCAGACGGGGAGGGACGTCATCGGAACAATCTCGACAGATGCCCCTGTGTACGGCGAATCGATCACGCGCCCGCCGCCCACGTAGATCGCGACGTGGTGGACGAGCCCTTTTCCACCAGGGCCGGCGAAGAAGAGCAAGTCACCCGGCTGGATCTTGGCGAGCGCGACCGGAGTGCCGGCGTGGCGCTGGTCGGCCGCGTCGCGGGGTAGGTACAAGCCGTAGTGGGCATAGAGCGAGTACACGAGGCCAGAGCAGTCGTAGCCGAAGGCGCTCGTCCCGCCCCAGAGATAGGGAAGCCCGAGGAACTGCCGCGCCTGCTCGGCGACTGTCGTACCCGACACGGCGCCGATGTGCACTGGGCTGAGCGCATTGTCGGCGATCGCCCCCTCTTCGCCCGCGGGGAGTCCGAGGACGAGGTAGCCCGGCACTGTCCCGACGACGGGCAGTTCGGTGTCGTAGCTGACGAGGAAACGGCGCCGGGCGACCATGCCCTTGGCCACGGCGTAGAGCCACGTGCGCGGCACGCTGACGATCACCTCCCGAGTCTTTGCCTGTGGCGCGACGGCGGACAGCTGAACATTCGGCACCCAGCCAATGATGCCGTCGGGGAAGCCCGAGCCGCGCTGGTCGGGCACCTCGACCTCGCTCCATCGCCCCTGGCGCGCGAGGACGAGGACCTTCTGGCCGAGCAGGACCTGGGTGTTGATGCGGCTGTCAAGGCCGAGCCGCTCGGTCACGCTTAGTCGAGTGAGCCAGTCCGCGATCCTCGCCGGGTTCCCGAGCGCCGGCGCGTCGACCGGTCGCGGGCTCCACGGGTGGTACCACACCGTTGCCACCGACACCTGTACCCAGGCAGGAGTCGTCCTCTGCGCAGATGCCACGGCGTGCACGACCGGCCCTAGCGTGACCGACACGGCCAGCACGAGCCCAAGGAGGAGTTGTCGGAGTGAACGAATGTCAAATAATGGCCGTCCGGCCGCTCGCATTGTTCGCGCTACCTCGAAACTCGCCACCTCCGAGGAAGGAATCATGAAGATGACGCGGTCTAGTTGGTGGCTGGCGATCGAGGTCGTATCTCTGGTTGGGTCTAGGGCCGCGATTTCGACCGGAGCGGCGAGCGCTGCGAAGGGCCGATCTTCCTCGTGCCGACGGAAGCCCTCTCGACCGTCACGGCGCAGGTCGTAAGGCGCGTTGCGCGGCGAGCGGCAATCACCAAGCCCGTCGGTCCCCACACGCTGCGACACGCCTTCATCACCGCGGCACTTGATCCTCCGCGACGTTCAAAAGGCGGCCTCGCACGCCGATCCGCGCACCACGACGCGATACGACCGCGCTCGGGTGTCTTTGGAACGCCACGCGACCTACATGGTCGCCGCGTTCGTGGCAGGGCTCGGCCCGCTGAGCCCTTGCGAGCTAGTCCGACGAGCGCATCTCCGTCGTCAGGCGCTCCCTGAGACCGACAGCGGAGATGTGCATCATCGGGAGCAACGCCTCTAGCCGCGGACCTCTTCTACAGGCAACATCGCGGTTATGAAGGTTGTGGTCGCCGCGGGATTGGGGGTGCTACTGGCCCTTGTGGGCGTTGTGGGAACGGGGTTCCACTCGGCTTGGGCCATTCCGCGCGGGCCGTTGCCCAGCGCTCGAAGCAGAACGCCAAGCGCATCACCGGCAGCTGGAGCGCCATCATCGTGCCCGGTGCCGCCGAGCGGGCCGCAGTTTCACGCCCCAGGCATATCGAGCGGTGGCAAGACCGTCGCGCTCACCTTCGACGACGGTCCGGGGCCGAGCACGCAGGCCATCCTCTCGATCCTCGAGTCTTTCCAGGTGCCGGCGACGTTCTTCAACATCGGCGTGCACGAAACAAAGTGGCCCGGTGACGTCCGCGCTGAAGCAACAGACGGTTTCTTGATCGGCAATCACACCTGGAACCACCCTGACATGACGACGCTGTCCTCAGCCGGCCAGGCGGCCGAGATGGACCAGGTGATCCAAGAGCAGGAGTCGTTGACGGGGACGTCGCCCTGCGTCTTCCGGCCGCCCTATGGGGACTACGACCCGACGACGTTATCGTTGGCTTCCCAGCGCCACATGGCGGTATGGATGTGGACTGTCGACACCGAAGACTGGGAAGCGGAGGGGTCCGGGTCCTCCTACTGGGTGAACCGCATCATCTCGCTCGCCGAGTCTGAGGGCGGGGTGCTCAGCCACCCAGTCGTACTGATGCACAACCAGGCGATCCCGATGCCGGCGACGGTAGCCGCCTTGCCGATCATCATCCGTTACTTCCAGAGCCACGGCTACACCTTCATCGACTTGCTTGGGCGGACAGGACTGTCGGCACCGTGCGGGAGCGCGCCTCGCCCGTCCCCGCGACCGCCGAGCGCTGTGCTTGAGCCCGGTCGCCAGCTACGCCCTGGGGCCTCGATGCAGCTGCCCGGCAGGCAGTTCCGCCTCGTCATGCAACTCGACGGCAATCTCGTGCTGTACTCGGCCAGCGAACAGGCACTTTGGATGTCAGGCACCCGTGGGGTCGCTGACGCCTGGGCCTCGATGCAGCGCGACGGCAATTTCGTCGTCTACTCGAGGACCGGACGGGCTGTCTGGGCGAGCGGGACGGCGAAGCATCCCGGCGCCCAGCTCGCCCTGCAAGCGAACGGCAACGTGGTCGTCTACGACTCCAAAGGGGTCCTCTGGTCCACCGCGTCGAAGGACTCCCGGTTGCTCGCCGGCGAGCGCCTCGAGCCCGGGTGGTACCTCGAGTCTCCGAGCGGCCTTTGCCGCCTTCTCATGCAACGTGACGGCAATCTCGTGCTGTACTCGGCCAGCGACCAGGCACTTTGGGCGTCAAGCACCCGCGGGGTCGCTGGCGCCTGGGCCTCGATGCAGCGCGACGGCAATTTCGTCATCTACTCGAGGACCGGACGGGCTGTCTGGGCGACCGGGACGGCGCAACATCCCGGCGCCCAGCTCACGCTCACCGACTCGGCTCAGCTAGTCGTCACCTCGCCCTCAGGAGCCATGCTCTGGTCGACCGGATAATCACAGAAGCCAATGAACAGTTTGAGGACCTGACAGACACGAGGCGGGCGGTGCGTATGTCCTTCTTCATTCAGACCGAGCGCCTCAACCGCTCGGAAAGCGTCACCACGGCAAACCCTGGACCCTTCGGGCGTTCGAAAGACGAGCGCCGGTTTCGAGCCATCGGGCTGCTCGTGGCGACCGGCGAACTCGATTCGGCCGCGGTCGCCGGCTGTGGGTTCGTAGGAGAGCTGAGCCTCGACGGCGCGGCGACTGACGTCTGACCGCGAGAATGTGCCTATGCGAGAGTTGGTCGTCCTCGGGACTGCGAGTCAGACCCCCACCCGGTACCGGAACCACAACGGCTACCTCCTGCGCTGGGATGGCAATGGAATCCTGTTCGATCCAGGCGAGGGCACCCAGCGCCAGCTCCTGGTGGCCGGCATGTCGCCATGGACCTTCGACCGCATCTGCATCACCCATCTGCACGGGGACCACTGCTTAGGCCTCCCCGGCGTCGTACAGCGTCTGTCGCTCGACCGGGTGACCCATCCCATCGAGGTCCTGTATCCGTCGAGTGGCCAGGTCTACATCGACCGGCTCCTGCACGCGACGGTGTTCGACGAGCACGTCGACGTACGCCAGCGGCCGGTAGCCGGGACCGGGGTGGTGGACTCAGGGCCACCATTCGCGTTGGTGGCGAAGCGCCTTGATCACGTCCCGGACACCCTCGGATGGCGTCTTGAGGAGCCGGCGGGCCGCACCATGATGCACGACCGGCTCGAGGCCGCCGGTATCGTCGGGCCAGCCGTGGGCGAGCTCCAGCGTGCCGGTGTCGTCGACGTCGGCGGTCGGCGCGTCCGAGTCGAAGAGATGAGCGTGGAACGCCCCGGGCAGGTAGCCGCCTTCGTCATGGACACCGGACTGTGCGATGCCGCCTTCGAACTCGCGGAGGGAGCGGACCTCGTCGTGTGCGAAGCGACGTTCGCCTCCGCCGAGGCTGACTTTGCACGCCGGTCCCGTCACCTCACCGCCGCGCAGGCCGGGCGGATCGCGGCCGAGGCGGGAGCCCGGCGACTGGTGATCTCGCACTTCTCGCAGAGGTATCCGGACGAGACGATCCTGCTCAATGAGGCCCGAGCCGAATTCGACGATGTTATCGCCGCACACGACTTGTTGCACATACCGGTCCCGTCACGCCTGGCACCCGACCCCAAACCAGCGCAGGGCTCGCTCTCTGCTTCGTGAGGGCTGACTGGGGTTTCTTCTCGAAGCCGTTCCAGCAGGCCGGTGTCTGGGTGATATGGGTGTCCAAGCTCGCCGACATGATCCTTGAACCGGGGAGGCT
Source organism: Acidimicrobiales bacterium (assembly GCA_050015255.1). Lineage (GTDB taxonomy): Bacteria > Actinomycetota > Acidimicrobiia > Acidimicrobiales > Bog-793 > Fen-455. The sequence continues at coordinate 6,249 of JBEKBT010000087.1, forward strand.
TAGAAACGCTCTGTGATCAGAACTTTCGCGCCGCCGTAACTCTCTCCGGAAATCGTCGACGAGGGTGTCAGTACCGGCCTCAGCTAGCCCGTGACTAACGAGTGTCGCGCTTCCGGCTACGCCCCTTTTGGCGGCCCTTCTTGATCGAACTGACCGACCTCCACACAAAGAGCAGGGCAATCATCACGACGAAAGAGATGGCGAGCGCAGTTCCCATCGCAGATTTTCTTCTACGTGATCATCCCAGCCTCCCGCGCCCACCGCTCGACGTCCGGCGCGTCGCCCGAGAACATGAGAGCTCGGGCAAGCTCAAGGATCAGACGGCCACCTTTCCGGCCAACCCTTCGGCTTCGTCCTTCGGGCCGAAGGTACCGCCGACAGCCCGGCCGTGTCACACGGACGGACCGAGGCGCGAAAGTTGGTGGGGTGATCCCCTAGGCGGGGGAACAATCTACGCGTAGGATCCGACTGGTTCTGTCCCAAGCGGGGCAGACCGAAAGGGGGAAATCGGAATGTCCACCTACGTGTCCCTCCTCAACTGGACCGATCAAGGGATCAAGAGCTTCCGTCAGAGCACCGAGCGTGCCAAAGAGTTCACGAAGCTCATAGAAGCGAGCGGTGGAAAGGTACGCGAGCTGGTCTGGACGGTTGGCGAATACGACCTTGTCTCAGTCATCGAGTTCCCAGATGAGGAGTCCAGCATGGCGGCGTTGCTCAAGTTGGGGGCCGCTGGAAACATCCGCTCCAACACCTTGCGGGCTTTTTCAACTTCGGAGATGGAAGGCATCATCGCTCGAACAAGCTGAGGCTCCCGGTCTCAGACACGCTCGATAAGGCGAAACGCTCCGACTGCCGGCGCGAACGGGCGCTCGCGATCCTCGGTCAGCTCGTGCGGGAGCTGAGGTAGCTAGGTCCGCTCCGACCCTCGCCAAGCTGGGTAGATAAGCGTACGCTCGCTACGTGCTCCGCTACGGGATCTACGTAAAGTAAACGAGTTCTTCCGTCCTGGACACCGCCGTGAGTTTGGAGAATGGCACCTCTTCGTGCTCCGAGACGAGCCGTCAGCGTTGCCCTACTTCACGCTTTGCAGGAGCTACACCTTCGACTTCAATGCTGAGTTCGGCGGTCGTGACCCTCTTCGATCGCGCGCACCCCTTCCTCATCGAGCGGCTTAGCGCCACAGAAGGGGACAGCGACGACTACGGCCGCGTTCGGCGAGGACGCCCACGAGGTCGCGGGAGATCGTCGCTTCCGAGACGCCGAAGCGCCGCGCGAGCGCCCGCTGGCCACATCCGATCTCGACCAACCCCTCTGAGCTGCTCCTCTGGTCGAAGGCTCGAAGAGCGGCCCGCCGAGTCGAAGGTCCTTGAGTACCGCTAGCCTTGGCTTTGCGCATCCGCGGAAGGAGGCGCCATGTGGGTGATAGCAGGAGTTCTGCTCGGGCTCGTTGTCCTCGTCTCGCTGATCGGGTTTCACGTCGGCCCGCACGCGCACGTGGCTGCCGGCATTCTCGGCGTCCTGGCAGCTATTTGGCTCGTCGTGATGGCGGTCGACGGACGGACCGCGCCAGTGCTGTGGGCGCTGCTCAGCGCTGACCTGGTCGTCTCTGCCGGTATCGGCACCCTGGCCTGGAAAGGGCTCACGACTCGGGGCATTTACGTAGCCGATCGCCGCTTGGTCTCGCCCGTCGGGGCCGAAGGAGTGGCGGTCGGCGATCTCGGTCCAGAGGGAATTATCCGCGTGAACGGCGAGAACTGGTCGGCCGTGGCCTTGAACGGAGCGGTGCCGGCGGGGTCGCCCGTCCATGTCCTGCGTGTGGCCGGAGTCCGCCTCGAGGTCTGGGGCGACGAGACGGCGGCCGTCTCCGGGGAGAACGAGCTTGAAGTTGCAATCCCGGCTGACGCAATCCAGGCCGACGGTTCGCCGTCCTCGCCTAATGGATCGACAAGCGAAGGAGGCCGCTCATGATCGTCGGGATCATAGTCGGGGTGGTTGTCCTCTTCCTTCTCATCCTCTCGGGGCTGTCCGTGAGGATCGTGCGCGAGTACCAGCGCATCGTGCTGTTCCGGCTGGGCCGAGCGATCGGAACCCGTGGTCCTGGACTCATCATGATCAATCCCGTCACCGACCGGACGACGTGGGTGGACCTGCGCGAGCAGTTTCTCGAGATCCCTCACCAGACGGCGATCACGAAGGACAACGCGTCGATCTCGATCGACTTCATAATCTTCTACAAGGTCGTCGATCCCTCGATGTCGGTGCTTCGGGTCGGCAGGTTCGCGGCTGCCGCGCAGAACGTTGCCGCGACGACGCTGCGCAGTGTGGTCGGGGACATGCCGCTCGACGACGTGCTCTCCAAGCGCGAGGAGATGAACGCGTCACTTCGCGTGCGTCTGGACGGGGTGACAGAGCGCTGGGGTGTGAAAGTGACGACGGTAGAGGTGCGGGAAGTGAACCCGCCTCAGGGCGTTCTGCAGGCCATGACCCGTCAGATGTCTGCCGAGCGCACTCGCCGCGCGGCCGTTACGGAGGCCGAAGGGCAAAAGCAAGCCGCCGTCACCCTCGCCGAGGGCACCAAGCAGGCGGCGATCCTGGCCGCCGAAGGACAAAAGCAGGCCGCGATCCTGCGCGCCGAAGGCCTTGCCGCGGGGCTGGAACGGATTCTTGCTGTTGCACGCGGTCTCGACAAAAACACCATGCAGCTGCAATACCTGGAGACCATCAAGCAGGTCGGCTCGTCACGATCGACCAAGTTCGTGGTGCCGATGGAGCTAGGAGGGCTCTTGAACGGGTTGCGCAACATGCTGCCGGCGGACTCGGGACTTCAGTCGAGCGGCCCTGCAGTGGGAGGAGCGCCCCCGGAAGGTGAGGAGCCGGTCGCCGGGACTACCGCGACGCTCCGCGAGGCTGCTTTCTGATCCACTGGACAAAGAGCAACTGGACCTACGTGTCCGTTGGCGGTACGCCCATATCCGGCTCACGGAAGATGGTGAAGAAGACAAGACCCAGTGTCAGCGCAACTGGAGCATCGTGCCCACGAACGCCAGAGTCGACTCTGCTCTCTCGTTGCGGTTCACGCCATCTGGCTCCAGACCGTCGAAGCCCGCGCCGGTCGCGGGATCGAAGACCGCCACTCTCACGTCGTTGTCTCCGAGGAACCACGCACCCGAGCGGCGCGCCGCTTTTGTCCACCGGCGGTCTCCCGTGTAGGCGAAGGCTCTTGTGCATGCTTCCGTCAGGCTCCATCACAGTTCGCCGTCCTTCGTGTGCTCGTCGTCGTCAGGTAAGCCGAGCCATAGACGGAATCTGTTGTGACCCTTTTCGATCGCGCGCACCCCTTCGTCGTCGAGTGGCTTTGCTCCGCAGAACGGACAGCATCGACCAGAGCCGCGTTCGGCGAGGATGTCCTCAAGATCCCTTCACCGTGATGACGGTGCTGGAGGGGGGTCACGAGCCGACTGGCCCTTTTGACAAGTAGCCGTCCCTTGGTGTTTACCGGGTCCAGGGGACGGCCTTGTCACTGAGATACTTGAGCCGAAAGGAATAGGCATGGACGCGAGGCGCGACAACGTCCTTATCTGGGGGGCAGATTCCATCGAGGAGACGACGCTGCTTCAGGCTGAGCGCACTGCCCGGCTCCCCTTTGTCCGCGAGCCGCTCGCCCTCATGCCCGACGCCCACGTGGGTATCGGGGCGACCGTCGGCAGCGTCGCTTTCATGGAGGGCGCCATCGTCCCGGCCGCCGTAGGGGTCGACATCGGCTGCGGCATGATCGCCACCCTCACGAGCCTGCGCTCTGATCAGCTGCCTGACGATCTCGCTCCCTTGCTGTCGTTGATCGAGGCGCGCGTCCCTGCGGGTCTCGGCGAAGGCCACCGCGAGGCTCAGGCCGGCATCGTCGAGTTGGTCGGCATGCCGACAAGCGAAATCGGACCAAGAGACGCGGCCAAGATCAGGCACCAGTTCGGGACGCTCGGGTCGGGCAACCACTTCCTCGAGCTCTGCCTCGACGAGGCCGAGCGCGTCTGGCTCGTCTTGCACTCGGGCTCTCGGGGCATCGGCAAGACGTTGGCGGAGCGCCACATCTCCAATGCGCGCTCGATCATGGCCCGCCACTTCATCGACCTCGAGGATCGTGACCTCGCCTACGTCGTCGAGGGGTCACCGGAGTTCGAGGCCTACGTAGCCGACATGCTTTGGGCACAGCGCTATGCGGCGGCGAACCGTGAGAAGATGATGAGCGCCGCGCTTCGATCGCTTGTCGACGTCACGAGCGAGGAAACAGTCGAGGTCGAACGCATCAACTGCCACCACAACTTCGCTGCTCGCGAGCACCACCGCGGCCGTGATGGCTGGGTGGTCCGTAAGGGCGCCATCCGAGCTCGCGAGGGGGACCGCGGCGTGATCCCTGGATCGATGGGGACCGCCAGCTTCATCGTGACCGGCCTCGGGAATGCCGCGAGCTTCCAATCGTGCTCGCACGGCGCCGGGCGACGGATGTCCCGACACATGGCGCGGCGCGAGCTGACCGCCGAATCCCTCGGCGAGGCGATGCAGGGAAAGACCTGGCAGTCGGAAGCGGCGAACGCCCTTATCGACGAGCACCCGCTCGCCTACAAGGACGTCGACGCCGTCATGGCGGCTCAGGCCGATTTGGTTCGCGTCGACCACCGACTGACTCAGATCCTCAACTACAAGGGAACGAAGTAGCTGATTGACATATAGGCCAACCCTGCTTGCGACAGCGTCCGCAGATCGACTCGGTTCAAAGCGGTGGCTGTGCCCGGGGAGTGCTCAGAAGTGGGGATGATGTAAGCAGTGAACAGCGTTTCGTCGAGCTCTGAGTCCAAATGCGGGTTCGTGCTTCACGCTGGGAGGGCCGATCCTGAGCGACCCGATCGGCTAGCCGGGACATCTCGGAGTCCTCCAACATGGCAAATGTGCCACCCTGGAGACACGAGGTAGGTGCAGTCCTCGAAGATGGCGAATGACCAATCAGCGGCCGATACGGGCCACCAGTCTCATCGCCGGGGCGCTCATCGCCTGGGCGCAGATGACCTGCCTCGACGGCGAGCTCAAAAAGGCCGAGCCGAAGACGCTCCGCTACCGGCTGTTGCACGTTGCCGCCGTCCTCGTGAGGCACGGGCGACGGCTCATCTGGGCTGCTTCGCGTCCTAGGTGAAACTGGCCGTTGCAGGTCCCGCGGGATACTGGAGCGGGTGCACGCCTGTGCTTCCCTGTACTGTACACGGAGCGTGCACCCATCCCGGGGTGCAATTGGTCTATACCAGGTCCCGCGGGATACCGTAGGCGGCGCACGCCCCGTGGCTTCCCCTCGCAAGGCAACAGGGGCTGTGCACATTGCCTGCCTCGGGCAATCCGGCCTCCGGTGCCTTCGCGTACCAGGGGCCGCGTCGTGCGGTTCGCCAAGCTGAAGCTGCGCGCCGGTAGGTAGAACCGCCCTACGCCCCGGTCAGGACAGCGGGATACTAAGAGCCTCAGCGGATAGGCGCCATCGCCGGTGACCAGCGGTTTCTCCAGTCGACGAGCTTTGCAGTGAGCAGGCAGGTGACGGCGAGGGAGAGCTGAGCGAGCCGGTGGATCACCTTC
>JBEKBT010000088.1:0-11759 GCA_050015255.1 Acidimicrobiales bacterium
TCGCTAGCGCGAGCCTCAGCCGCCTCGGCAGCAGGAGCCTCGGGCTCGACTCGCTCAGCCACCTCGCTAGCGCGAGCCTCAGCCGCCTCGGCAGCAGGAGCCTCGGGCTCGACTCGCTCAGCGGCGAGCTCGGCGATCGGGGCCTCAGCCATCTGGGCAGTCGCCACGGCCGGTTCGGTCATGGCAGTCTCCACGGCCGGTTCGGTCCTGGCAGTCGCCACTGCCGGTTCGGTCCTGGCAGGTGCCGGTGGCTGTGCGGTGGCCTCCTGGCTCGCGCGACGAGCCCTGCTGACAGCATCCGCCGCCCGGCGCGACGCGATGTAGCGTCCCTCGGCCACGGCGTCAGCAATGACCCGGCACATGAGCCGGCCGGCACGAATGGCATCGTCGTTCCCAGGAATCACGTAGTCGATGACGTCAGGATCACAGTTGGTGTCGACCACGGCGACGACCGGCAGGTGAAGTTTGTTCGCCTCGGTGACCGCGATGTGCTCTTTCTTGGTGTCGATCACGAAGATCGCGTCTGGCGGACGTTCCAGCCGGCGCAGGCCGCCGAGGTTCCGATCGAGCTTCTCGAGCTCGCGCTCGTGAGAGAGCGCCTCCTTCTTGGGCATCGCTGCAAAGTCGCCGGCGGCCCGCGCCGCCTCTAACTCGACGAGCTTGCGAACACGGCCCGCGACAGTCTGAAAGTTGGTCAGCATGCCTCCGAGCCAGCGTTGGTTGACATAAGGCATGCCACAGGCGGTGGCGAACTCCGCCACCGGGTCCTGCGTCTGCTTTTTCGTCCCGACGAAGAGGATCACCCCACCCCCGGCGACGAGATCCCGCACGAAGGAGTACGCAGTGTCGACGCGCTCCAAGGTCTGGTTGAGATCGATGATGTAGATGCCGTTGCGCTCTCCGAAGATGAACCGCTTCATCTTCGGGTTCCAACGGCGAGTCTGGTGGCCGAAATGGACTCCGGCCTCGAGCAGTTGCTTCATCGTGACTACAGCCACGCGATTCTCCCTCCCGACGGTTAAGCCAATCCCGGCACCGCGTCCCTAAGGACGACCGCGGGCATGCCAGGACGTACGTTGAAAGAGACCCGGACGGGCCTCGCTGCCATCGTAGCGGTTCAGCAGCGCGGCTTCACCTGCGGCCGCCGGGAGCAGCGCCAGGGCCCAGAACCGTCCCGGTGTAGCGTGCCCGGCCGGCTGTCCCCTCAGCGAGATCCCTCTTCGTGCAGTTGGCGGTCGAGCAGCTCATCCGGGTTGTCGGGCACGAGCCCGGTGAGCTCGACGTCTGCTCCGGCCTCAGGGTGAGAGAGGGTCGCTGGGTCGGGACGGTGGGTGGCGAAGTGGTCGAAGACGACTCCCATGACCCCCACGATGGCAAGGCCAATCGCCATCTGGCCGATGAAGGTCCAATTTGCCGGCCCGGTCGGGTTGCTCCAGACGAAGAACAAGATGCCGGCAGCGACGAAGCCGAGGCACATGATCGTCACGACCGCGGCCCCGAGCTTGCCTCCAGGCACCTTGTACGGCCGGGGCGCGTCAGGATCCTTCCGGCGCAACTTGAAGAACGCGGCCGTCATGACCAGGTAGCAGAACAGGAAGACCACGGAACTGAACGCGAACAGGTTCCAGAACAGCGTCTCGACCCCGGAATTCTGGCCCACGGTGGCCACGATGATGCCGGAAGCGAGCGTGAAGGCGGTGCCGACCAGCGAGGTCAGCGCGGCGGCACCGACCGGGGTCCCGAAGCGTTGGTTCGTCCGGCCGAAGACATGGGGCAGGTCGCCGCGCTGAGCGGCTTCCGCAGCCGCGCGGTTGGCACCGATCGTCCAGGGGATCAACAAAGCGAAAAAGCAGTACAGGGCAGCGAGCCCGAGCACGAACGCGACCGCGTGGCCGAGGCCCGCTGAACCAAGCCCGGTCTTGAGGGCGTCGTACAAGCCGGTGGTGGAGGTGATCGAGACCAGCGGTCGAAGCAGCAGCATGCCGACCACCGAGACCAGGTACATGACCCCGATGAGCAGGCCGGCGGTCAGGATCGAGCGCGGCACGTCACGTTTGGGGTCGCGCATCTCCTCACTCGCGCTGCTCATGAGCTCGAAGCCGAGGAAGTTGTAGACGACCACCCCGAGGAATCCGATCGTCGCCCAGCTCGGCATGACGGTGTGGTTCGACCAGACGTTGGCCGACCCGTGACGGGCCGCGAACACGGCTCCGGAGATGGCGAGCACGACCATCACGGTCACGGTGATGATGGCCGCCGCGTTCGCCACCCACTTGCTTGTGTCGAGCTTGACGACATTGACGGCGAAGTTGATCCAGATGAGAGCGATGGCGATGATGACGCTCGGCCAGTAGCCGCTGTTCCAGCCGAACAGCTGACCCATGAGGGTCGAGAACATCAGGTAGACCGATGGCAACCAGATGCCGACGTTGACCCAGTACCACCACGACACTTGGGTCCCCCAGAAGCCGCCGAAGGCTCGTGACACCCATGAGTAGATGCCACCGGCGTCGGGGTAGGTGGACCCGAGCTCGGCCGTTATGAGGCCGTAGGGCAGGAAGAAGAGGAAGATCACCAGGATCGTCCAGAAGATGACCGACTGCCCGAGGCCGGCTGTGATCGGCACCTGCGAGAGACACAGGATCGCGGTCACGCTGAAGAGGATCATGTCGAAGCGACGCAGGGCACCGCGCTTTGCCGGAGCCCGCGGCACCGATGGCCGGACGTCCATGCTCGTCATCTTGTTATCTCCTCAATTTACCGGACCCGGGGGGTCACTCTGGTCGGGCAGGTCGTCGAGAAAGGCCTGGATCCGCTCTTCGTGGAACGCTTTTGTCGCAGGAACGGGCTGGACGAGACGCGGGTAGACGTACCAGGTGAGAAGGCCCTTCTCGGTGTGGAGCCGGTTCTCGCTCTGCGGGTAGATGATCGACTTGGGCCCGTCCATCACCTCGTCGGTGACCTCGACCCCACGAGAAGCCGGCAGGCAGTGCATGAAGCGAACGTGCTCGGGTGCCCGGGCGAGCAACTCGGAAGTGACCTGGTAGCGGGGCTTGAAAGCCTTGACACGGTCGGGGATCTCGTCCTCCTGGCCGAACCACCACCAGAGGTCTGTGTAGACGAAATCCGCGTCCTTGACGGCGTCCTCGACCGCATCGGTCTCGAAGTAGCGCCCCCCGAAGCGCCTGATGTTGTTGGCGAGCTCGTCGACGACAGCCGGCCACTGGGCCTCGATGCTGTACTGCTCCGGGCGGGCGTGGATGAAAGTGCCGCCGAGCATGGTCACTATCAGCGCTGTCGAGGTGCAGACGTTGGTGGCATCACCGACGAACACGATGGTGAGGTCGGGCCACGTCTTCTCGGGGAGCTTGTATTCGCTCATCGTGAACACGTCGCAGAGGGCCTGGGTCGGATGGTTGTAGTCGGTCAGCCCGTTTATCACGGGCACGGTCGCGTAGGCGGCGAACGATGTGACGGTCTCGTGCTTGAGGGCGCGGATCTCGATGGCGTCGACCATGCGTGAGAGCACCTTGGCAGTGTCCTTGATGCTCTCTTTCTGCCCGAGGTGGATCTCTCCCGGCTTCAGGTAGAGGGCGTGACCGCCGAGCTTTGTCATGGCAACCTCGAACGACACCCGCGTGCGCGTCGAAGGTTCCTCGAAGATCATGCCGAGGGAGGCGTCCCGAAGCAGCCCCGGGCACGCGCGATGACTGTCGGCCTGCTTCAGCAACGCGATGAGGTCCATCTGCCGCCTCAGCAGATCGGGAGTCAGCTGCTGTGTGTCGATGAAGTGCTCGGCCTGACGCTGGCTAGGCATGGCGGCCATGACCTCCTCGCGCTAATGCGCTTCGAGGGGGACTGTCGGCCTGGCACGAGACGACAGGTCCCATACACTTGGACATGTGTCCAGGTTATGCACCGCCTCTGACGCTGCCTAGGGTCTAAGGTCCCGAGCCGGTCAGAACCAGAGCCCCACCGGCGAGCGAAGCCAACTGGATGGCGCCTTCGCGTCCGAGGGCCCGGCTGGCCTTTCCATCGCAGCGTGTCCTGCCCGGTCCCGGGTGGCACCGATCCCGGAGCGTCCTGCCCGGTCCCGGCTTGCACGACTGCGCCCGATGTCGCTTCCGATCGGCCCGGGTCGCCCTATGCGACCTCGAGGTCCCGGCTGAAGATGTCCTCGAGGGTCTCTCCTCGGCGCACGACCATGGCCTCGCTGTCGCGGACGAGGACGGTGGCCGGCCGCGGCATGCCGTTGAAGTTGCTCGCGCACACTTCTTGATACGCCCCCGTGTCGAGAAAGGCGACGATGTCGCCCGGCACGACCTCTGGCAACACGGCATCTGGAGTGATCGTGTCGAACCCGCAACTGGCGCCGACGAGGTCGGCCACTCCGATGGGCGGGTCGGACGCCCGGCTTGCCACCACGTGAACCCAGCGGTTGTGCTCGAAGTGCAGGTCCATCAGGAAAACCTCCGAGGTGTCGAGCTCGACGAAACGAAGCAGCTGCGGCTCAGTCTCGGTCTTCAGGTTGACGACACGGCTCAGGTGCACGCCGATGTCGGCGTAGCAGGCGCGGCCGGGCTCGATCTCGAGCGTCTTGTCTGAGGTCGACAGACCGTTTCTGTCGAGCGACTCGCAAAGGCTCGCACAGATCAACTCGGCATAGCGTTCCACCGAGGGTGCGGGGCCCCTCTCGCTTGCGAGACGCGGGATCGCCCGACCGGTCGGGTCCCGCCCGGTCGGGATGCCGCCCCCGATGTCAAGCTGGCGCGGCTGCCAGCCTCCCCATGCCGACGACAGGCGGCCGACCGCGTCACCGAACGCCTGCATCAGGGCCGCCCAAACGTCAAGCCTGCGGCTGTTCCGGGCGAAGTGGGCATGCACGCCGACGAGGTCGACCTCGTCGGCTTGGAGTGCGCGCTCGCCGAGCGGTAGCAGCTCGTTCATCGGGATGCCAGCCTTGTACCGGCGCAGGACCTCGGTGATCGACTCGGCGTCCAAGCTGAAGTCGGAGGCGACTTCTTCCAAGGCGGAAAGGTCCGGCCGGACCCGGACCCGCACCTGCACCCGCCGCCCGAGCTGTCGCGCGGCCGCTATGGCGAGGTCCAACTCTCGAGGCGAGTCGAGCGTGATCCGACAACCCGCCGCGACTGCCTCCTCTACCAACGCCGCCGACTTGCCGGTGCCATTTACCGATATGAGTGCCGGCGAGACGCCGCAGGCGAGAGCGGCCCACAGCTCCGAACGACCGAAGGTGTCGCAGCCGAGCCCCTCGCTGGAGAGGATCCGTCTCAGCGCGAGCACGTTGTTGGCCTTGATCGAGGGCAGCACGTTCACCGGACCGGGCCAATGGTCGGAAAAGGCTTGGACAAGGCGATGGGCGTTCCTGCGGAGCTGGTTCTCCGAGACGACATAGAGGGGCGTGCCAAAGCGCCCAGCCAGCTCGACCGCGTCGCAGCCCTCGATCCACAAATGGTCCCCACGCACCGACAAGCAGTCGTCGATGCGGGAGCCTTGACCCGGGCCGGACTCGGTCACCGCATTGTGCTCAGCCATCTGGGCCCCTCTCGATCAGCTCAATGATTACGTTGTCCGGGTCGCGGAGATAGACGACCTTGCAGCCCTCCCACACCCCTCCGTCCGACAGGGCTACGACCTCCCCCATCGGCATGAAACCGGCGCTCGCCAGGCGGGAGAGCACCGAGGACAAATCGCCCACCTGGAGCGAGAGATGGCAGCTCCCGACGGTGTCCGGGCCGTGGCTGTAGGACTTCGCGTTGTCGGAGTCGTACTCGAGCAGTTCAAGGACCTGGCCATCGCCTGCGTCGAGGTCGGCGGCGCGCACGCGGGCTCCCGTTATGCCCACTATCGCACCGACGTCCTCATCGTCGCTGAGCCCGAGGACGGTCATGCCGAGCAGGTCGCGATAGAACGCGAGCGACCTGTCGAGTCTTGCCACCGTTATGCCGACGTGATGAACGCGGCGCACGCGATAAGCATCGGGCTCAGGGCGTTCGAGCCGCGTAGGCACACGTCACCCCTTCCGTGCTGGACCCGCCCGAGAGCGGACCGACCGTTCAGCCAGGTCCGCCCACCGCAATCAGAGGGGCCCGGACCTCTACCGCAGAGCCATGCGGGTACAAATGTACCGGATTGTCAACTTCCGCGGCCAGCGCGCGACCAGGGACGCGACGACGGATCCCTGCTAGTCGGACCGGGCCGGCGCCTGCAGCTGGCCCGCAATGAACCTGCGCAGCTGGCAAGCGAGCTCTCGCACGTCGAAGGGAGATCTGGACCCGGAGAGCTGGTCGAGAAGGAGCCCGTCCATGACGGCAACCAGCAAAGGTGCGTCCGCGGCCGGGTCGAGCGAGCCGATCCTCTCCAGCATCACCTGACAGAGCCGGACGTACGCCTCGGTCGCAGCGCGAGCCGCCGGTCGCAACGAAGAATGGCGTGCCGCCTCGAGCGCCAGCTCGTACTGCGCGACGACGGTTGTTCGCCTGCGGCGGAGCTGGCCGGCGAGAAAACCAGCGAGTGCCTGCGCGAAGGCCTCAACTGATGCAGGCGACTTCGACATCGCACGGGCGAGGACTTCCAGCTCGGCCAGGTCCGTCTGCACGGACATGGTGAGCGCTTCGTTGAAGAGCACCTCTTTGGAAGCGAAGTAGTAGGTCGTCGCCGCGAGCGGCACGTCAGCCTCTGCGGCCACTGCACGGTGGGTCACCGATCCCGGGCCCTCACGTCCGATTATCCGGACGGTGGCCTCCAGGATCCGTTTGCGGCGCTGCTGGTTCCGGACTTTGTCCATCGATCTCGGGACAACCTCCTTCGGGTCGTGCCTAATCTCGTCCGGTGCCGCCCGGGAGAAGCGCCCGGGCGGCGACCACTTCTCTGTCGGGCTAGCTGGCGGAGCTCCCACCGGGTGGTCTGGCACTAAGGATCCCCCAGCCCCGGATCCCCCAGCCCCGCCTCTCTGCGTGCCGCCTCGTGCACCCAGGCGGCCACCGTCGCCCGGCTGATGCCGCTCTGACGGGTGACGACCTGGATGGCAAGTCCGTCGAGCAGGGCCAACATCCGCCAGGCGGCGGCACGGGGTTCGGGGCAATGGAAGGTGCCGGCGCGCACGCCGTCGCGAAAGGTCTCCTCGAACAGCTTCACCCAGCGCAGGTTCACGGACCGGGAGCGGACGCGGACAGACTCGTGGCGAGCGGCCGCGGCCCAGGCGTCAATCCAGAGCAGGAAAGGCCACTCGGCGTCGGGCGGTGTGAAGGCGTCGACGATCGTCATCAGGCGGTCGACCGCTCCAGAGCACGCCCGGACTGCAGCGCTGACACGGTTCAGGTCCTCATTGGCGACCTCGGCAAAAGCCTCGGCGACGAGGTCGTCTTGAGACTTGAAGTAGTGGTGGACGAGCCCCGGGCTCACCCCTGCCTCCGCGGCGACATCACGAGTGGTGGTCTCCAAGAGTCCCTGGCGGCGCATTACCCGAATCGCAGCGGACACCAGTTCAGAGCGCCGCACCTCGCCCGGCAGGTGCTGCTGACCTACCGAGCCCGAACGGCTGGACATGAGCGCTCGCTACGACCTAGGGCTCGACGGCGAGTCGGGGGCGGGCGCCACTCAGGACGCGGCCATCCTCCCGCGGAGACAACTCAGGCCAGCTCGTCGCGCAAGCGTTGCCTCAGGTGGAGCACGGCCTTGGTATGAATCTGACAGGCACGGCTCTCGGTCACTCCGAGGATCTCACCGATCTCGGCAAGGTTCAGGCCTTCGTAGTAGTAAAGGGTGAGCACCTTGCGCTCACGATCGTCCAGACGCTGGATCGCCTTCGCGAGCTGGCGCCGGGTCTCCTCGAGCTCGATCGTGGCACCTGGAGCGTCACCTTGGTCCTGGAGCGTGTCGCCCAGCGTCTGGCCCCCGCTGCCGCCCTGTCGGAACAGCACGTCGTCGAGCTGCAAGAGCCCGGCTCGCGAGGTCTGGCGCAAGATGTCGTCGAGATCGTCAGTGGTCATTTCCAGCTCGTCGGCGAGCTCCCGGTCCGTCGGCGAACGTCCGAGCGTGCCCTCGAGCTTGGAGAAGGCCGCGTCGACGGCACGCGCTTTTGCGCGAACAGACCGCGGCACCCAGTCGATGGACCGGAGCTCGTCGAGTATGGCCCCGCGGACCCGGGGCACTCCGTACGTCTCGAATTTGATCGCCCGAGAAGGATCGAACTTCTCGATTGCGTCGATCAACCCGAGGATGCCGTAGCTCACCAGGTCGGCGTAGTCGACGTGGCTGGGCATGGCAGCGGCAACGCGTCCGGCGACGTACTTCACGAGCGGCGAGTAGTGAAGGATCAGGCGATCGCGGGCGGATTGATCCGCGGTCGCCTTGAAATCTGCCCACAGTTCCTCGACGGACTGGAGCCGGTCGGTCCCCGTCTGGCTCATCACGCTCTCGGATGGGCGCTGCGATAGGCGCTGACAAGCCGCTCGGTGGACACATGGGTGTATATCTCCGTCGTACGCAGGCTCGCATGACCGAGGAGCTCCTGGACCACGCGCAGATCCGCGCCACCGTCGAGGAGGTGTGTCGCATAGGTGTGACGGAGCGCGTGGGGGTGTGTAGGCACCGGGGAGCGCCGGTCGAGGACGCGGCGCACGTCTCGAGGAGTCATTTGCCGGCCGCGCCGGTTGAGGAACAGCGAGCCCGTGGGGCTCGAAGCCTTGACGAGCCCACGCCGCCCGGAGGCGACGTAACGGGCCACGGCCTCGACGGCGGCGCAGCTCATAGGCACTCTGCGCTGCTTGTCCCCCTTGCCCCAGACCGTGACCGAGCGGCTCTTGAGATCGACATCGCTCAGCCCGAGCCCGCAGAGCTCTGCGACTCGCAGCCCACTGCCGTAAAGAAGCTCGAGCAGGGCGTCGTCCCGTGCGGTGACCGCAACGGGCGGACCGCCATGGGCACCAAGGGTCGCTGGCTCGAGCAGGGCCTCCAGCTCCGCCGGCGCCAGCACCCGCGGCAAGCGGGCCTCTCCGCTCGGGGCAGAAAGACGCCGGGACGGGTCGAGCGCGATCAGCTCGTGGCGTCGCAGCCAGGCGAAGTAGCACCGGAGGGCCGCGGCCTTGCGGGCGATGGTCCGACGGGAATACCGTCGTGTCGCCAAATAGGCCAAATAGCGCCGCAGCATGAGGCGGTCGACCTTCTCCGGCTCTGACACCCCGGCCCGACCAGCCCACGCGACGAACGCCTCGACATCGCTTCGGTACGCCTGGCGAGTCGCCAGCGCGTCCGACGCGAGCGAACGGAGGAATCCTTCGAGCTCAAAGCCCACCGCTCCACGGTACCGCGAGTGGCGCGCTGATCGTGCTGTTGCGTCTCCCGTATTTATCCGGTAGCCGGAGGCGTCCAAGTTGAGCGACAATGGATGCCATGGCCCACAGAGTGTTGCTCGTGGAAGACGACGAACGAATCCGCACCTCGATGCGTCTTTCGCTCGAAGACGAGGGTTACGAGGTCGAGGAGGCCGGCACTGGTGAGGAGGCGCTGGAGCTCCAGACCCGCGCCCTTGTGTCGAACCCCTTCGATTTGCTCGTGGTCGACATAATGCTGCCGGGAATGGACGGCTTCGAATGCTGTCGTGAGCTTCGCAAGACGAGCGCGGTGCCGATCATCATGGTGACGGCCCGGACCGACACCCACGACGTGGTGGCGGGCCTGGAGGCGGGAGCCGACGACTACGTCACCAAGCCGTTCGAACCGAAGGAGCTCGCCGCCCGAATCCGAGCGCTGCTGCGCAGGGCCCGCACCAACGAACCGGCCCTCGTGCAGCTCGAGTTCGGAGACCTCGAGATCCTCCCGGAGGCGGGCGTCGTCCGCCGCAGTGGCGAAGAGGTCCACCTGACACGAACGGAGTTCCTGCTGCTTTGCGAGCTGGCCGCCAACGCCGGCAAGGTCCTGTCGCGCGAGCAGCTGCTCGAACGGGTCTGGAGCTATGACTACTTCGGAGATGGACGCCTCGTAGATGTCCATGTTCGCAGGTTGCGCACTAAGATCGAGACGGAACCGAGTGAGCCGCGCCATGTGCTCACGGTGCGCGGGCTCGGATACAAGCTCGCTCCGTAGCAGTGGAGGCTGCCGGTGTGCCGATAGATCCGGCTTCGATCGATCCAGTCTCTGCGCAACCCCTCGCCCCTCCGACTGATCCGCCTCCGACGGCGCACCCGCCAAGGCGCCGCCTCGGGCTACGGGCCAGAGTCACGACGGCGTTCGCGCTCGGAGCACTCGCCCTTTCGGGCGCCCTGGCGGGAATCGGCTATGTCACAGTGCGCAACTCGATAGTCAACCAGCAGCTCTCCTCGATGCGACACCAGGCCTTGGCCAACGCCGTCCTGCTGCGAGGCGAGCTGCATGCGAACGCGTACATCCCCCAGGTGGTCCAAAATCTCGACGCCGGCCCGAACACCGGCTCCCTGGTCTACAGCGCCGGTTTCTGGTATCCGTCGGCCCCGACGCTGTCGCCTCATCAGTTGCCGACAGCGCTGACGGCAAGAGTGCTGGGCAACTCCCCCTCTCAACAGCTCATCGAGTTCCACGGGACCTCTGAGCTCGTCGTCGGCGTGCCAATCCCCCCCGCCAACGGCGGCAGCAGCGGGACCACCGCCTACTTCGAGATCTTCGGCTTGGCAGATCTGACCCGGACGCTGCACACCCTTCTCGCGGCGCTCACGATCGCGGCGCTGATAACGACGGTTGCAGGTGCGATCCTGGGCCGTTGGGCGGCCGCCCGTGCGCTACGACCGTTGCGCGAGACCACCCGCGCCGCGCTTGCGATTGCGGGAGGGAACCTGAACACTCGTCTGGAGAGCACCCACTTCGCCGACCTGGCGGCACTCGCCGCCGCCTTCAATCACATGGTGGACCAGCTTCAAGAACGCATCGAACGCGAGGCTCGTTTCGCCTCCGACGTCAACCACGAGCTCCGCTCACCTCTCACGACGCTCGCCAACTCGCTCTCGGTCCTCGAGGCCAGGCGCGACGAGCTGCCGCCGAAGGCCCTCCAAGCGCTCGATCTCCTCGGGGACGAGGTGCGCAGGTTCAGGCGGCTCGTCGGCGAGCTTCTGGAGATCTCCCGTTTCGACGCGGCAGCGGGCGACCTCTCCCGCGACGAGGTGGCCATCGGCCCGCTCGTAGAGCACACCGTCCAGGCGACGGGCACCGACGTGCCGATCCAGTTCGCCCCGGGCTTGGCCTCGCAGCACATATCGGTGGACAAGCGTCGCTTCGAGCGGATCTTCGCCAACCTGTTCGAGAACGCGCAGCGCTACGCCGGTGGTGCGACGCTGCTGGCCGTCGAGGATCACGGCTCATCGGTGCGTTTCGTCGTCGAGGACGCCGGGCCTGGGATCGCGCCCGAGGAGCGGGACCGGATCTTCGAGCGCTTCTCGCGCGGCTCGACAGGGCGGCGCCGGGGACTCGGCGACGGCACCGGCCTCGGCCTGGCGATCGTGGCACAGCACGTGCGCCAGCACGGCGGGCGGGTGTGGGTCGAGGACCGCCCCGGGGGAGGGGCGCGTTTTATCGTCGAGCTCCCGGCCCTCGAGCAGGAGGCGGCGTGAAGGCCCGCCGGGTTCTCGCACTCGGATGCCTCGTGGCTGCGATGACGGCCCTGGCCGGCTGTGGCCTACCGGTCGACAGCTCGCCGCAGCCGATCCCGCCTTCAGAGATACCGGCCGCCCTGACCGTGACGAACACGACCGTCATCTCCACCCCGGTGG
>JBEKBT010000089.1:0-11756 GCA_050015255.1 Acidimicrobiales bacterium
AGCTGTGGGTCGGCGGCTCGCGAGGTGCGATGGACGAAGCTCGCGGCGATGAGCCCATCGGTGTCGACCTGCAAGACACCGTTGTGGCCACGACGGGTGAACGACGCGTGCTCGTCGACGAAAGCGAACGCTGTGGCGACCGCTGCCTCGTGCGCGGCCAGAACTTGATCGGCAGTCTGTTGCTCCGCGAGCGCCCACAGCGCCGAGACACTCTTTGGTGGTGAGAACGTGAGGGCGAAGCCCGCGACTGCGCGAGAGTCCTCCGGCGAGAAGCTGCGCCCGAGCGGAGCGCCGTCGCGAGGATCGGTGCCGTGGCCGAAGAGACGCTCCAGCGCGACGGCGTCAGCCTCTCTGCCCGAGACGCCGAGGGACTCTGCGCCGCGACCGACGAAGCGGCCAGGACGCTCGGCGCTCCGTGCGTAATAGTCCTCGCGTCCCTGCGCGATCTCCTCGGCGTAGTAGCGCCAGGCCGATGGTGCCATCGGCGTGAGGCTCATCATTGGAGCGACGCCCCGGTGACTCCCCGCATCGTCGATGCAGTGGTGTCGAGTTGCTGTGTACGTGGTACCACGTCGAGAGAGTATATTGATTGGGGACGTGATGAGAAGCGCATACGCGCTTAGGATGAGGGGATGGTGCGACGGAGATGGCAGGACGAGCAAGAGTCGGGGCGAGGAGTCGTCGGGGACCCAGAGGGTGGTCGGGACCCGGACAGCGCCGATCTGAACGAGGTCGTCGCCTACAACTTCAAGCGCGCCCGCGACCTGTACGGCTGGACCCAAGATGAGGTCGCCGACCGCCTCGAGCGCTTCCTCGGCGTGCGTCTGCCGCAGGCCTCGATTTCCGGAATCGAGCGCGGCTACAGGGGTCGGCACCGCGAGTTCGACGCGCAGGAGCTGTTGGCCTTCGCCTGCTGCTTCGACGTCCCGCTCATCTGGTTCTTCATCCCTCCCCCCGGAGACCACCGGCACCTCCGCGGGACGAGCGATCAAGTGAACGGCCTCTACGCATTGCTGCTCGGTCGGGAGGACCAGCTCGATCTCCTCTACACGCGCTTTCGCGAATTGGGCATCCAAGAGCCGACCGACGCCGATCTCGCCTGGGAGCGGCTCACGAGCGGGCGTACGCAGCGCTCGATGTGGGACTACCGCACGCGACGCAAGGACCTCCTCATCGCCCTCTTGGAGCAGTACTCCGACGACTTCGACAAGTCGATCGAGGAGCTCGGGACGATCGTCGACCGTCTTCGCCAGGCGGGGTTGAGGGGCTTCGTCTCCTCGACGATGAACGATCCCGACTACGGCCTGCGGCCCGAGGACCGGGGCAAGGTCCACCTCGACTCCGACGAGGACGTCGAGGCGATGCTTGCCGAGGAGCGCGCCCGGATTCGCGCCGAAGCCGACAAGGAACGGAACGAAGCGAAAGACCAACCCCAGCCGTGAGGGCGTCGCTGACGAATCGCGGCCTCGTGTGCCTGCACACCTCCGGGTCGATGACCCATGCACTCACAACCTTCTCCAGGACGAATCCGCGGAGGTGACGCGATGACGCGGACAAAGACGAATGCGACAACAACTCGGGCGTTCCTAAGCGTCCAGGAGGTCGCCGCGCTCCTCGGTGAGCACCGCTCGACCTGTTACCGCTCGATCGAACGGGGCGACTTCCCGATCCCAGTCGTGACGATCAACGGGCGGCTGCGCGTGCCGAGACGCGCCGTCGAGCGGCTCATCGCTGGCGACGCTGCGACCTTCGGCCAGCCGGCTCAGGCCGCGCCGGGAGCTGACACCTGTCCCGTCTGCGGCTCGCCGCTCTCCTTGCCCGCGAGGAGGCACCCGATGTGCTCCGCCGCGCGGCGGTCCTCCTCCTCGATCACGTCGGTGTAATGGCGGGCCATGTGCACCGTCGACCATCCGAGGCGGGCTTGCTTCTGCGCTTCGGATATCACCGGGTCGAGCGCAGTCGCATGGAAGTGGCGCAGCGAGTGCAAGTGAACATCCGAAGCCACACCGGCGTCATCGCGAATGCGCGCAAAGGCGTGGCTCATCGAATCCGGATAGGGCGGGACATCTTCGGTCGGATCTCTAGCAAAGACGAAGTGCAAATCGGTCAACGCCACCTCGGCGATGTCGGCAAGATCAGCGCATTGATCGCGCAGTACTCGCAGACTTTCGATAGTCGCGGTGTCCACCGCGAGACGGCGAATGCCTGCTTTGGATTTCGGACCCTTAACGAGAACGCCGCCCTCCACCATCACGATCGACTCGTCGATCTGGATTACTTCGTTTTCAAAGTCGATGTCGCCCCAGCGGATCGCGCAGGCCTCGCCACGTCGGATGCCAGTCGCGGCGATGAGCAAGATGTAGGCGTAGATGCGGGCGCCGAGGCGCTTCGCGGAGATGAGGAGAGAGCGAACTTCTTCGATCGACGGTGCGCGCACGTCGTTCGTTTGATCGCTGACTTTCCAGGTGGGCAGTTCCGTGTCGGCGATTGGATTTTGCAACTCATTACTGCTCCACTTGCGCGCGAGCCGACAAGCCCGATGCAACATGGCACGAGCTTGTCGAACGCTCGCCTCGGACAGTCCAGCGTTCTTCAGCGAGCGAAAGTAGACCTCGACGTCGTAGGGACTCAGCGAGGCAATTTTGCGCCGACCAATCGAGTTCTTGATATGTGTCGTCCAGATGGAGTCATAACGCCGAGTCGTACTCGGACTGAGATCATCCCAGCCGTTCGCTTTCCAGCCGGTGATCGCGTTGTTGATCGTTGTTGTTGGCCCCCACGCTCGCGAAGCCTCGTTCGGCACGATTGCCGGTGTCGCCTCTTGAGTCGTGATGAGACGCGCCAACGCGCGTTCAGCCGCGCGCTGGGTGCCATGAAAGAGTCGGCTTCTGTGTTGGACGCGACCGTTCGCGTCGCGACCGAGGAACACCCTCAGCTCGAATGCGTCTGCACCCTTGTCGGGACGTTTGCGAATGCTTCCAGCCACGACCCCACCTCCCTCGATTCACCGGTCCCAACAGTTGTTGGGACCGGTGTTGGGACTGAGCTTATCGAAGAGCGGTCGGGCGTCATACATATGCTCTGAACTGGTGGGCCGCCCGGGGCTCGAACCCGGCACCTTGGGATTAAAAGTCCCCTGCTCTACCCGATGAGCTAGCGGCCCTTTCTGGCAATTCTCTCCACGTTCCGTCGCACCCTGGAACGGCGGCGACCATCCTTGCATGCCGAGGACCCCAGCGACCCAGGCGGCAAAGGCTGACCGTCCGTCACCTCGTCGCCAGGGTTCCGTAATGTTTCCGCAATAAACGCTGGACATCTCTGCCGGTCGGCGCGAAGATATGGCAGGTTCATGTCGAACTCGTTACGAGTTTTACGAACTCATGAAGAGAGGGGCAAGCGGATGAAGCGGTACTGGATCGGAGCGTTCTTGTCCTTGGCGGCGCTGCCCTCGGAATCATGATGATCGCAGGAGCGCCGGCTGCGGCCAGCGTCAAACCTCATTTGGCAACAACGTCGTGCGTGGCTGGGTCCAGCCTGACCAATTTCGGCCACCCCTACATCAAGGACGTCGTCGACCTATCTGTGGCAGATCGACAGCCCTGACAGGCCACAAGAGCCTCCTCACATCGTCGCGGCCACCCGGGATTCCGGGTGGCCGCGAAGGGCTCGTCATCCACGACACTTCCTGGCAACGGCGAGGGCAACGAGCCCCTCGCACGTCATCACGAGATGCGGCTCAGGTCCAACCTTGTTCTTCGGCGTCGAACAAGAAGTTGCGCCCCCTGCCCGAGCGGGGAGCCTCTCCGGGGTCCACCTCGGTCT
Source organism: Acidimicrobiales bacterium (assembly GCA_050015255.1). Classification (GTDB taxonomy): domain Bacteria; phylum Actinomycetota; class Acidimicrobiia; order Acidimicrobiales; family Bog-793; genus Fen-455. The sequence goes on from JBEKBT010000089.1 coordinate 3,823, forward strand.
CCTCCGCACCGGAGCGGCCTTCGGGCCAGCGCGCCCTCGAGGCCAGCTCCTCAGCCGCCTGATACTCGCGGGAGGTCATCGGCTCGCCGACGATGGTCACGTCGTCTCGACCGTTCTCGACATCGGGACCGGTCCCGCCGGAACTGCTGTGCCGTCCGGGCCGCACGCCACTGTCGTCCTCGGGGGGCAGGGCCGGACTGCCGTCGCGTGCGGCCGGCGAGGCCGCCGCAACGGCCACCCCGGGCGCGGGACGCCCGAGAGGGCTGCGGGCCATCTCTTCGACGATGGCCTGGACCGTGGTCTGAAGCCGGGCCAGCTCCGCGATGGCCTCCTGACGCTGGTCGTAGAGATAGGTGATCTGAGAAACGGCGCGCTCGCGGTCCTGCTCGATGCGCTGCAGGTAGGCGTGGCGGCGCCGCTCGGTCTCGTCCCGGATCGCGAGGGCACGCCTGGTGGCCTGGTCGACGATGTCGGCAGCCTCGCGGCTCGCCACCTCGCGCAGCTCGTTCACCTCTGCCGTGATGGCCTCGCGCAGCTCGTTGACCTCGCGTTCGGCCTCCTGGCGGAGCGTGTATGCCCCCTCCCACGCCTCTTGGAGGATCCGCTGGACCCGTTCGCCGAGGGTGTCCAACGCGGGCGGCTGGGCGGTGCGCGTCTCGCTCTCGTAGACGGCGACGCGCCGGTGCAGTTCGCGCAGCTGGCCCACGGCCGCGGCGAGCCTGCGCTCGGACTCAGAGGCGCGGTGCAGCGCGTCGTCGAGCCTCCGCTGCTGGTCCGCCACGTACCGATCGACCTGCTCGGGGTCGTAACCGCGCCGGTAGACATTGAATATCGGAGTGGCCACCTGCTCTTGTGCGACTGGCTCGTTCTCGTCCATGTTCCCTCCAGGTTCCCTCCGCGGATGCTACCGAGCAGCCGAGCCAAAGGCGGGGATACCCGCCAAAAACAAGGCGGTACGAGGGGGGTCGCAGCGATTCCTCGACGCCGGACCTCACAGAGGGCAGACTGAGGCCGGCAACCCGGCAGACGGCCGGCCGGCCGCGGGACGACAAGGGGGTCTCAGATGAAGGCCGAAGTGAAAGGGTCCATTCTCCCGGTGCTCGAGCTGATCCTCGATCCTGGCGAGGCTGTCGTCTCGACCCATGGCGACCTCGCCTGGATGACCGCGAACATGCAGCTCAGCCAGACCACGAATACCGGCGGAGGCAAAGGTTTCATGGCGGGGCTGAAACGGGTCGCCGGCGGCGGGGGCATCTTCCTCACCCGCTATGAGGCGAGCGGCGCACCGGGAATGCTGGTGCTGGCGGCGAAGCTTCCCGGACGGATCTTCCCCGTCGAGATCGCACCGGGATCCGAGTACATCGTCCACCGCCATGGCTGGCTCTGCGGCACACCGGACGTGCTCCCCACCGTCGCCATGCAGCAGACCTTCGGCGGTGCCGTCTTCGGTGGCGAGGGCTTCATCCTTCAGCGCCTCGAGGGGCAGGGAACCGCCTGGCTCGAGCTTTCCGGGGAGATCTCGACCTACGAGCTCGCCGCAGGCCAGAGCCTCTGCGTGCATCCGGGCCATGTCGGAGCGTTCCACGCCACCGTCAGCTTCCAGACGACGCGCCTGCAGGGCATCGCCAACTACATGTTCGGCGAGGACGGCCATCACGTCGTGGTGCTCACGGGCCCGGGCACCGTGTGGCTACAGAGCATGCCGCTCCCGGTGCTCGCCCACGCGCTCTCGCCTTACCTGGGCGAGAAGCACGAGACCAGCTCGGTGGCCGCAGGCATGGGCGGCGGTGTGCTCGGAGGCATGCTCGGCCGGAAACTTTGACCCACGAGACATGGCGCTCAGCGACAGCCCGCTCAGGGATCTCGTCGAGGCGCCCATCCTGGAACGGGTGCTGCACGAAGCCCTCCGCAGGGAAGGCGACTTCGCCGAGCTCTTCGTAGAGGACCGCTCGAGCTCTTCGATACTCCTCGACGACCGCAAGGTCGAACAGCTGTCTACCGGGCGCGACCGTGGCGCCGGGATCAGGGTCATCGTCGGCGAGACGACGGGCTTCGCCCATACCGCCGACCTGTCGGAGGCCGGTCTGCTGAGCGCGGCCCGGGCGGCGGCGACCGTCGCCCGGGAGACCGGCGCTGACGTCCATACGATCGCGCTGTCACCGCAGTCGCCCGAGCGTCAGCGGGTGGCGACGCCCTGACGGGCTGCTGGCAGATGACGACCGCGTCCGCACCCGTTTCTCGGTGACCTGCGTGGCCTCGGGCGACAGCGGCATGCAAACCGGCTCCGAGAGCCTTGCCTACGGGCTCGGCTACGAGGTCTTCGACGAGCAGCCCGTCGAGGAGGTCGCCGAGAAGGCGGCCCGGCGTGCAATCGGAAAGCTCGAGGCCCGCCCGGCCCCGTCCGGTGTGCTGCCGGTGGTCTTAAAGTGCGGGAGCGGCGGGATCTTGTTCCACGAGGCGTGCGGCCACGGCCTCGAGGCCGACCACATATTGAAGGACAGCTCGGTGTACACCGGCCGCATCGGCCAGAGCGTCGCCAGCCCGGGCGTCACCCTCGTCGACGACGGCGCCTTCGGCCCGAACTGGGGCACCCTGGCGATCGACGACGAAGGCCGGCCCGCGCAACGCAACGTGCTGATCCAAGACGGAGTCCTCACCGAGTACATGTGGGACTACCTGCGCGCCCGCAAGGAGGGCCGCACCTCGTCGGGCAACGGGCGGCGCCAGAGCTACGAGCACCTGCCCATGGTCCGCATGACCAATACGTTCCTCCTCGCCGGCGACGAGGACCCGGACGAGATCCTGGCGCAGACGCCGAAGGGGATCTATGTCGCCAAGCTCGGCGGCGGGCAGGTCAACACTGCGACCGGGGACTTCGTCTTCGGGATGACCGAGGCCTATCTGATCGAGGACGGCCGCATCGCCGAGCCGCTCAGGAACGCCAATCTGATCGGCAACGGCCCCGACGTGCTCTCCAAGATCGACGCCATCGGCAACGACTTCGAGATGTCGTCCGGCGCCTGCGGCAAGCACGGCCAGAGTGTCGCCGTCGGCTGCGGACAGCCGACCCTGCGCGTGACGGGCATGACGATCGGCGGTACCGCAGGTGCCTGACCTCCTCGACCTGGCTCGCCGCCTGCTCGAGCAGGCAAGGGGCGACGAAGAGGTCGAGGTCTATGTCGCCCACGGCAGGCAGAACTCGATCAAGGACTACGAGGGCGAGATCGAGGAGCTCACGGCGGCAGAGTCGGCGGGCGTGGGTGTGCGGGTGATCTCGGCGGGGAGACAGGGTTTCTCCCATGTTGGGGCGCTCGACGAGCGGGCCGCGCTCGAGACGCTCCTCGAGGCACGCGACAATGCCCGGTTCGCCACGGTCGACGAGCACGCTCGGCTCGCCTCACCCGACGCCGTCGAGGCCCCCGTGATCGATCTCTGGCGGTCCGAGCTCGTCTCGTTCCCGACCGACGAGAAGGTTGCGCTCGCCCTCGAGCTCGAGCGGCGCGTCCGGGCGGGAGACTCGCGCATCCGCCAGGTCGTCTCCTCGGACTACGTCGACGGCTTCGGCGAGACGGTGATCGCCACGACGCGAGGGATCGGGGTCACGAGCCGGAGAAAGGGCTGTTATCTCTTCGTCCACGCCGTGGCCGGAGACGGCGACCACACCCAGACGGGCTTCGGCTACTCGGTCGGCCGCGCACCGGCCGAGCTCGACCTCGAGGCCGCCGGGAGCGACGCCGTCGACAGGGCGACACGGCTGCTCGGGGCCAAGAAGGCCAGGAGCGCCAAGCTGACCGCCGTCTTGGACCGCCGGGTGACGGCGGCGCTGCTCGGGATCCTCTCCGGCCCGCTCTCGGGCGAGGAGGTCGCCAAAGGGCGCGTTCGTTCTTCGCAGGGCGCGTCGGGGAGAAGGTCGGTGCCGGCGAGCTGACCCTCGTCGACGACCCGACGAACCCGCTCGCCTACGGGGCCTCGGAGCACGACGCCGAGGGCCTCGCCTGCCGGCGCAACTCGCTGATCTCGGCCGGCGAGCTGCAGGGCTTCCTCTACGACACCTACGCGGCAAGCCTCGCCGGCACGTCCTCGACCGGCTCGGCGGTTCGAGCCAGCTTCCGGACGACCCCCGGCGTAGGCGCGCAGGCGCTGTCGCTCGAGCCGGGGACCCTGGACCAGTCCGAGATCATCGCCCAGCTCGGCGGTGGCTTGCTCGTCCAGTCGATCACCGGTGTGCACTCGGGGGTCAACCGCGTGAGCGGTGACTTCTCCGTAGGGGCCGAGGGCCTGATGATCCGCGGCGGCGAGCTCACCGAGCCCGTGCGCGAGGTGACCATTGCCTCGACGATCCAGCGCATGCTGCAGAACGTCGTGGCCGTCGGCTCAGACGTCGAGTGGCTGCCGGGCAGCGCGACGGGAGTGACTCTCGCCGTCGACGACATCGCGATGAGCGGGTCTTGACCCAGAGGAGAAACGAAGCCGTCTCTCAGGATGCCGCTGCGGTGCTCGCCGGTCTCGCGGCAGATGACGCCGCGGCCGAGGCCGCAGGTGCAGCCGGTGCAGCCGTCTTCTCCGGTGCGGCCGCGGCCGGCTTGGCCGCTTCGCCGCTCGACGGGGCGGCGGCCTCGGACCCGGTCCCCGAGCCGGCGGCGGGCACGGTGGAGGATTGCCCCGACCGGCTGTCATTGCGGTAGAAACCGCTCCCCTTGAACACGATCCCGATGCTCCCGAACACCTTGCGGAGGTCCCCGCCACAGTTGGGGCACGTGGTGAGGGCCGCGTCCTTGAACGACTGCACGACTTCGAGGTGCTCTCCGCATAACTTGCACGAATACTCGTAGGTCGGCATGAACCCGTTCTGCCCTTCGCCTCGACCAACCTCACCATCCCGCGGACGGTCTGGCACTGGCACTCTCTCTCTGTGAGTGCCAAGTATATCGTGGCGACCAGATCGAGATTCCCGGGGGAGGAGTTATGGGCCAAAACGGCGTTGAAGAGCTGGTCTCGCTCGAGGAGGTGCAGCGGACCGTGCTCGGCTCGTGCCTCCCGCTCGCCCCGGTCGAGATCGGGCTCGCTGCCGCCCTCGGCCACGTCCTCGCGGCCGACGTGCGCGCCCCGGGGGACCTTCCTCCCTTTGCCAACTCCGCCATGGACGGGTACGCGGTGCGCGCAGCCGACACGAGCGCTGCGCCCGTGGAGCTATCGGTCATCGGGGTTCTCCCTGCCGGCGCCGTGCCGACGAAGGGCGTCGAGCCCGCAACCGCGGTCCGGATCATGACCGGGGCCCCGATACCGCCTGGTGCGGACGGGATCGCCATTGTCGAGCGGACCGAGCCGGGCTCGTCGGACGGGAAGGTCCGGATCCTCGAGGAGGTCTCGCCTGGCGCCTACATCCGGCTGGCCGGCAGCGACCTGCGCCGTGGGGAGCTGGCCGTGCCGGCGGGCACCGCGATCGGGCCCGCGCACGTCTCGTTGCTCGCTAGCGTCGACGCGACGACCGTGACCGTCCACCCAAGGCCGAAAGTGGGCGTCCTTTCGACCGGAGACGAGCTGGCTGACCCAACGACACCCCTCGAGCCGGGCCAGATACGCGACTCCAACCGCCAGGGTCTGCTGGCGGCTCTGCAACGGGACGGCTTTACCGGCGTAGACCTCGGCCTCCGCCGTGATAACAAAGCGGCGATCTCCGCTGCCATCAAAGAGGGCATCGAGCGCTGCGACGCCCTGCTCACCTCCGGCGGGGTGAGCATGGGCGAGTTCGACTTCGTGAAGGTCGCCCTCGAGACGCTGGTTGGCGAGGTGGGGGGGACCGTCCACCAGTTCAAGGTGGCGATCAAGCCCGCCAAACCCTTGTCGTTCGCAGCGGTCAGAGCCGGTGGACGCTCCGTGCCGGTGTTCGGCCTGCCGGGCAACCCTGTTTCTTCGATGGTCAGCTACCAGGTCGTGGCCCTGCCGGCGCTGAGGAAGCTCGCAGGTCATCGCTCGCCGCTCCCCCACCGGCTCCCGGCCGTCGCCGTCGACGACCTCGAGCGGCGCCCGGACGGCAAGCTTCACCTGGTTCGCGCCGTCGCCGCCATGGGTCCGGACGGCCGGATCGTCGTGCGTTCCGCCGGCGCCCAGGGATCCCACCAGCTCGCCGCCTTGGTGGCCGCCAATGCCCTCGCCCTCGTGCCCGACGGCAACGGTGTGGGCATCGGAGGCGAGATCCAGATCATTCTCACCGGCCCCCTCGAATGAGGTGGTACCCGGAACGTGAGCTGGTATTGCCCAACAGCGTGAGCCCGTATTGGCCAACAGCGTGAGCCGGTATTCAGCTGCAGGCCGGTCGCCGAGCCTGTCCGGAGGTCCGGTCATCCTTGCAGGTCCGTTGCCATCCGGGCAGGCTGAAGACTCACCGCATAGACTGCGGTTCAATGCCGAACCGAGGACTGACACACGTCGACCCACTTGGCCGGGCTCGAATGGTGGATGTCACTCCTAAGGAGGCGACTCACCGCCGGGCGCTCGCCCGCTGCAAGGTCCGGATGCTCCCCGAGACGACGGCGAAGATAGCGAGCAATGCCATCAACAAAGGTGACGTACTCGGTGCGGCACGGATCGCCGGTATTCAAGCAGCCAAGCGCACTCCCGACCTCATACCTCTCTGCCACCCGCTGCTCGTCGGCTCGGTCTACGTGAACTTCACCTTCGGCGACGACTTCGTCGAGGTCGAGACCCAAGTGGAGGCCGTCGACCGAACGGGCGTCGAGATGGAGGCCATGACCGCCTGTGCCGTAGCAGCCCTGACGATCTATGACATGTGCAAGTCCGCCGACCGCTCCATGGTCGTGGAGGAGCTGTGCCTGTGGGAGAAGACCGGGGGTCGCTCGGGGGTTTGGCGCCGTGCGAACGAGCCCGCCATGGACAAGATCCACCAATCTGCTGAGACGTTTGACTAGCGTCTCCGACAAAGTGAGGACGGCCTAGGAGCGTGAGCCTGGTGGTGATAGCTGTGCTGGCAATCATCTGGGTGGTCGCCCTGACCCCGATGATGCTTCGCAAGCTTTCCGAGCGCAGGTTCACAACCTCGGTAGATTCCTTCCACCGCCAGCTCCGCGGTATGAGGCTCGCCTACCCCCGGCTCGCGGCGACCGCCGCCGCTCCGGAGGCGATGCTTTTCGCGACCGAGATGGTGGACGACGATGACACCCGAGCCTCCTCTGCGACACCTGCCCACTTGTCGCGATCTGAAGCAGTCGACCGGCACGCGCGGCCCGCTCCCTTGCCGGCGGCACGCCGCCGCCGCGTGCTGCTCGTGCTCGGCACGGCGATGCTGGGTTTCTTCGTGCTCGGCATGATCCCCGCCTTGCGAGTTCTCTGGGGCCTGTCTCTGCTGGCTTTTGCCGCCGCGGCCGGCTATCTGGCTCTGCTCATCTACATGCACAGACGCGCAGTGGAGCGCAAGGCCAAGGTCGTCGACATCCGCGACCTCCGCCACGAAGCGAGCCGGGCCGTGCCGGTGACTGCCGCTGTTCCTGTGGTGGTCGGCGTTCGCCGGAGGGATTGGGATGAGGCGGACTTCGGCGAGGACGACTTCGGCGAGGACGACTTGGCCGACCCCGCCTTTGACTACGACTACGACGAGATCATGGCCGGAGGTCGCTGAGCCGTCGCTCTTTGGGCGAGCCGGCGGCGGGGCCGTCGGGCGGTCGCCGGTCCCGCCGAGTCGTCCACATGCCACTTCCCCTGTGAGAGATGAGCGCGGCTCCGCTAACCTGAGTCGTCGGCCGGACTCGGCCGGAGCGCACCAGAGGATACCTCCGATGGTCCGTCACCGGTCGTCCCGGGGGTGTAGCTCAGCTGGTAGAGCGCCACGTTCGCAACGTGGAAGTCGGCGGTTCGAGTCCGCTCACCTCCACCGGTATTCTCCCTGGTCAAAGGCTATCTTCGTCACCTGCTGTATC
>JBEKBT010000090.1:0-11572 GCA_050015255.1 Acidimicrobiales bacterium
GTCGAAGTTCTGGCGAACGGTGGTGAGTGGAGGTATGAAATACGCCGACTCGGGCATGTCGTCGAAGCCGATCACGCTCACCTCCTCGGGCACCTTGCGGCCGTGTTCGTGCAGGGCCAGGAGCACGCCAAGAGCCGTCTGGTCGTTCGCCGCGAATATCGCCGTAGCTTCGGGGACTCTCGCAAGCACCTGGCCGGCATGGTACCCGGAACGGGCAGTCCAGTCGCCTGACAACGGAGCCACGACCTCAGCACCGGCCTCCTCGAGCGTCGACCGCCACGCCGTGAGACGCACATAGGCTTCTTGCCAGTCAAGGGGCCCGGACACGTAGAACACGGTCGCATGCCCTGTGGAGAGGAGGTAGTTGGTCGCCGCCCGTGCTCCTCCGGCCTGATCGACGGTGACGGCGGACAGGTCGACACGGGGGTCGCCCTCGACGACCACCACCGGCATGTCGGTCGGCAGGTTGTTCAGCGCCTCCGCCGCCGAGGTAAGGGGCGAGATAACGACAATACCCTCTACCACCTGGTCGTTCAGACGTTTTATCGCGCTGACCACCGACTGGCGATCAAGGGAACGCAGGCTCACCACGCTTACGAAGTACCCGGCCCCGCGGGCGGCCTGTTCCACGCCGTAGAGAGTGGACACGGGACCGAAGAAGGTGCCGTTGAGGGTGATCACCCCGAGGGTCTTGGAATGCCCGGTGGCAAGCGTCCGGGCAGCGGCGTTGGGGCGGTACCCGAGCCCCTCGGCGGCAGCAAGCACGCGGGCCCTGGTCAACGGGCTTACGCTGGCGCGCTCGCCGATCACACGTGAGACGGTCTGCGGAGAGACACCGGCGAGTTTGGCTACGTCGCTCATCGCCGGTGATCGCCGCGCCCTGGGTCCCCGAGAGCTCACAGCAGGGAACGACGCCGTCTCTTTCTTGGTGCCGCCGCGGTAAGGCGACGGCGGAGGCTCGACCTCAGGCTCACTTGAACGCGGCATCCCTGGTCACCTCCTTAACGTCGTCGGGCCTACCTGGCCAACCCCAGTCCAATACGAATCCTCCCATCAGATGCTGCGCAACTCATACCCAGTTACGGGAACTTCTGGCTGAGCTGCTCGGCGCCTATTTTGGTCAATGCCTGAGACGCCCCTGCGGGGTAAGCCGACTGAGCCAACCGAGCTGTCCCGAAGCGGACATCACCGGCGGGCAGGCACCTGGACCCGGCAACCAAGACCAAGGGAACAAATTCGACTCGCCACGGCAAAATGCTTGCGTCGCTCATGAATGATAGCGCTAACAAGAGCTGCCCGCTGGGACTCGGCAGCGAGCTGAGAGACTCGAACCCCGAGCTCTCAGCACCCGCTGCGCGCCAGACCTGCGGCGGTTTCGTGGCAGGTCGGGAAAATTCCGAACAGCCTGTAGCTCGTGCCGGCCCTTCCCAGCTGGCAATTACCCGACTGCGCTTCAACGCCTTGGTTGCCGCCCAGGACGGTTGCGTCCGTGACGAAACTGGTTGCCCCCGCAGGCGCTCGTGGCCCAGCGTTCCCAGTGTTCCGGGGACCGCCTATTTCGTCGACGGTGGCCGTATCCGTGCCAGGAGGCCCTGGCGTGCCAGGACAGCGTGGGACCAGCGGGCTAGGGCGATTCGGGGGCGGCTGTGCAGGCGGCACTGGCGGCACGCGTGCCCTTGGCGGTGCTCGGCAGCAGGTGCGCCACGGTACGAAGGAGCGAACAGGACTTGTCGTATAGCGGGTGCAGCTGCTCTCCCCCTGTGCGCACGAGTACGGCGTAAGGAGGGCCCCAACCCTGGGCGTCAACCTCTTGGCTATGCCTGCCGCGGGTTTGGAAGGTCACCTGGTACAACAGCACGCAGTCCATGCAGGTAGGCCCGGGACCGAGAGGGAGGGAGTCGAACGCCCCGGCCAGCGCGGCGCTCCCTACCGGGCCAACGGCTACTGTGACCGGGCCTGACCACCCTGCCGCGGTCGTGGACCGGTAGCCGGTGACCGGGGCCGGAGCCCCCTGCTGACCTCGGATGCGGGCCGGTCCGGCTCCCAGGTGGTTACAGAGTCGAGACGAAGAAGGCAGGCGAGGCCAGCGGGGCCGCCCGGTGCAGGGCAGAGCTCACCTGAACTGGTGGCAAGCGCGTACTGCAGCTCGGCGAAGTACTCATGTGGCCCCCAGGTGGGCCTCGACCCCTACCGGTAGGTCGAGCGCCGCCAGGGTCAACGCCGGCATCGACGGGGCGTTCTCGGTGTTCAACTTCCAATCGCCAACAAGACCTGACTCGCTCGTCAACTTTGGTCAGACGGATCTTCCGTTGTTGATCGAAGTCGTGGTCGTCATTTTCGGTATCGGCACCATTTTGCACGTCCTGATGCTGAGCCTGTTACGACATCGACGCGAGTTCGGCATCTTGAGGTCAATCGGATTCCTACGCCGTCAGATTGCTGCGACCGTAGCGTGGCAGGCGATCACCGTGGTCGCCGTGGGAATCGTTGTCGGCGTGTCGATCGGGCTGGCTCTCGGTCGGCTCGTCTGGAATCTGGCCGCAAGCGAATTTGGCGTAGTCGCGGTGGTAAGTACACCGAATATCCGAATCGCGCTGATCGCAGCAGGGTCGCTCGTTGCGTCGTGCTTTGTCGTCGCAACTCCTGCCGCCGTCGCGGCGACATCACCGGCCGCGCCATTGCTTCGAAGCGAGTGACAACTGACCAGTTCGAGGCGTCGTCCCCGCCCGGCGCGATGCAGACGCCGGCGGCCTTCCTCCCTGGTCTCACGGGACTGGATGACGGCGCCGGGCTAACCGAAGTGTTGGTCCTGCGCGCCTCGGATCATTTGGGGGACAAGTGAATTCAGCGAATGCACCGCTCCACTTGATCGCGGGCATGCGATTGATCGTCTCTGACCGCACCGATACTCAGGTGGCACCCTTCACGGTACCCGGAGGATGGTTGCCTCTTTGGTCGGGAACCAGGCGAAGACCGTCCGTGGGGCGACATCTGTGGACACCGGACCGAGCAAGACCCGAGATGTTGGTGAATTTTTTGGTCAGTCTCACGTGATTCTCATTTCGTTCTGGTTACATGCCGAGTGACGACCATCGCGATCGTCAAGTGTCTGAGCCACAAAGGAGAACCGATGAGAATGATCAGTCACCCAATCCGGCTTGCTGTCGTCGGGGCCGTGATCGCTTCATGCAGCTGCTTGTGCGCCGTGTCGGCAGGCGCATCGACATCCGCACCACCCTCGAAGATCACGCAGTTCCAGCAGCAGCTGGAGCAGCAGCTTACGTACCGCGTTAACCAGCTCCAGGTACTTTCGACCGACGTCACGAAGGCGACTTCGCTGACGACGAGCGACGCGAGCACGCTGGCCGCTCGGCTCACGACGGCGACCGCGAACATCAACGCTCTCCTTGCTCAGGTGCCGAACGACACGACCATGGCGGAGCTGAGGGCGGCGCAGAAGGCCATGATTCAGGGCAACCGTGTGTTTGCCGTGCTCACGCCACAGGTATTCCAGGTAATCGAAGCAGACACCGTCGCAGCCCAGGCGGCGAACATGCAGGCGGGTGAGGCGACGTTGCTGGCGGAAATCGACACGCTGGCGGGTCAGCCTGGATATGCCAATGCCCTAAAGCATGACAGCGCGTACGTAGCCGAGGTCAACTTGGCCGCGGCGGACTCCGCGCACGTCTCAACGACCGTTATCGCGCAGTTGCCGCAGGACTTCCCTGGCGACACTGACGTCTTCGTCAACGCGAACCACCAGCTGTTGGCTGCAGACATCGCGCTTGCCCATGCCAACTACAACGCCGCCGTCATCGGCCTGGCGTCGGGCGGCTACACAGGTTCCTGAGGCTAGCCAGCCACTTAGCCACCTATCTGCACGAGGAAGACGCCAAGATGGTGTCATCGGAACGAACCAGATGAGGCAACAGCGGTCGCGGGTGCTCGTCGTCGACGACGAGGAGGCAGTACTTCGAGCCGTCGGGCGGGCACTCGCGATTTCTGGCTATGAGGTGGAGACAGCCTCGGATGGCACGGGCGCCCTTCGTTCTCTGGCCCTTCACGCTCCCGATGTCGTCGTGCTCGACGTGTCCATGGCGGGAGTCGACGGCCTTGAGGTCTGCCGCCGATTGCGTGAGGCCGGAGACAGGACACCTGTCCTCATGCTCACAGCGCGCGATGGCGTCGACGACCGCGTCGCCGGACTAGACGCCGGGGCAGATGACTACCTCGTCAAACCATTCGCGCTCGAGGAGCTTCTGGCGAGGCTTCGCGCCCTACTGCGACGTGCTGGCCCGACGGAGTCGAACGAGGTTCTGCGCTATGGCGACCTCTCCCTCGACCTTGGTTCGAGGGAGGTCCAGCGGGCGGGCCGAGGCATCGAGCTCACGCGCACGGAGTTTCTTCTCCTCGAGCTCTTTCTGCGACATCCGGGTCGAGTTCTCACGCGCCAGATGATCTCGGCGAACGTCTGGGACTACGACTTCGGCCCGGCCTCCAACTCGCTCGACGTCTACGTCGGCTACCTACGCAGGAAGACAGAGGCAGATGGCGAGAATCGACTCATCCAAACAGTCCGAGGCGTCGGCTACGTCCTTCGGGAATGAGTTCGCCCAGCGGAGGCAGTCTTGGGACTCGCGGCGGCTGGCTCGGCGGGGGTGGCGGTCCTGCGAGACTCCAGGTGCGTTCTCGGATCGCTCTCATTACCGCACTCGCCGTCTCGGTCGCGGTCATCTTGGTCTCCGCCAGTGCATATGTCGTATTCCGGCACGACCTGCTCACCGCGGTTGACAGCTCCCTCGTAAGCCAGGCCGGGACTCTGGACAATGCGCGCACGCAGGGTGGCCTCGCCTTCGCGCTTGAAGACCTGTTCCGCCCGGCATCGTTGCTCGCTGGCAAGCCCGCCGAACAGGTCGTCGAGGCCAATGGAGTAGTCGTCGCTCCCTCGCACAGCTCACCGCAGCTTCCCGTTAGTGCGAAGGTGCGCGCGGTCGCTGCGGGCAAAGCCGGCCGCTACTTCATAAGCACCAGGATCGCCTCGATTCCCGTGCGCGAGTTGGTGACCGGCTTCGGGAAGGGCCTCGCGCTGGAGCTTGTCCAGCCCTACGGTGTGCTGAACGCCGAGCTCAAGCGGCTGGCCGTCGTGCTCGCGATAGCGGCAACCGCCGGCGTGGTTCTAGCGTTGGTTCTCGGGGCCGCTGTCGCGGGGCTCGTCCTGCGGCCGGTAGGGCGGCTGACCAATGCAGCAGAGCATCTAGCCACGACCCGGGACTTTGGAACGCGGATTCCAGTCGAGGGACGGGACGAGCTGAGCAGACTCGCGGTGAGCCTCAACACGCTCCTTACAGCGCTTCAAAGCTCCCAGCTCGCCCAACGCCAGCTCGTCGCCGATGCCTCTCATGAGCTGCGAACCCCGTTGACGAGTCTCCGGACAAACGTCGAGATCTTGGCGGGCGGCGTCGAGATCGATTCCGAGGCGAGAACGCAGCTCGTCAAGGACGTGATCGAGCAGCTCGATGGGCTGGGTCGCCTCGTCGGCGATCTGATCGAGCTCGCCCGGCAGGAGGGAACGGCCGAACTATCCCAGCAAACGGAGGTCGTCGCCCTCCACGAAGTCGTAACAGAGGTGCTTGCGGACATGCGGCGGGTCCCGCACGTCAACATCAAGGAGAGTCTCGCTCCTGTGTTTGTCCGCGGGCGGCGTAACGACCTCGCTCGGGTCGTGGCGAACCTTGTCGGCAACGCCGCCAAGTGGAGCCCGCAAGCTGCCGTTATCGAGGTCAAGCTGTGCGGGGGCTCGACAGCCGTTTTGTCCGTGACCGACAAGGGACGTGGGATCGCTGCAGAGGATCTGCCATATATTTTCGACCGCTTCTATCGCGGTTCTATGGAGCGAAAGGTGCCAGGGTCGGGCCTCGGCCTCGCGATCGTCCGCCGAATCGTCGAGGTGCACGGTGGCGAGGTGGGAGTCACCTCCTCTCTCGGAAAAGGGTCTTGCTTCGAAGTGCGACTGCCAACAGTCCGAACAGCCGATTCATGATCAAGTTCAGCAGACGAGCAGACATGAAGGCTCATCCTCCCGCACCCGCCGAAGTACAAAGCGTGAGGCCAGGGCGTCGTTCGTCCTTTCTCGCACGGCACAGAAAGTCAGCCCTTCTCCTCAGGTTGGGCGCTTAATGTTCAGTCCGTCGGTTCGGAGTCGTCGTAAACGCGCCAGACCATATTCAGGAGCCCGCTGTGCAAGTACGCCTTCATCTGGAGCAAGCTCGCCTCGGGCCTGCCCATTAACACAAGCATCGGCTCGCCTTCGGGCATGCTCCATTCGACCAGAGCAACCCAGCCGTTGAGAGTCGCACCATCAACGGGCGGCTCGGATCGCAGAACGGCATCTATTTCACCGTCTGCCGAAGAGGCACCATATGGCCGCAACACAGGGATCCCTCCTGTATCTCCCTCCGAGTCACGACTGTACGACTCTGTTAAGAAGTACGCTTCCCGGACCGACCCTCGTATGAGCACCGGCAACGGGTCGACCTCCGTAGTCCGTCGACGTGGAGCCATCGTGTGCGATGGCCTCAAGGGCCGCAACGGCGCCTTCAAGGCGCGCCGCGGTGCCCGCATCCGCAGTCAACTCTCCGCGCGCAAGCTCTCCGTGCCCCGACGACTGACCTGTCATCGAGCCAGTGCCTCGGCTACTGGTCGGAAACGAGCGGTACACCTGTTTCCTCGATGACGTTCCAGCTGACCGAGGTGACATGCGGCTCCAAGCTGAGACGACTGACGGCGCTCTCAAGTGCGACATCGTCTCTTCCCTGTCTTTGCAGTTCCGCCTCTACCTCGACTAGGTCCGTGCCACGATCGATATCTTCATTTCGCACTGCATCCGAATCGGGATGCCCGCGCAGTTCTCTGCAGCAATGGTGAGGTCCGCTGTGTTCGACCACAAAGAGGCGACCAGGACCGTCTGGCCGCGGTCCACCCCCATCGTGGTTGACAACAACTGAACACCGGGCACTCAAGGCTTCCCCTGCGGGCGGGCAAAGCCCGCCCTTGACTGCCCTTTCCCGACCCGAGATAAAGCGGGGACTCGGACGCGCGCGCCCGCGAACCGGTCACGCCACGAGAAGTCCCAGGAAAAAGCTCTTCGACTTCGTCGAAGCCTGCTTGACAAAGAGCGCTCCTTCAGGAACGTCGAAGCCTGCTTGACAAAGAGCGCTCCTTCAGGAGGGTCGTTCGCTCGTACTCACTGAGGATGGCGAGCTTGTACAAGGCGCTGAAGTATCGCCTGGCTTGTCTCGCCGCCGGGTCGTCGTCGGGCACGTTCCATCATGGGCGCGCGCCACCAAGGAACCAGTCGTCATGGTCATGGTCTAGGTCTTTCCCGTCTCGCCCTGGTGGGATCGTGGGCTAGAGCAGGTGTCTCACCTCAGCCTGACAGACAGGGGTTCAGGCGGGCCCAGGAGGGCAAAGGGGGAACGGCTCTGTCTCCAGCGTGGCCGGCTCACACCCCAAGCGCCACCTCTTCGGACAAGCCACTCCCAGGCCCATCCCCACCATACGACCTACGGTGACCTCCCGGGCCGCAAAGGCCCAGGCCCCGGTCGGGAAGAAATCTCGAAGAGCCTCTTGACACAAAGAGGTCTCGTTCCGTGCCGCAACGCCGCCATCGAAGGTCGGTGTTCGGAGCGGCGTTCTGTTTACGATCGCTCCGATTCTGCCGTGACCGGTGTAGGGCGAACGAAGAATCGGGCTCCCACCTACCGCCGGTTCGAGCGGCCCGTCGAGTCGCAGTTCAGCGACGCAAACCATAGACCACCCCTGCCCCGCCAAAGGTGGTTTGGTGTGATCATTGGTCAATGAAAGACGCCGCCTATTACAAGGAGCACCTTGCCGCCGAGCGGCTGCAGCAGTGCTATCAGCTCGCGCCGGCGCGCGTGAAGCAGTACCTTCGCGCCGAAGTCGAGTTCGTAGTGGCGCGGTTGCGTCCTGCTGACGTCGTACTGGACCTCGGATGCGGCTACGGACGTACCACGCCGGCCTTCGCTGGGTCATCGCGTTTGACCGTCGGTACCGACAACTCACTGGCCAGCCTTCGACTGGCCCGACGGCGACTTGGTGCAGCGGCAAACTGCGGCCTCCTGTGCGCCGACGCGAAGCAACTCGGGTTCGCGGCGGCGTCCTTCGACCGGGTCGTCTGCATCCAGAACGGGATCTCTGCGTTTCACGTCGACCGGCGGGTGCTTCTTCGAGAAGTAGTCCGCGTGCTGCGACCCCGCGGTATGGCGCTGTTCTCCACCTACTCGGATCGGTTCTGGGAAGATCGCCTGGACTGGTTCGAGCGTCAGTCCGCTGCCGGTCTCATCGGAGATATCGATCGGATCGCCACTCGCGATGGGGTCATCGTGTGCAAGGACGGCTTCACCGCAGGGACCGTGCACGAGGAGGAGTTCCGCACACTTGTCGCCAACCTCGATGTGGAGCTCGAGTCCTTTGAAGTCGATGACTCCAGCGTCTTCTACCTGGTAAGCGTGTGACGCTCCCGGCGCCCGCCTCGGCGATCGGGCGCCGAGCCGAGCCGCTTGCTAGGACCACGGGCAAAGCCGCCCCCGCATACAGTACGACGGCGTGACGGTTGTTGATCGAGCACAGTCCGTCAAGTGACCTGGGGGTAATCGCCCTCGGCTGGTACGGCCCGATCGGGCAAGGCACTTCAAGGGAGAAGAGTCGAAAGACTCTATATTATGAGTGCCACTATTATTTAGGATGATGTCTAGAAATACTGCGATCGCATAACCACCAGAAACGACAGAGTGCTGATGACGATGAGGGCGACAACGGGAACACGCAGGTGGTGGGCGCTCAGCGGGGTCATGCTCGCGGTTCTGGCGGTCGGAATGGACCTGACGGTCCTAAGCGTCGCCCTCCCCACTCTTGCCGTGGCCCTCAAGGCCTCTGAGTCAGACCTCCAGTGGTTCTCGTCGGGCTATGCCCTGGTCCTCGCCGCGGCAATGCTGCCGGCGGGACTCTTGGGCGACCGCTACGGCCGCAAGAAGGTCATGTTGTTCTCTCTGGCGTTGTTCGCTGGCGGCTCGCTTGCCTGTGCCTACTCCCGCACGCCGGCAGAGTTCATCGGCGCTCGAGTTCTCCTGGGATTCGCGGGCGCCGGGCTCGTCGTGATGGCCGTGTCCGCCCTCACCGTGCTCTTCTCCGAGGAGGAACGCCCGAAGGCACTAGGCATCTGGGCGGCTGCCAACATGTTCGCCTTTCCGATCGGTCCGATCCTCGGGGGTTGGCTGCTCTCCCATTACTGGTGGGGTTGGGTGTTTTTGATGAACGTACCGGTCGCCGTCCTCGGCTTTGTGGCAGTGGTCGCCCTCGTTCCGGAGTCGAAGTCCGCGCTGCGTCCAGGCTTTGACGCTGTGGGAATCGTGAGCTCGAGTGCAGGCCTCGTCGGTGTGACCTACGGGCTCATCGAAGCAGGACAGCACGGGTGGAGCTCACTTGGAGCCCTCGTCCCGCTTTTCGTCGGGCTCCTGGTCATCGTGGCGTTCTTCGTCTGGGAACATCTGCTCGAACAACGGCTCGACGGCGAACCGCTCATCGACCTGGGCCTTTTTCGCTCCCGCTCCTTCACCTGGGGTGTGATCCTCTTCGCAGTGCTCACGCTGGCCTTGATTGGCCTCCTGTTCACGATGCCCCAGTATTTCCAGGGCGTCATGGGCACGAGCCCGGAGGGATCAGGTGTTCGCTTGCTTCCAGCCGTCGGCGGGATGCTCCTCGGGTTGCTCCCATCGGCACGCCTGGCCAAGGTGATCGGTGCCAAGCTGACCGCCTCGGCGGGTTTTCTGGTGCTTGGCATCGGTCTCGGGATAGGAACTACCACATCCCTTTCGTCGGGCGAGGGCTTCGTAGCATTCTGGTCGGTGATTGTCGGGATCGGCACGGGACTCACGATGGTCGCGGTCGCCTCTGCCGCCTTGGCCGAGCTTTCCAAAGAGCGCGCTGGGGTGGGCTCGGCAGTTCTCCAGTCGCTCAAGAACACCGGAGCCCCACTCGGGAGCGCCATCATGGGGAGCGTGCTCATCTCCGCCTATGTGAGTCGGCTTCACCTCGCTGGACTTCCACCGGCAGCCGTGCATGCCGTGCGTCAAAGCGTCTTCGGAGGTGTCGCCGTCGCCCAAACGCTCGGCTCGCCGTCGCTTCTGACTTCTGTGCGCGCCGCATTCGTGCACGGGATTGACGCCGCCCTCTTGGTGTCGGTCGGGTTTGCTCTAATCGGTCTCGTTCTCACGTTGGTCTTCCTGCCCGCACGCGCCCGGCCGCCCGCCGAGGCGGAAGAAGAAACCCGAGGAGGTGAGCGCCTTGTCGCCTGAGATCGAACGTGCTACTGGCCTGAGGGAGCGCAAGAAGGCCAAAACGCGCGCCGCCATCCAGCACGAGGCACTCCGGCTATTTCGCGAGCAGGGCTACGAAGCCACCACCGTGGAACAGATCGCCGAGATTGTCGAAATTGCGCCCTCCACTTTCTTTCGGTACTTCCGCGCCAAGGAGGACCTCGTCCTCACAGACGAATACGATCCGCTCATCATTGAGGCAATCCGGTCACAACCTGCTGAGTACAGCCCGATCCAGGCCGTTCGCGGTGCCCTCCACGCGGTCGTCGGTGGACTCACCGACGAGGAGCGGACCGACATGCGCGAGCGAGCGGAACTCGCGCTCGCCGTGCCAGAACTCCGCGCTGGGATGCTCGATCAGCTCGCCCAGACCCTTCGTCAGGTGACCGATCTTGTCGCCGAGCGGCTCGGGTGGCCAGCTGACGACTTTGGGGTGTACACGATGGCAGGGGCATTCTTGGGTGTGATGCTCTCAGCCGAGCTCTACTGGTTAGAGCATCCGGGGAGTGACCTCTTCGCGTTGCTGGACGATGCGCTGGCGCGTCTGGAGTCGGGACTCGGCCTCTGAGAGCCCCAACCGCGAGACCGCCCATCGGCTGTTCCGCATGTCGTGTCGCTCGCGGGATCTCAAGTAGAGCCCTCGGCATCGTTGTCGATCAGCCGCTCGGTTCGTGACCGCCTGTGCCGACCGCATGCTCGGGCCTTGGCCCACGTCGGGCGTGGTGAGGCGTTTGAAAGCGATCGGACATGAGAAGTTGCGAGATCCTCGGCGGCCCTCTATTCATGAGTACCGCCTCGTAGGGTCACGTGGTCAGATGGATTCTCGGCACGCGGGGGCGGAAATCCGGGCAGTGGCAGGCGAGCACCGGCACCTCGGCAGCTGCCTCGGCGACCGCCTCGTAGTACGGCCGGGGATCTGAGACTTGTGGCGGGGAGAGCGCCAGGACGGCGTCGGCGCCGCCGTCGCGAGCGGCCGCCGTCAAAGCGACAGCCTCACGGATCGACGGAGCACCCGTCCCAGCGATGACTGGGACGCCGCTACCGGGTGGCAGCGCATCTCGTACTGCGCCGAGCAGTACCGCGCGTTCGGCGGGATCGAGCGCAGACGGCTCCCCGGTGGTCCCCGCCACCAGCACCGCCCGCACGCCGAGGTCAACGAGTCCGGCGGCATGCGCCGC
>JBEKBT010000091.1:0-11521 GCA_050015255.1 Acidimicrobiales bacterium
AGCTGCACTTGTGGTGGTGGTTCGTGCCGCCGGGCGCCGCGATCACCTGCATCGTCGGGGGCCTCTACCTGGCCAACGTCGGCCTCGACGAGGTGTTCAACCCCAAGCTGCGGGAGCTCTAGCACGATGGGGCTCACGGTGGACCATCTGCAGGTCTGTTACCGGACGCTGCGCGGCGATGTGAAGGCAGTGGACAACGTCACCTTCGGCATCGAAGACGGGGAGATCATGGGGCTCGCCGGTGAGTCCGGCTGCGGCAAGTCGACGCTCGGCAACAGTCTCGTCCGCATGGACGTTCGCATGCGCCAGCTCGGCGGCCATGTCGAGCTTGACGGCAAGGAACTTCCGATATCGGACGCGAAGGCGATGCGCGATTTCCGCTTCAAGGAGGTCTCGATCGTCCCCCAGTACGCCATGAGCGCGCTCAACCCCACGCGGCGAGTCGGCCGGATGGTGGCCGAGCTGCTGAAGTCGAGGGGCTTCGACTACAAGTCCGCACTTCCCGAGCTCGAGCGCCGCGTCAAGCTGGTCGGGCTCGACGCGGACGTCCTCAAGCGGTACCCGATCGAGCTCTCAGGCGGGATGAAGCAGCGCGTCGTGATGGTGATCTCGACACTGCTCAACCCGTCGCTACTTATCGCCGACGAGATCACCTCCGCCCTCGACGTGTCCACCCAGCGCGCGGTCGGTGAGATGCTGCTCGAGTTCCGCGACCGGAACTTCGTGAAGACCACGATGGTGATCACTCACGACCTGTCGATCCTGGCCCAGGTCGCGGACACGATCCTCGTCATGTACGCGGGCAAGCTCGCCGAGAAGGCGAAGGCGGACGTGGTCATCAACAACCCGCTGCACCCTTACACCCAGCTGCTCATCTCCTCGCTCCCCGACGTCGGGATGCGCCATGACGAGCACACGCTCGTCGGCATTCCGGGCCGTCCTCCCCCGCTCCTCAACCCCCCGGCCGGCTGCAGGTTCCGCGACCGCTGCCCGTTCGCCTTCGACCGCTGTGCGAGCGAGCCGCCCTTCGTGGAGGTTAAGCCCGGTCACTCGGTGGCGTGCTGGCTTCACGCGGACGGCGTCTTGCCGTCGGGAGGCGTTTGAGCCGTGCTGGTACTCGACAATGTCACCAAGGTCTTCAAGACAGGCACCTTCGGCGGCGGGACACTGCCGGCGGTGCGCGGCGCGAGCTTCGAGATTCTTCCCGGCGAGGTGACCTCCCTCATCGGCGAGAGCGGCAGTGGCAAGTCGACGCTCGGGAAGATGATCCTGCGGCTCACGCCCGTCACTTCGGGCACGATCACCTTCGAGGGCACGGACATCGCCGGCCTGAAGGGCAAACGGCTCAGGGAGTACTACCGCCACGTCCAGGGCGTGTTCCAGGACCCGTTCAGCTCGTACAACCCCGTGTACCGGGCTGACCGTGTTTTCGCGACGATCAAGCATTCGTACTTCCCCAGCGTGAGCAGCGACGAGTGGCATGAGCGAGTGGAGACGGCACTCAAGTCCGTTGGCCTCAACCCCATGGACGTACTCAACAAGTTCACCCATCAGCTCTCGGGTGGGCAGCTCCAGCGGATCCTCATCGCACGGGCACTGCTCCTCGAGATCAAGATCCTCGTCGCGGACGAGATCATAAGCATGATCGATGCGTCGACCCGGGTGGACGTGCTCAACCTCTTGTCGAACCTGAAGGCCCGCGGTCTCGGTGTGCTGTTCATCACCCACGATCTCTCCCTCGGCAACTACATCAGCGAGCGCACGATCATCCTGCGACGTGGCGTGGTGGTGGAGATGGGCGCGACCCAGAAGGTGTTCGACAACCCCCAGCACGAGTACACGAAGATGCTGCTGACCGCCGTGCCTCAGCTCCACAAGAAGTGGGAGGCCGGGCCGGATCACGACCTGGATGCCACGGGTGTCACCTCGCAGGACCACCGCCGCGGACGCCCCGGCCGCTACTCGAGAAGCAGCCTGCACCCGCTCGCGGGCCTGCGCTCGCGGAAGGGGCGCCGAGCCCAGCAAGCCGCGGCCGAGCGCGAGGCAGCCGCGGGCGCGGACCGTACCGACACCTACTTACGGACCCACGAGGAGATCGCGTCCCTCGTCGAGGTCGAGAAGGACCATTTCGTGGCGATCCCGACGGGAACCGGATAGCCTTTTTCCGCTTCGGGTTAGAACCCGACGCAACCGGGGGGGTGCTGTGACTGCTCGGGGCAGGACTCGGAGTCGTCGTGGGCAGCTGGCACTGGTCCTCGCCACCTGCTTCGTCGGAGCGTTTGCCACCTTGGGCGCCTCTTCGGCCAACGGTGCGACCGATTTGGCACGTGTCGCCCGACACGTCGCGTCGCAGCCGGCGCCTTCCTGCACCGACCCCCAACGCCAGGCCACGGTCCTGGGCACGCCGCATCTGAGCTCGGTGCCCTTACTCGTGGCGGTGACTCTGTCCCCGCACGACGGAGGGCTCGGCGTCTCGTTTTTGTTCCGTCGGCCACTGGTCGTCGCGCCAGAGGGTGTGCTCATCTCCTGGCGCGTGTTCGTGTACCGCCATCGCCACGACGCGGCTAACCCCGCGGACGGCCAGACGCTGAACGTCGAGGACAGGGGTGCCGGTTGGGAGCCCTCCGGCTGGACAATCAGGACCGCCTTGGGCACAACTCTTGGCCAGGTGGACGGCAACGTGTTCATCAACCCGGCTCGCGACGAGATATCGGCGTTCTTCCCGAAAGGCATCGGCGACATGAGCCCGCCGTTCTACTGGTACGCCAACGAGTTGGAGCTCAGGTCCTTTCTTCCGACGAAGAACCCGAACAAGCCCGACTGGGCGGTCAATGGCTCCGTTTCCTTCGACTGCCCGACGGGGGTGACCGCGAGCGGGCCACCCGACCCGAACCTGCTCCTGCACGCGACGAGCTGAGCTCGAGATCATCATCGCCCTGCGATCCGGGCAAGCCGTGCCCGGCTCGCCGGCGTCGGCGCCGGTCACGCCATTCGGTCGAGGATCTCCCTCACGAGGTCCATGGAGGTGTGCGGGTGCAGGAAGGCAAACCTGGCAACCGTCTCGCCCTCCCAGGCCGTCGGCGGAATGAAGGCCACCTGGTCGCTGAGGAGTCGGTCGGACCAGTCCGTGTACCTCTGAGGTCCCCAACCCCGGCGCCGGAAGAGCACGACGCTCAGATCGGGTTCGCGGATCAGCTCCAGGTAGTCCCGCGTCCGGATCTCGGCGGCGGTCTCGCGGGCGAGAGCGATCGCGGACTCGATGGCCTCTGTGTAAGCGCGCACTCCGTGCACCGAGAGCGAGAACCACAGCGGCAGTCCGCGAGCGCGCCTGGTGAGGTGGTAGGCGTAGTCGGCCGGGTTCCACTCGGCCGGCTTGCTGTGCATCACGTCGAGGTAGGAGGCGTCCTGCTTGTGCACCGATCGGGCGAGAGCGGGCTCGCGGTAGATGAGCGCGGCACAGTCGAACGGAGCGAACAGCCACTTGTGCGGGTCGACGACGAACGAGTCGGCGTGCTCGATGCCGTCGTACTTGTCCCGGACGCTGGGCGCGAACAACCCCGCCCCGCCGTAGGCGCCGTCCACGTGGAACCAGGCGCCGATGTCGGCGGCGACGGCGCCAAGGCCGGCGAGGTCGTCAACGATGCCCGCGTTGGTCGTGCCGGCGGTGGCGATCACTGCGGCGATCGACGACGGGTCGCCGTCGGCCTCGATCGCCGCCCGGAGCGCCTCCCCCGTGACCCGGTGGTCGTCGGCCCGTACCGTCAGCGGGTCCATCTCGAGGATTCGCAGCGTGCTGGCGATAGACGAGTGAGCGTCCTTGCCCACCGCGGCCCGCCACCGGCGGCCGGCAGAGTTCGGGGAGCTCCCGGCCTTGCGCTTGGCCACCTCTCGGGAAACGATCAAGGCCGACAAGTTGGCGGCCGAACCGCCGGAGACAAAACACCCGCCCGCGGACTCGGGCAGACCGGCACGGTCCGCGATCAAGCGCAGTGCCTGGTTCTCTGCATGGATCACGCCCGCGGCCTCCAGCCAGGAGGTGCCCTGGATCGAGGCGCATGAGATCAGCATGTCGAACAGGAGAGACGCCTTTGTCGGGGCGGCCGGGATGAAGCCAAGAAAGCGCGGGCTGTCCGTCGATATCACCGCCGGAGCCATCACTGAGGTGTAGACGCCGAGGACTTGATCCGGGTCGTGCGGCTCGTCGCCCAACAATCCCCTCATGGCTGCATCGAGCTCAGCAGGATCCTGCGAGCCCCGGTCGAGTGGGACCGGGTCGAGCCTGAGCCGATTCTCCGCATAGGCGAGCACGGACCTGATCATCTGCTCGGTGGTCTGGTCGACGCTGTGCACGGGTGCAACCTAGGACGGGGCTGATCGAGCCGCAAGGACAGCCGGGAACGGCGGCCCGGGCGTGTCAGTCATTTGCGAACTCGTCAGCTGCACACTTTCGCGCTGCTCATGTCCTTCGAGTTGGGTGGATGTCCTCCCTACGAGCAGGTCCGCTCTGGAGCTCACGGGTCTTTTCCAGGTGTTCCCAGGAGCGGCCTCTTCGCCTCTTCTGCCGGAGCGCGCACAGCTTAGGATCGGGTCGAGCTCCGAGAGCCCAGGCGATTGGCCTTTTCATCTGGGGTGTGGGCTCTCGGAGCTCGGTCGGTTGACCTAGGGAACAACGACGAGCCGGTTGACGACGTCAGTCACTCCTGGCGCCTGCCAGGCCGTGTCAACAGCCTCGTCCATCGCGTACCAGGACCCGGTCGTTCCATCCAGATAAACCGTGTGTCCGCTGTTCGTGACCGTGATCAAGGAATCGTCGATGATCGCGTCGCGACGGAAGGCCCTGGCGATACGGTCGGCCACGTCGCTCGGAATTGGATCGGTCGTTATCTCGACCTTGTTGGTGACGCCACGGACTCCGTTGACCCGGTTGACGGCGGACTCGGCTTCCTTCCGCCGGTAGTAGTAGCGGACCTCGCCGGTGAGAGTCACCCAGCCGTTGCTCACGTCTGCGGTGACCGCCCCATAGGGGATGAGGCTGTCGACATCGAGGGCAGAGGCGCAGGCAATGGCGATGGCGGTGTCGGCAAGGATCCCGCTGTCAGGGTCGACCTGAAGCTCGTTAGCGACGCTGCTGACGCCGTCGACGCTCCAGGCGTCCTCTCGGGCCAGGACTGTCTGGTGGTAGGTGGGCACCGTGCCGCTAGGGTCACTTTTCCGTCGTTCGCCTTGACGGTGATCTTGCTGTTATCGAGAACGGGGTCCCAGTCGAGCTCGTCCCTGACGTCGGACTCGAGATCGCTGTTTGTTTTCTTCATGAGAGGTCCCTTTCTGTAGCTGGTAAGAACCACAGTGGACCATGCACGACTCGAACCAGTCCTCAGTAGTCGCTACCAGATTCCGCGCCGGAGGTACTGACCCGCTGGGTCCGGTTGCGACCAGGTCTCAGCTCTCGAGGACGCGAGTGACCACCGTGACGTCGTCGTCGCCGAGGCCCCGTTCCACGATCTGCTCCCACTCGTGGGCGAGTGAAGCGAGCACCGCGAAGCGTTCGGGGCCGCCGTGCTCCAAGGCCAAGTGAACGTCCTTTAGCGCGAGTTTGAGGGGGAACTCGGGTGAATAGTCCTCGGCTTCGATGCGCCTGAACTTCCCGGCCTCCCAGGGCGACATGAGTGGTCCGCCCTCGAAGGCGTCGAGCACGCACTGCGTTTCGAGTCCGAGGCGGCGCGCCAGGGCGAGGGAGTTCGCCACCCCTTCGGCGCTGAAGGCGAGCAACGTGTTGTTGACGAGCTTGATCCGCGAACCGGTGCCGACCGGCCCGAGCCACACCGTCCGTTGCCCGATCGCGTCGAAGACCGGCGCGACCTTGCCGCGAGCTGTTTCGGGTCCGGAGGCGAAGATCGTGAGTCTTCCTTGTTCGGCGGGAACCTTGCTGCCTGACACGGGCGCGTCGAGGAAGGAGACGTCGGGGCGCCGTTCGGCGACCATCAAGGCGATCTGATCGGTCGCCTCGATCCCGATCGTGCTCATCTGGGCCCACACGGCACCGGCCGGCAGAGCCTCCAACATGCCGAGATCGACAGCAATCGACATGACCGCCTTGCCGTCGGTGACCATGGTGATGGCGACGTCGACGCCACGGACGGCGTCAGACGCCGTAAGGGCGACCTCGGCTCCACGGTCGGCGAAGGCGCGAGCCACACCGGGATCACGGTTCCACACAACAGTCGGGATACCCGCACGCAGGGCGGAGCCCGCCATCCCCTGGCCCATCGTGCCGAGTCCGAGCACAGCGAGCCTGGTAGTTCCATTCGCCATCGCGACCTCCCCCCTTAGTTTGCCGCTCATGACGGCTGCGACAGAAGCGAGCGTCGTGGAAGGATGGCACGAGATGTTTGCTCACGAGCCATCTGAGACGGCTGCCGCGTCGTCAGTCGGTCGCCAGATAGTGCCGCGTTCGCAGCTCTTCGAGCGGCTCGGCGCCTCTCGCCGCGTCGTCCTGGTCTCCGCACCGGCGGGCAGCGGGAAGACGGTCCTATTGCGCTCGTGGCTGCATTGGGCGCGCTTGGAG
This sequence comes from Acidimicrobiales bacterium, assembly GCA_050015255.1. Taxonomy (GTDB): domain Bacteria; phylum Actinomycetota; class Acidimicrobiia; order Acidimicrobiales; family Bog-793; genus Fen-455. The sequence continues at coordinate 6,566 of JBEKBT010000091.1, forward strand.
GAGCGTGCCGCATGGGTCGCGGTGCAGGGCGCGGAGCGCGATTATCAGTCGCTCTGGGTCGCACTGGTCGATGCGTTGCGGTCGACCGCGCCCGGTTCCGCGCTCGTGAGAGAAGTGACCGCAGCTCCCGATCTTCACGCTTGGGAGATCCTCGAGCACCTGCTCGAGGACTTGAGCTCGCTCGAGGACGAGTTCTGGCTCGTGATCGACGACCTCCATGAGCTGCGCTCGGCCGAGGCGCTCCGCCAGCTGGAGCTGTTCATGATGCGGTCCCCGGGGCACCTTCGGCTGGTGCTCGCCACCCGCCACGACGTACGGATCGGACTGCACCGCATGCGGCTAGAAGGTGAGCTGACCGAGATCCGGGAGGCGGACCTTGTTTTCAGCCTCGACGAGGCGCGCAGCTTGTTCGCGGCGGCCGGAGTCCAGGTCTCGGACGCTGCGCTCGTCTCCCTGCACGCTCGGACCGAGGGCTGGGCCGCGGGGCTGCGCCTCGCGGCGCTGTCGCTCGCGGCGCACCCCGACCCCGACCGCTTTGTGGCCGAGTTCTCCGGCAGCGAGCGCACCGTGGCCGAGTACCTGCTCGCTGAGGTGCTGGATCGCCAGCCGGAGCCGGTCAGGCGTTTGCTGTTGCGTACGTCGATGCTCGAGAGAGTGAACGGTGCCCTCGCCGACCTCCTTACCGGGAAGCCCGGCTCGGAGACGATCCTTCACGGGCTCGTAGATGCCAACGCCTTCGTGGTGTCCCTCGACCCGCAGCGGACCTGGTTCCGCTACCACGCGCTGTTCGCAGAGCTGTTGCAGCTCGAGCTGCGCCGCATGGAGCCCGGTGAGCTCCCGGCACTGCACCGTGCCGCCGCCGGGTGGTATGCCGAGCACGGTTACCCGGTCGAGGCGGTGCGCCATGCTCAAGCGGGGGAAGACTGGGGCCTGGCGGCTAGCCTGCTCACCGAGCACTGGGCCAGCTTGTACCTCGGCGGACAGAACGCCACGGTGCAGGAGCTCGTGGCCAGGTTCCCGCCCGGTCGCCTCGCCGCCGATGCCGAGCTCACCGCCCTGAGGGCGGTCGGCGAACTGTTCTGGGGGTCGCTGGAGGAGGCCGAGCGTTATCTGGCGCAGGCAGCGCGGGGATTGGAAGCGGGCGAGGGGCCGGTGCCAGTACCTGCGGAGCGGCGCGGGCGCCTAAACATCCTCCTCGCCATCGCCCGGCTCTGGCTGGCCCGCCGGCGCGGCGACCTGTCGGCTGTGGCCGAGGAGGCAGACCGGCTGCTCGCCTCGGCTGAGGCATCGGACACCGCGCAGCTTGGGCTGGGCGAGGACCTCCGGACGCTCGCAGTGGTTACCCTCGGCATCGCCGAGGTCTACGCCGGGCGGTTGGAGGAGGCGGACCGACACCTGGAGCAGGGCGTGGCTTTGGCCCGCCGGACCGGGCGGCCCTATCTCGAGCTCCTCGGCCTGGCGCATGGGGCACTAGCCGCGGGCCTTCGCTCCGTTCCCGCCGGAGCGGAGCGGAGCAGGCAGGCGATCGAGCTAGCGCGCCGGCACGGCTGGGAGGAAGACCAGGCCGCCAGCGTCGCGTACGTGATACTCGGCGCCATGACGGGCGGCGCGGGGCGGCTGGACGAGACAGAGCCGTTGCTCGAGCGCGCCCAGCAGACCCTGCGGACCGAGGCCGAACCTGCCGCCGGCACGTACCTCTACTATGCGCTCGGCCTGCTCGGCCTCGCCCGGGGCCGTAACGAGAAAGCACTGGACGCCTTCCAGACTGCCGAGCGGCTGGCCGCCACGCTCGTCACGCCTCACACCCTTGCCATGCGGGTGCGGGCGCACACGCTGTTTGCCCTCGTGCGGCTGGGCCAAACCGCTCGCGTCGAAGCCGCGCTGGCCGAGTTGGATGAGCAGGAGCGGGAAAGCGCGGAGATGCGCGCCGCCCTGGCGGTGCTGCGCCTCGCCCAGCACGACCCACAGACGGCGACAGTTGCGCTCGCGCCCGTCATCGACGTCTCTGTCGGGGCCGATCCGCGCTGGGTGACGGTGGCTTTGCTATTGGAGGCGATCGCCCGCGACGCCCTTGGCGACACGGGAGCGGCCGAGCGAGCCCTGGAGCGCGCTCTCGATATCGCCGAAACCGACCGCGCCCTGATCTGGTTCCTGGTTCACCCCACGCCCGGGCTGCTCGAGCGCCATGCCCGGCACACCGCTACGCACGCCGCCCTGGTCTCCGAGATCCTGGCCAAGCTCGCCGGGACAAGCATTCCCGCCCCACCGCCCGGCAAACCGCGAAGCCTGCAGGAGCCGCTCTCAGAAGGCGAGAAGCGTGTCCTGCGCTACCTGCCGACCAATCTTTCCGGGCCTGAGATCGCGCGGGAGCTCTACTTGTCGGCGAACACGGTGCACACGCACCTGACCCACATCTATGACAAGCTCGGCGCGCACTCCCGAACGGAGGCGGTTGAGCAGGCCCGCGCTCTCGGCCTGCTCGCGCCTTCCGCGGTTTGGCGCTGAGCGGGCGCGCCTGAGCGGAGGAGCCGTTCGGAGGGCCATCACCCTTATCGGGTGATCGCGTTCTAACTGCAGTGGATCAACGAAGTCACCTGGTTGCGGTGATGAGTGTTCACCCTCTCCCGGCGTACGCATTGGATATGCCCACGGTGGCAAGCCGCGGGGTCGGACCTAGCAGCCATCACTCGACCAGAGCGAAACCGAATGACACCACGAGGAGCAAGCTGATGTTAAGAGACACCAGTACGCCAGGAAGGCACGATCAGGCGGTTGCCGGACTAGGCGACGCCAGGCGAGGTTTTGCCAAGGCGACGGGCCACCTGGCTCGCTCGAAAGAAGACCTTGGGCCCGTGCAGCCCTCAGAGACGGACCGGTTGGTCCTGGAAGCCTTCCTCCGAGCCAGAAACCGGGTGAAGGGGCCGCTGGTAGCCCTGACCGACCGCACCATGATGGCGAATGTGAGCGCGTCCGAGCTGCTCCAATCGCGGGACCGGCGCATTCTGTGGGACTGGGCGCGGGGCTTCATGAACCGCGCTTCGGCTTCACCTGCCAAGATAATTCTGAGCAATGGCGTAGGAGTTGCCGCCCGCTGCGAGCCGGTAGCACACAAGGGCCACCTGGTCGGGGCGGTGCTCCACCTGTCCTTGGACAATCCCAAGCGGGACCGGGCGGGCGACCGGACGGCGCCGGGACACAAGGACGAGGGGCCCCCGGTGTCGCTGGACCCTTACCTGCTGACGGGGTGGACCGAACTGACCGACGCCGAGCGCACCGTCGCCGACCTCGTGGCTCAGGGCCTGACCAACAAGCAGACAGCAAAGCGGATCCTCAGGTCCCACCACACAGTCGACTCCCACCTTCGAAGCCTCTACCGCAAGCTCGGAGTTAGTTCCCGAGTCGAACTCGCCCGGCTTACCTGGGAGCACTACGAACTCTTGAACGCAAGCTGAGCCAAATGGCTTTGGTCTGGCCTAACGCTAGAACTTCGCTTTGGAGGACAACGACATGAAAGCCGTGCCTCTCCAGCGCGCCTGCGGTCGGGCAATAGCCAACATCTTCTTCAGCTGCCAGAGTCGACGGCTGACGTCGAACTGGCGATCACCCGTATCAGGTGATGCCGGCTCACCGCTAATTGGGGACGATCAGAGCGCATGACAGGCGAGTTGCACGACCCGAACCGGCCGATTGGTTACGAGTTTCTCGTTCGCGGCCATTTAGGGGACTTGTTGCTGCAGGCCTTCCCCGAGCTTGAGCCGGAGACGTGTGGCGGGGACACCGTTCTGAGGGGTGCGCTCCCAGATCAGGCCGCGTTGCACGGAGTGCTGGCCGAGTTAGAGGCACTCGGCATCGAGTTGCTGGCTCTCCACCGCTTATCCATGGAACCGGGTAACCCGCGAGAACAGCGCGAGCAGGGCGACGGTGGCCGGCCATGTCTCGGTTAGCGCGAGTGGTTCGAGCAACAGGTCGGTCCCGCAGTCGGGCCCGGTAAGACAGCATTGGTCTCTACTCCGAGATGCCAGAAGGTGCCGCGGGCTGCCTGAGTGAGCCGGCGACGGCGAACGCGGCGAGGAAGAGCGCGACGACGAGCCACAGGGCGTTGAGGAGACCGGCGGCTTCGGCGAGTACGCCGATGGCTGGTGGCCCGGCGAGGTTGGCGAAATAGCCGATGGAGGCAACGACACTGACGCGTGCGGCCGGGTCCGGCCCGCTCTCTGCGGCAGCGGACATGCCGAGGGGGAAGCCCATTGAGACCCCGACCGCCCAGAACAGGACACCGACGAGGACGGTCCACAAGTTGCCACCAAGGATAAAGAGCGCCACGCCCAGTACGCCGAGGGCGGTGGTGTACCGGATGGTGTGAACGCGCCCGAGCCGGTCGACGACCGGGCCACCGAAGATCCGAGCGAGAGCTTCGCCGGTAGCGAACGCCGTGAAGAAGAGCGCGGCGATAGCGGAGGTCTCGCCATGGTCGTTGCGGACAGCGAGGGTGAGCCAGTTGTTCGCGGACCCCTCACCGAGCTCGACACCGAGCATGACAACGCCGATCAGCAGTAGACGCCAATCCGTCCAGCCGCGCAGCCATTGGCGCACCTTGGCGAGGCGCGTCTCGGTGGGCAATGCGTCCCGCGTGCGGTCCCCGGTAGGGATGGCCGGGGCCATGGCAAGGGCGACCACCCCGATGACGACCGCTTCGCCGATGAACTGCACCGAGGGAGTGACCGCGAGCGCCGCGCACGCCGCGCCGATTCCCGACCCCACTGCGGCGCCGATCGACCACGCCCCGTGCATCAGGGGCATGAGGGTGCGGCCGGCGGCCCGTTCGATCGCCGACCCCTCCACGTTGATCAGCACGTCGAGGGTGCCGATCCCAAAACCTATGACTACGAAGGCAACGCTGACCAGTGGCACCGATCGCAGGGTTATGGCCACGCCCATGACAGCGATCGCCGCGGC
>JBEKBT010000092.1:0-11049 GCA_050015255.1 Acidimicrobiales bacterium
GCGCTCGAGTCTTTTTCCTGGGTCGGGTTGGACCAGTCCGCCGCGGTGACCACGTCGGCGGGGTCCATGCGCAGCGAGTCGGCGTCGGAGTAGTCGTTGTCGTGGACAGTGGTGCTCCAGGCGTTGTCGGGCGTGAAGGTGTCGTCGATGTCCATCTCGACGTAGTTGCGGTAAAGGCCTAGGTGGGTGTCCTGGGTCACCCAGTTGATCAGCCCAGGGGCGAGCAGCAGCCACTGGAGCTGGGTCGCGTTGTAGTCGAAGTTGAGCTCGAGCTCGGCGACGTTTGCCTGCGGGTCGGTGCTCGGGTGCTGGTACACGCCGGCCAGCACGTTGCCGGCGGTGTTCTCCAACCAGGGCGTGAACGGTGCCCCGGCGTTCACCGAGGAGGGGTAGCCGTAGGTGCCGGTGGCAAAGGGGATCGGGCCGGCCAGCGCCGGCAGCGCCGCCAGGCCGGTCGCGGTCAACGTCGCCGTGGTGCCGTCCAGGGCACCGCCCGACACTTCGGTCTCCCCCAAGTACGGGTAGGTGTAGCCGTCGATCTGGTTCACTCCGAACGTCGCCTCATAGGTGTCCAGCGCGGTCAGCTGCCCGGCCGTGAACCCAGCCGGGGAGTCGGCGATGACGACGCCGTTGAAGTAACCGGTGCTCCCCGACGACAACGTCGGCAACGTCACCGTCTCGGACCCGTAGGTACCAGTGGCTGTCGCCAGTGTGTAGGGCACACCCTCGTTGCTCAATGCCGCCTGCCAGGCCGCCGTTGTGGGGTCGGATGATCCCGTCCCGATGAGCAGCACGTTCAGGTCCAATGTCGACGCCGGCGTGGCCGCCGAGGCGGCACCGAGCGCGACCAGACCGCTCGCACCAACAACCAAAGCTGACGCCGAGGCGAGCTTTAGGAGGGAAATCAGACGTCGCACAAGAGCTCCATTCGAGTGGAAGTTGCCGAACTTGGGTTTGAACTTCTAGACAGTGGAGTGGTACTTGGTTGTTGGACCTTTGGGCTGAAGATCGAGACCTGGGGGTGGCACCTGCAGACGCTTCGGGGGTGAGCGCATCTCGGAGCAAGTCGCGTCAGGCGGGGTGACGTGCAATTCGGCGGGGGACGGTAAGGCCCTTAGCGTCCACGCTTCGACCAGCGCCTCGGACAACAGATAGCGGGGCACCCACCCGAGTGAGACGCGAGCGGCAGTCGTGTCAGCCCACTGCGAGACGACTAGGTCCGAGCGGCGCGACGACTCGTCGTGCTCGATGATCTCGCCCTCGAAATGGGCTATGCGCGCCAGGCGGCGGACGATCCAGCGGGCTGAGACCGGGATCCCACGGCCGACGTTGAGGATCACCGGGACCTCTGCCAACCTGCCGCGGCGGGAGGCCGCCAGCACCGCCCGGGCGACGTCTCTGGCATCGATGAAGTCGCGAGAGCTGTCGAGCCGGCCCAGCACTACGGACGGCGCGCCGCTCCTCGATGCCTCACCCAGTGCCAGCACGGCGCGGCCGACAAGCGACCATCCAGGCGCGCCGGCACCAATGGGATTGAACACCCGGAGTACCGTGGCGCTGATGTGACCGTTCTCGACGGCCTCGGCGACCATCTCGGTGGCGGCCAGCTTGGTCGCCCCATAGTCGCTCGCCGGCCGCGCCCTCGTCGTCTCGCGCACTGGCGCCAAGGCTTCGGAGGGCCCGTACTCGGCGGCCGAGCCGAGCTGGACGAGGTGCGTTCCCGAGCCCTGTGCCAGAGCAGACACAAGTCTGGAGGTGGCGAGCAGGTTGACCCGCTTCAGCTCGCCAGGCGAGCCCGTAGCGGCGCCGACGCAGTTGACCACCACATCCGGCCGATGACGCTCGAGCAGTCGCCCAAGTGCCCGCTCCGACTCCTGAACGACGTCGAACTCCTCCCATTCGCCGGGCGCCGTCGGGTGCGGGCGGCGGCGGGCAACGAAGATGCCCTCGCCGAGACCAGACCCAATCAGGCGCGCCACGTGGCCGCCCAGGAACCCGTTTGCGCCAAGAACGAGGATGCGGAGCCGCTGATCAGCCATTCGGGAGGAACTCCTCTCTTAGGAGCTCGAATTCCCGGTTGGCCTGGTCGTAGTCGTCGGGGCGGCCAATGTCCAGCCAGTACCCCTCGAAGTCGTACGTCGCCGCGCGCTCACCCCGCTGGAGAAGGTCCAGGATGAGATCGTCGAAGCCCCAAGGAAGCCCGCTTTGGTAGCGCTCCAAGGCCTGCCGCGAGACTGCGTAGATGCCCATGTTGACGCGGTAGGTGAGCACGGGCTTCTCCGAGAACCCGGTGATCCGCCGGTCAGTCACGTCGAGGACCCCGAATTCCACTCGATGCTCCCGCTGCTGGGCGGCGACAGTGAGTGCTGCACCGCTTAGAACATGGGCGTTGAGTAGGTCGTCGTAGCGGAGGTTGGTAAGCACGTCGGCGTTCATCACGACGAAATGCTCCGGGAGCATGTCGAGCGCAGGTAGGACGGGCCCCATCGTTCCAAGCGGGGACTCCTCGGACATGTAGACGATCTCGATGCCCCACTGCGAGCCGTCACCTGCGTAGGCCTGCACCAGCTGACCGAGGTGACCGATGGTGACGATCGCCCGGGCAAATCCTTGGGCGGAGAGCTGTCGCAGCACGACCTCGAGCACCGAGTACCGGTCGCCGATGGGCACGAGCGGCTTGGGGATCAGGGTCGTGTACGGACGCAACCTCAAGCCCTTCCCCCCGGCAAGGATGATCGCCTCCTTGCACAGTGGCGCGCTCGTAGCGACGTGCCGGACGGGTCTCTCGGCTATTCTAGATGTTGTATACATCGGTCTTGTACCTCCGGAGATTCGCCTTGTCGCTGAACCACGCGGCCGTGAGGGTGAGGCCCTCTTTCAGGCTGTGAGCCGGCTGCCAGTCGGTGAGTTTCTGGAGCATCGTGCTGTCACAGATAAGCCGCATCACTTCTGAGTTCGGAGGCCGCAATCGTTGCGCGTCGAGCACGGGTTCGAGCTCCACCCCCATCACCTCGCCGATCAGGGTTATGAGCTCGCCCACCGATATCCCGATACCCGATCCGGCGTTCAGCACCTGGCCGACGACCTGTTCGTGGGGAGCAGTTCCGACAGCCATAAAGGCGGAGACCGTGTCGGCCACAAAGTTGAAGTCCCGGACAGGATCAAGCGAGCCGACTTGAAGAGACCTTGACCCGGCCGCCACCTGAGAGATCAGCGTCGCGATCACCGCGCGAGCCGACTGTCGCGGGCCATAGGTATTGAAGGGCCGAAGGGTGACAACCGGCAGTCCGAAGCTCAGGTTATAGCTTTCAGCAAGCTTGTCGGCAGCGACCTTTGATGCCGCGTAGGGAGACTGTGCCTGTAATGGGTGATGTTCGTCGATCGGCACGGTGCGCGCAGTTCCATACACCTCACTCGTCGATGTGTGGACAATTCGCGGCGTACCGAGGACCCGTGCCGACTCGAGCACATTCAACGTGCCGAAGGCGTTCGTCTCGAGGTAGGAGGCAGGCGCCCGATACGAGTACGGAATCGCAATGAGCGCGGCAAGGTTGTAGACGACGTCGGCTTCCCGCATGAGGGCGAGCACGCACTCACGGTCGCGCACGTCTCCGAATTGCACTTCAACCGACGCCAGGATGTCGGGGGCCAGATCGTCGAGCCAGCCCCAGGAACCTAAGGAGTTGTACAGCGCCATCGCCCGCACGCGATGGCCTGCGCGGACGAGCGCCTCTACCAGGTGGGATCCAATGAAGCCGTCCCCTCCGGTCACTGCGACAATTTCGGGCATCACTTCCTCCGATGTGACATTCAAGAGTGACAGTTGGGATTGGCGATTGAGACAGAGGCGGCGGCGGCCAGGCCGACGAGCGCGACCGACGTTGCCAAGCAAAAGGCGAGTCTGGCGGTGGAGCTGGATATGCCCGATCCGGTCGCCCAGGCAATGAGCAGCCAACCCCCGTAGAGAGTGAACCCAGCGAGCCAGCACCGCAGGACAAGGTCCATCCGACCGCACGAGGCGACCACCAAGGCGAGGAAGAAGGCGGTGCCCAGCAACGTCGCGTCGACAACCAGTGTCGTCGACGGCCGTGCGCTTCGGGCGAAGGCGAGAGCTTGCATCAAAGCGGTGAGGACGATCAGCGCGGCAAGGTAGGACGAAGCGGAGCGAAAGAGCGCCTTTCGTGCGAGGCGGGTGAACCGGGCCACGGTGTAAGAGCGGAGCAGGGCCTGTCGAGCTGCAGAACGAAGCGAGCGCAGCTGCCACTCCATCACGCCCAGGGAAAGGATCATCGGGTAGGCGGCCACCGCCGGCCAGCCACGCGTCCCGCTCTGAGCGGGATCAAGCGCTACGAACAGGGCAACGAACAATCCGCAACAAAGGCCGTGCACGGCGTAACGGAACGCGGCGACGTGACCCGCGCGGGGGACCGGTGGCACATGCCACCAGCGGGCCGGTATGTGCCGCAAGGCGGCGGCCAGCATGATGAGCACGCTCGTGCCAGCGAGCAGGGCAGCGATAGGCGCCGACAGGGTGAAGGGCTCATGTGTGATGAAGACGAGTGCCCCGATTGCTCCCGGGACGAGCATGAGCGCGACAAGGTGCACCTCGTCGTGTGCGACGAGGACAGCGGAGGCCGTCATGAAGATGCAGGCGATGACCGCGAGAAGGACTGCGTCCATCCCGCCACCAAGCAGCACATCGGCGGCGAAGCCGAGGCCGGCGCAACAGATCACAGCGGCGATCAGGCTCCAAGCGACCGCTGATCCTGTGGCCTTACCGCCAGCGCGCTGGGAGAAGCCCACGAAGGATACGAACTGGCCCAGCGTCCAGCCGCAGATCAAAGCCAGTGGCATCGACCACCACGAAAGCCGTGTCCGCAGGGCGACAGCGGCACCGGCGAACATGAGCGTCGGCGCCGCAAACACAAGGCCACGAGCGAGGTCCATGGGGTGGCCGGGACGCCTCGCCCGCGTGTCGGACACGGGGACCGTCCGATACTCCACCTCGTCATAGAGCTGCTCGGCGAGGCTGAATACGTCAGCCTGGCCAAGGCGCTCACGCACGAAGGCATTGCTCAGACCCCATGTCTCGAGGGCCGCGGCGATCTCGAGTCGGTCTATAGCGGCGGCAACTACGCCAAGCAGGGGAGGGGGTACCTCGTCGCTGATCTCGGCGAACGCCGCAGGCAACGGGATATCGCTGGGCCTTGCTGGACTCACTGAAGCCGTTTCAAGGCGTGGTCGGTGGCCGGTCACGACGATCCTGCGCATTCAAGGGACAGGGCCCGAGGCTCTGCCGAGCTGAGAGGGAGAGCGGGTGGTCGCGCCAGGAGCCGGAGGATGCGTTGGCGACGGGACATCGTCAGTCTTGCGTACAAGCTCCGGTACTCGGCGAAACAGCGCTCCGCGGTGAACCGCTCAATCACTCGCCTCCTGGCGGCCTCGCCGAGCGCGTGTCTCAAAGCGGGGTCCGTCAGCAGACGCACGCATGCCGCGGCAGTTTCAGAGGGGTTCCGCGGCGACACGAGGATACCTGCATCACCAACCGCCTCAGCGACTCCGCCGACGTTGGTTGCCACGACAGGCCGGCCAGAGGCCATCGCCTCTACGACGGTGTAAGGCAGACCTTCGGAGATACTGGTGAGCAGTACGACGTGTCCGGCGTAATAGGCTTCGAGAGGCGACTCGACAGGACCCTCGAAGGTCGCCGCGCCATCGAGACCCAGCTCAGCGCTTAGTTTGACGCAGCGGCGCTGATAGTCCTCTTGGCCTTCGTGCGCCCTTCCGAAGATCCGGAGCCGGCAGGTGGGCACCGCCCTTCGCACCAGATGGAACGAGCGAAGCAAAGTCTCAACGTCCTTCAACGGGTCGATACGCCCGATCCACGAAAGAGTCGGGACAGCTGGTTCACCAGTTGCGACCGGGAAGCACACCGGGTCGACCCCGTTGTGGACGGGGTGGATCCGAGCCGGCTCTGCCCCATTCGTCAGTTCCCAGAGGCGGTTGTACGCGCTTCCAGGAGCGATGACGTCCGCATTTTCGTAGGCGGTCTCTACCAGGAGCCTGAAGAAACGCAGGACGATTGCTCGCGCCGGTTGACTGAGCGTCCCAGGTCCGTAGGAGAGGTAGCGCTCACGCAGGTAGAGGCCGTGCTCGGTGAGCAAAAAGGGCGTTCCCCGCGACCATTTCGCCGCCAATGCTGGAAGGGCTCCGAGACCGTTCGCCACAGAGTGACAGAGCTCCGACTCCGGTGGTGGACTCGCCAGCGGGCGCAGGAAGTGCTCGAGCAGACTGAGGACATCAACCGCGTCGGCCACGCTCAGACGTCCCGGGCCGGCCTCGCCGCTCCGATCGCTGCAGACCGGAGCGACCGCCAGAAGCAGGTCCACCGCCTCCTTCGAGGACAGCGTGCCCGATAGCTCTCCTGCTTGGGCAAGCTCGCCTAGCTCGCGCAGCGACTCGGTGAAACCTACGCCGCCGCTTTCGATCGCGAGGCTCGAGAGGAACCGCGCACAGGCAGGCAGGCACGTCCGCTGCACCTTTCGCTTTTGTCGCTCTGGCATTGATGCCCAAAGCGGCAACTTGTCGACGGCGACCACATTGGCGGGGCTTTTCCAGATGCTTAGTTCCGAACCCGTGGCGCAGAGCGCGACAATACGAAACCGGTATTCGCCGAGGTCGCGCACGAGCTGATCGCACCATACGCTGACTCCACCGTGGTGGAAGGGGTACGTGCCCTCGGTGATAAGTGTGATTTCCATAGTGAGAGAAGAGTTACTCAGTATAAGTAGGAAATCACGACTTCCCAACCCCACACTTTCGGGCCGCCGACCCGTTTGCTTCGTTCACGAACCCTTGCAATAGAGCTCGCGATACCCTTGTTATTTCCCCGATAAGACCGAGCGACAAGAGGGCATCACTGAATGACGGCCGGTCAGCGATTCCTGACCACACCTGCCAGCTTGGCGCGAACGACGGTCCAAGCCCCAGGGATTCCCGCGACAAGGGCGTCTGCGCCCCCACAGGGCTGGCTTTCGAACTTGTGTCTTCCAGGACTGCCGCTCAGGCCGTCACGAGCTCCTCACCGGCTGGGTGAGCCGGGCCGTGCGACATGAGCGCTGTACGACGCGGCGTGTCTAATCGGAGAGTCGCTCGAGTCGAGGCATCAGCTCACCAATCGGATAGTGCTCAGTGCGTTCCGAGCCACCTTTCGCTTCGAGTTCATGCCTCGATCGAATACCGAGCTTGCGGAAGGCGTGGCTGAGATGCCCCTCGACGGTCTTCTCGGCCAGGACCAGTGTTGCCGCGATCTCCGCGTTGCTGAGACCTTCAATCGCGAGCGAGACGACGCGGCGTTCGCTCGCCGTAAGCGCGGCAGCACCAGAGAGGGCGAGCCGGCGAGGCCGCGCTCCGCTGCGACGTAACTCGGCTGTGGCGCTCAAGATCAGTGGTGCCGCGCGACTTCTAAAGGCTAGATCTGCACCGCTTCGGAGCGTCTCTCTAACTCTGCGGGGGGAAGCACCAGATTCTCGCAGCGCCCGACCGAGATCGATCGTCGCGCTTGCCAGTCGGAGGCGAGCCGGTGAGCCCTCGAGAAGCTGAACTGCCTCCTCGATCAGGGCAAGACGTTCGTCCGGCTTGCCGACACAAGCCATGACGTGCATGGCTGAGCCCACTACCCATGCGGCTCCGTGGCCGCGAGCGAGTTCAAGGTTCTCCTCGGCAAGACGCTGAGCGTCCTCGTGGCGGCCCTCAGCTGCCAGAGTGAGGGCCGCTTCGCTGCGCCAGATCGTCACAACTGGGCTGTCGATATGGCACTCGTCCGCTCGTCGACCAGCGCTGAAGAAGTCGGCGAGGGCGTCGGCCCGTCGCCCTTGCAGGGAGCGAAGCCGCCCGCGCTGCTCGAGGAGCAGGGGCCCTTCGATCGGCGATGGTTGGAGTTCGGGGTCACCGAGCCGCGAGAGGAGGTCCTCCGCCTCCTCGGATCGTCCCTGGTCCAACAAGAGACCAGCGAGGCACGCCAGGGCTTCTGAGCGCCTGATCCACGGTTGTCCCTCAGCGGCAGAAAGCGCCCAGTTGGCCTCCCGTTCCGCTTCGACGAGCGAGCCTTGGAGCGCGAGCGACATTGCAAGGGTCACAGAGAACTCGGCATCGGCGAGCTCGAGATTCTGCGAACGTGCTGCGGTCTGGGCGTTACGGGCAATCTGGTCTGCTTCTTCGAACTCATCCGCGCGAGCGAGCGCAAGAAGGGCGCGAGCCCACAGTTCGCATGCCAGGGGACCGTCGCTGACGAGCTCCGCGCCGAGTAGAGCGCGCCGTATCATCGCAGCGACTTCCGCCGGGCGGGCTCGCTTCGGGCTGCCGCTGTTCACAACCGCAAGAAGAGCGAGGCCTTCTCGCTCGGCGCGAGTCCGGGGAGAGCGGCGCGAGGTAAGGACCGACGCCAGGGATCTGGCGGCCGAGACCGGAGCGAGCGGCGATCTGCCCAACAGTGCAGCGGCGACCGCAACATCGACCTTGTCGACGACGTCTTCGTCTGAGAGCATGCCGGCGATTCTTTCGAGGGTCGGCCCGAGCTCGGTCCTCATCGTGACGTCGTTGAGCGTGCGAGTCATTTGTATTGCTGCTTGGGCAACCGCCTTGGGCTCGGCATCTAGATCGAGTGCCAGACGCAGATGCTCCAGTGCCGACCTGGCACCAAGTGAGGCCTCGGCTCGGGCTAAGCCGAGCAGGATGTCGGGGCGACTGCGAGCCACTGGTTGCTCAGAGAGCGCCCGGTTCAGGTAGCGCACGGCCTGTATCGCAGATCCTTGGCTGAGGGCAAGGTTCCCGGCCGCCTCGAGAACGCTAGCTACCCACTCGTCGCCATGGGGTTCCGACGCGACCAAATGCTTGGCGAGTTGCTCGAGCGGAGCGCCCCGGGCCTGCAGGCTCCTGGCCGTTCTGAGATGGAGCTGGGCAGCACGGGTCGGTGGAATCTCTGCATAAACGGTTCTTTCGACCAGCGGTTGCAGGAAACGGAGCGGGCGATCGCGTGTCAGCAGATCGATCGCCGCCAGGGCGTCAGCCGCCGCGCCGGCCTTCGCGGTATCGACCTCGATAACCTCCGCGACCACGTCCAGTTCGATCGGACCGCCAGCGACCGCCACAGCTTCGAGCACACGCGGCGCCTCTGGCGGCAACCTGGAGAGCCTTGCCAGGGTCGAGAGTGCGATGGCTGGAGATGTCACGGTCTCGATCTTCTCGACCGCTCTTAGGTCTGGGAGAATCCCTTCAGAATGCAACTCCCGGAACAGCGCAAAGAGAAGAGACGGATTGCCACCGGTTGCCTGCTGGCAGGCATGGACAAAAGTCTCTTCAGGAGCTTGCCCAAAGTACTCTCGCGCGAGCACGCCAATGGCTCCGGGCGAAAGTGGACCGACGGACATGACGCGAGCGGACCGCTCGGAGGCTATCTGCTCCATGGCACGAAGCTGCAACCCCGGCAACCGGCTCGCCATGCTGACGAGCAAGCGAACCCTCTGCGGCAAGGGCCAAGGTCCGAGGTTATAGAGCCACTCGCTCGACTCTTCATCGCACCACTGGGCATCGTCAATCGAGATGACGACTCCTCGCGCGGTGGAGAGCATCCGGATAAGGGCGTCCATCTTCGCAACAACGACCTCTGGCTGATCTTCGTCTGTTGGTTCGCTGGAGGTCTCATGGACGTGGAAGTCGACGAGCCGACGCAGAATGAAGAAAGGCACTTGCGCCTTGTGGGCATCGCCCCGAGCCTTCAGCACGACCCAGCCTGCGTCCGCAGCCAATTGACATGCCGCTCCGACGAGCGCCGTCTTACCCATGCCGGCCGGGCCTTTTACGACGATCGGGCCTACCGGATGTCCCCAGTCGGCCGAGAACAGCAATTGCAGCTCCGACAGATAGGCGTCACGCTCCAAAAGCCGCTTGCGCCCGCGTCGCTTGCGACCAGTCTGAGGCTGCCGAGACTCGCGCTCTGCCTGCCCCGACTGCGTCGCCCTGCCGCCGCGCCGGTCGCGAGGTGCACTCACCTGAGCGCCCCCGGTCGTTGGCCGTCAGCAGTCCTGCCGCGACAATCCCCCAAGTGAGCGCCCTGCAACGCAGAGCACCGAAAATTGGTTGAATATCCTGGTCGTCCTGACCCTTTAGGGTCTCTCGGCCTTTTCATGTCCCTCGCAAGTACATCTAGTTGACAACGCAAGCGTAACCGTAGGGCGGTGAGCGCGCAATCGGGGCGTCGGCTGTCCGGGGGAGGCGAAGGTCTGATGACGCGGTCAACCTCGATGACGACATGCGAGAACAGCTCCGACGCTCGGCGTTCCAGTCATCACGGGCACCTTTCGGGAGCATCTCTTGAGCTACCGGAAGGGCAAGCGGTCTGCCACAGGTGGGCAGGCTTCACGTGCCTTCGACCACGCCCTGGAGGACGACGTCGGCTGCTCGTGCGAAGGGGGCGACGGCTCATCTTGCGACAGCGCCCCTCTGGGTGCTTCGGAGCCAATGGTGCCTGGGCAGCGTGCGCCACGACCGCCGACAACCTGATCTGTTGGCTCGCGACCCTCGGGCTCAAGATCAGCCGTGCGCTCGTCGGCAATTCAAGCGACTCTTCCGGACCTGAGCCGGCTGCCACCGAGATCGTTTGCGGACTGCCCGACGATCTCTAGCACGAAAACCATCGCTGACAGGCGGGACGAACGCGCCCGCGCCCCGGACACGGGCCTTCAGGCAACGGCAATGCCGCGAGAACTCTGCCGCTCAGGACGCGACGGTCACCTCACCGCAACCGGCCGAGTGCGCGCTCCGCCCCGCTACCGGCACGGTTGGCGTGGTCCGTTCAGGTCCACGTTGAACAGGACTCCGTTGGTTCCCGCCGCCTCGTCGGCAGAACAGAAGCTGCTGAGCGGGATGCTGTACTCCGCATCGAAGACTGCCTTGACGCCCTCGTATTGATTGAGGTACTGGCACGTACCGTACTGGTTGCACTGTTCGGTGAGCACGCCGTCAGCCAGCGGGAACATGGCATCGGCGTAA
>JBEKBT010000093.1:0-10943 GCA_050015255.1 Acidimicrobiales bacterium
GTTCTAGTGACGGAAGCCCTCGTCAGATATGCAGCCTTGACCCATTGCCGCATGAATATGCACGAATGCTGGTTCGTGCGACAGCCTCGAAGTACTTGCCGCCACCAGGATAGATCATGCGGAAATACGAACCTGTCGCCACGCGGAACAGGCCATTGAGCGGCTGCGTGGCTGAGACGGTGGTCGCAGTAGCGACCAAGGCCAGAGCGGTAGCGAGCGCCAGGGCTGGCAGGGTAACGATGCGCGGCGCGAATCGACTAGTCACTTATCTCACATTTGACTCCTTCGATTAGGGAATTGGGAACAACGGATGAGCGTGCGTCAAGCACGCGACGCGCGCGGCTCGGACCACCTGCGGCGGCGAAGCCGATCACGAGCAGACCCGGGATCACGAAGAACCACGGGAACAGCGGGAAGGGCGGAAGCGCGGCAACCGCCTGGTAGTTGCCCACGTTGTCGCTCATCGCTCCGATCATCGGCGTCATGTCGTTGAGGATGTGGACCCACTGGTTGTCGAAGGTTGCGAGCCCCGGGTACCGACTGCCGATCTCGCCCAGGTTCAGGCCGGACCGCTGCAGCGCCGGAATCAGCTCGAGCTGCACCGCCCCCTGGCCGACTGCCATGTCGCCGAAGTAGCCCTGGATCCGCTCGACCCGGGCGCGTGTCTCGATCGTCTTGAAGGCGGTCATCATGCGACCACCCGCCGGGGCCCGCGAGAACATCTGAAAGACAGCGGGCGCGAGTACCAATCCCAGGCCCAGGACGACGAGAACCCGGCGGCTCGCACGCCACCAGCCCGGGCGTGACAGCCCGAGGCCCAGCACTCCTAACAAGATGGTACCGGGAGCCACGAAGAACCATGGGAAGAGCGTGAAACTCGGGAGAGCGGCGACAGCCTTGTAGTTACCGAGGTTGTTCCGGATAGTGGTCAGCATTCCGCTCATGTCCGGATAGATCCCGCTCCACTGATTCTCGAAGGCGACGAAATCAGGAAACCTGGAGGCGAAGAGCCTCTGGTCAGTGCTGGCCGGCGTTCCGAACAATGCCGCCGCCACTTTCGTGCCACCTTCTTTGACGCCGGCGTCGATCTGGCGCATCTCGACCTGGTAGCCGCTCAGACGGGCGGCCGTCATGTAAGGGCGAAAGCCGGCGATCATATGGGCGCCTTGAGGAGCCCGGGTGAACATCTGGAAAGCAAAGGGCATGATTACCAGTGCCAACCCGAGAACTGCGAGGGCGCCAACAACCCACCGCTTCGGCTTTACGGGTGATAACACTCAGACCGAGACCAGGCGCCCGGACGCCTCGTTGAGCGCGTTTACGACGGAGCACGACCGAGCGGGCCTCTCGCCCTGGCCGGGCAGTTCTCTCGTGTAAGGCGTTGCTGCCATGGCCGCGTGCTCCTCTCGGTGGCTTCTTCTACCAACCCAACAGAGCGGTAGATCCGACTGTTTCGATCAACTATACTGAAATAGTAGAATAAGTCCAGTGCTGGCTGACCAGGACGATCGTGGTACCACAAAGGTGCCAAGCGGCCGCTCAACCTCATCATCGGGATGCCGCGCCGCGCCTGACTGGCAACTAGGTCTGTCATTGGTCAGTCCTCTGGCGTCGTTAGTCAGAGAGACTTGAGTTCACCCGCTCGAGGAACTCCTGGCGAGCCGGTATGCTGTCCGCCTGACAGAAACGGGACGTGACCCATCGTGACGACGCGCTACCTCCCTGCCGAGAGCCGCTACGGCTCGATGACCTACCGTCGCTGCGGTCGCAGCGGCTTGCTGCTGCCTGCCGTGTCGCTCGGGCTCTGGCAGAACTTCGGCGACGACCGGGCGCTCGACACCCAGCGCGCGATCCTGCGCCGGGCCTTCGACCTCGGTGTCACCCATTTCGACCTGGCCAACAACTACGGGCCCCCCTACGGCAGCGCCGAGGTGAACTTCGGCCGCATCCTCCGTTCCGACTTCCAGGGCCACCGCGACGAGCTGGTCATCTCGACCAAGGCCGGCTGGGACATGTGGGCGGGCCCGTACGGGGATCTCGGCTCGCGCAAGTACCTCCTCGCCAGCTTGGACCAAAGCCTCGGGCGCATGGGGCTCGATTACGTCGACATCTTCTACCACCATCGCTTCGACCCCGATACCCCTTTGGAAGAGACCCTCGGTGCGCTCCACTCGGCTGTGCAACAGGGCAAAGCCCTCTACGTAGGGATCTCCTCCTATTCCGACAGGCGCACGGAGGAGGCCATCGCCGTACTCAGGCGCCTCGGCACCCCGCTGCTCATCCACCAGCCGTCGTACTCGATGCTCAACCGGTGGATCGAAGACGGCCTTCTCGAGGTCCTAGGGGCACAGGGCGTCGGCTGCATCGCCTTTTCGCCGCTGGCACAAGGCGTCCTCACCGACCGCTACCTCAACGGCATCCCCGAGGGCTCGCGAGCCTCGAGGGACGGTTCCCTGTCACCCGGGATGTTGAACGAGGAGAACCTGGCCCGCGTGCGCGCCCTGGACGCGCTCGCGCAACGGCGCGGGCAGCGCCTGGCTCAGATGGCCATCGCCTGGGCCCTGCGCGACGCCCGCGTCACCTCGGTCGTGATCGGGGCGAGCAGCGTCGCCCAGCTCGAGGAGAGCCTCGGCGCCCTCGACAACCTCGGTTTCTCCAAAGAGGAGCTCGCCGAGATCGACCGGTACGCCGTAGAAGGCGGCATCGACCTGTGGCGGGCGCCTGCAACTAGCTGACGCGAGGGCCGGGGTTCGCGCCGTAGTACGTGCCTGGTCACCTCCTACGGTAAATGAGCCGATACTTGCCGCGAACGCGCCTTTCGTCGTCGATGGTTGGTTCTCGGCATTCCTACATGTGTCCGACATCGCCGTGCACCAGAGTTTCCATCCAACCTGCACCTGTTCGAGATTGGAGAAGTAGTTCGGCGGGCAGAGCTCACTGTTCAACATCCACCTGCACCTGCAGATCCACTCGTGAGGGTCTACCAGCCGGCGCGCACCGGAAATTCATCCCCCGTTCAACTAGTCGTACCGCATATTCGCGAGCGCGCCACCTCTGGGCCATCGGCGCGCTACCTGGGCCATCTACGGTGCCGCCTAGCCGAATGGCCGCGGCGGGTCGCGCCGTGATCGGAACGTCCCCAAGGGGACGAGAAGGAGGATCCAAGGAGAATGCAGAAGAAAACAGCCCTGCGCTGGTGCGCCGGGATAGCCCTTGCAGTAACGGCGCTCGGGCTCGGGGCGGTCTCGAGCGCAGGCGCCAGTGTCGCGCGCACACAGGCATCTTCGTCGAGCTGCTGGGCGACGGCCCTGACGGCCAACTCATGCGGCGGGATGAGCGCGCTCGTTGCCGCCGCCAAAGCCGAGGGCAATCTCACCGTCACGACCGACCCGCCCACCTGGGCGAACTACGGCAATATCATCAAGGACTTCGAGGCCAAGTACGGCATCAAGATCCTCGACACCAACCCGAACGGGACGAGCGCCGACGAGATCCAAGAGATCGTGAGCGACAACGGCAAGCCCGACGAGCCCGACGTGCTCGACATCGGCCTCACCTACGCCACAGAGGCCGTGAAGGGCGAGCCCGGGGTCTTCAAGGGCCCGATCTTCTCGCCGTACGAGACCCAGGAGTGGAATGAACTCCCTGCCGGCTGGAAGGACGCCAATGGCTACTGGGCCTACGACTACGCTGGCCTGGCGACGATCGGCTACAACGCCAACGTCGTCAAGACCCCGCCGACCACCTGGTCGGACCTGCTCCTTCCGGAGTTCAAGGACGCTGTCGGCCTCGACAACGCTCCGACGGCCTCGGGTGCCGGGTTCGGCGCGGTGATGGCGGCCGCCATCAACAACGGCGGCTCGGTGACCAACGTCCAGCCGGGCATCAACTTCTTCAAGAAGCTTGCCGCAGCCGGGAACTTCAACCCGATCGAGGCCGGCGGTGCCGGCGACGGGCCGATAGCGGACAAGAGCGTGCTCGCCACGATCGACTGGAGCTACAACCAGCTGTCGTGGCAGCAGGAGCTGGCGAAGTCCCCGGGCATCGACTGGAAGATCCTCGTTCCAGCGGGCAAGCCCTACGCCCAGTACTACGCGATGGCGATCAGCGCCTACGCCCCGCACCCGGCGGCGGCGCGGCTGTGGCTCGAGTACCTCTACTCGCCGACCGGCCAGAACCTGTGGGCCGTCGGTGGGGCGCTCCCCTCCACCTGGACGACGATGGTGAAGGAGGGCACGGCATCGGCGGCGGCCAAGGCGGGCGTCCCGGCGCTCAGTCAGTCGCCGGTGACCGCCACCCCGGCCGAGGTGACGGCGGGCCAGGACCTCGTCATCAAGGAGTGGGCGTCTGCAGTCGGCTGATCCGGCTGCGGGTACGGTATCCGGCGAGGGCAGGGCCCGCGTTCTCGACGCGGACCCTGCCGCCCGTCGGGTTCGGCGACGCGGCCTTTTCTCGGTCATCGGCGTCGCCCCCTTCCTCGTCTACGTCGGGCTATTTCTTGTCGTACCCGCCGGCTCGGTGATGGTCGAGGCATTCCACGACAACAACGGCCACCTCTCCCTCTCCAACATCCGCACGCTCCTCGACTCGAGCCAGCCCTACCTGAACGACTACGCCACGAGCCTCGAGCTGGCGGCGGTCTCGGCTGCCGTCGCGGGCGTCATCGGCCTTCTCGGCGCCGTCGCGCTCGTCGGCTCCCCGAACCGCACGATGCGCCATCTCGTGTCGACTGCCTGCGGAGTGCTCGCCAACACCGGAGGTGTGCCGCTCGCCTTCGCCTTCATCGCCTCAGTCGGCAACAGCGGCGTCATCACCGACCTTTTGGCTCGGCTCGGGTTCAATCCCTACGCCCACGGCTTCAACATCTCGTCCTTCTCCGGCCTGGTCATCGTCTACCTCTACTTCCTGCTGCCCCTCACCATCCTGCTGATGCTGCCGCCCGTCGAGGCGCTGCGACGCGAGTGGCGGGAGGCGGCGTCAACGCTCGGGGCGGACGCGCGCACCTACTGGCGCAAGGTCGGGCTCCCCATCATCGCCCCCCCGTTCGTGGCGACGATGATGGTCCTGTTCATGGACGCCTTTGCCGCCTACGCCACGGCGGACGTGTTGACCACAGGTGTCGTCCCGCTCGTGCCGCTCACGATCGGGCAGTTCCTGGCCGGGAACGCAGTGGCCAACCAGGTCCACCTCGGTGACGCCCTCGGCTTTGGGATGGTGGTCATCGTGATCATCGCTGGCGCGCTCTACGTCGTCGTGCAGCGCCGCACATCACGGTGGTTGCGATGACGGGGCTCCCGATGACGGCGGCTGGGAGGAGGCCGCCGTCATGATCCGCAACCGCACCTTCCGCTACGTCACGCTCGGCCTCATCGGGCTCTACGTCGTCGTCCCGATGTACGCGACCGTGCAGTTCAGCCTGGAAGGCGGCTACCACGGCCGGCTCTCGTTCGCCGCGTACTCCCAGGGGCTCTCGCAGCCCGGTCTCGGCTCGAGCATTATCACCTCGATCGAGGTCGCGTTCGGCGCCATGGCGTTGACGCTCGCGCTGCTCGTGCCGACGATCATCTTCGTCAACCTGCGCCTGCCGCGCTGGCGGTCCGTCCTCGAGGCGCTCTCGCTGCTACCGCTCGGCGTCCCGCCGATCGTCATCATCGTCGGGGTGCTCGGCGTCTACAACAGCCTGCCGAACTGGATCATCGTCTCGCCCGTGATCCTCGTGCTGCTCTACGTGGTCCTAGCCCTGCCGTCCTCGTACCGGGCCATCGACGCCGGCGTGCGCTCGATCGACCTGCACACCCTCGTCGAGGCGGGCCGTTCGATGGGGGCCGGTTGGGGCAAGTTGTTCGCACGGGTGCTGTTCCCCAACCTGCGGTCGGGCATCCTCGCCGCGTCGTTCCTCGTCGTGGCGCTCTCGCTCGGCGAGTACGCCGTAGCCAGTCTCCTGCTGCCCACCCAGCCGACGTTCCCCGTGTTCCTGGCCGGCGTCGAGACGAGCGGCGTGTACCTGTCCGTGGCGCTCTCGGTGATCGCCCTGGCTGTCACCTGGGGCCTGCTCGCAGCCATATCCATCTTCGGTTCCGGGCGCCGGCGCAGCTCAGCCGCCGCGACCGCCGCGACCGCCGTTCCTTCGCCACCCGCCCAGGCAGTCGCATGACAATGTCTCAGGAGGTCCGATGAGCACGACGGAAGCCGACATGACCGAGGCAACCCGAGCCGTGTCGACGACTCAGCAGGTGCAGCGGCGCGGCGCCAGCGCCGGGCTCGAGCTCGTGCAATGCCGGCGCAGCTTCGACAAGGTGCACGCGCTCGACGGGTTCTCCATCTCGATCGCGCCCGGCGAGTTCGTGGCGCTGCTCGGCCCGTCGGGGTGCGGCAAGACGACGGCGTTGCGTGCCGTGGCCGGGCTCGAGCAGCTTGACGAGGGCGAGGTGCTCGTCGGCGGCGAGAATGTCACCCGGCTCCCAGCGCACCGGCGCAACCTCGGGATGGTCTTCCAGGCCTACAGCCTGTTCCCGAACATGAACGCGCTGGACAACGCTGCTTTCGGCCTCGAGGTGCGCAAGGTCCCCGCTGCGCAACGCCGGGCACGTGCCGGGGAGCTACTCGACCTCGTCGGGCTGACCGGGCTGGCCGAGCGCTTCCCCCACGAGCTCTCGGGTGGTCAGCAGCAACGGGTCGCCCTGGCTCGCGCCCTTTGTGCCGAGCCGCGCCTGCTGTTGCTCGACGAGCCGCTGTCGGCCCTCGACGCCAAAGTGCGCGCCCAGCTACGCGACGAGATCCGACGCATCCAGCTCGAGTTCGGCATCACCACACTGTTCGTCACCCATGACCAGGAGGAGGCCCTGTCGATGTCGGACCGGGTCGGGGTGATGCGCACGGGACGCCTCGAGCAGCTCGGCACGCCGGCAGAGGTCTACTCCCACCCCACGACCGACTTTGTCGCCCAGTTCGTCGGGTCCGTGAGCCGCCTGCCGGGCGAGATTGTCGGCCCGGGTACGGTGAGCGTCCTAGGCTCGCGCCTCCCCGTGCCCAACGTTGCCAGCGCCGAACTCCCCTCGGGCAGTGCGGTCGACGTCCTCGTCCGCCCCGAGAGCATCCGTATCCGGCCGTCGGCCGACGGCCCGGCGGTGGTCGTTCGCGCCGCCTTCTTCGGCGCGTCCGTGCGGGTGGTCGCCGTCCTCCCCGGCGGCGTCGAGGTGGCCTCGACGCTCTCCGCAGCCGACAGCTACGCGCTCCCGGCTGGCGCCCGGGCGGACATCGAGCTGCTCGATGACGTGCTGTTCGTCGTCGGGAGGCAGCTGGCACCTTGATCGGCCGCGTCATCGGCGCCCGCACGTCGGCACGCACCCTCGTCACCGGAGACCCCGGCGCCGGCGGCTACCGCAGGCTGGTCGGCGGCCCCAACTTGCCGTCCCGACCGCGCACCGAGCTCGGGGGAAGCGCTCCGGCGGCGGGCGCGAGATTGCACTCGCTGCTCGGCTTCGTTACACGTCTCGGATCTCCATGTCAGAGACGCGCAGAGCCCGGCGCGGCTGGAGTTCCTCGACCGCCTCGGCAACTAGGACTCGCCCTTCGCCGGCGCCCTGGGGCGTATCGGCACGTGTCGCGTCCAGGAGGCCCCCCAGCTAGCAGGTCGTCGAGGCGATGGCCCGAGCCGTGCGCTCCGCCTTGCCGGCCGGCGGCCCAGCGACCGGCGCACCCTTCTCCTTTGCGATCTCGGCGGGGGACAACGTCGACAACCGCCCGCGTGTCGAGGCATGGCATTGCAAGACCCAAGACTCAGGAGGCTGGAAAACCACCTCTTACGCCGTGCTCGACCTTCGGGGCGTGGGCAAAAAGACACCGGACAGGCCGCAGCCGAAAGGGCAAGAGGGTACCTCGCCGGCGACTACATCGAGGGGGTGGGAGTGGAGCACACCGGTCCTCAGCGTTGCTGCTCAGCTCCGGGGTCGACCTTCGAGCCTTGACGATCCACCAGGTGAATGCTCACGATTGTGAATCGAGTACTCGTTGCACACGCGGTTCGAGAATGTCCTGCGCGGGAGGGCTGAGGCGGCGGTTCGCGAACTGTCCGGTTAGTTCGACTCGTAGTTGAAGCCACAACGTTTTGGCAAGTGAACTGAGACCAACCTTTCGTCAGACCCCCGTCAATCACCAGGGGAGCGCCGAGGCATCACTGATTGCCGGGTGCCGAGGCACCCTTAGGCGGAGCGAGGCCGCCTGCCGGCAGCTTCCCGTTCCCTGGCTCGGACCCCTTCCGGGGAGCGAGGCCGCCTGCCGGCAGCTTCCCGTTCCCTGGCTCGGACCCCTTCGGGGGCCCTCCCGGCGCCGAGTGGAACCCCTTCGGCAGTTTGAGTGCTGAGCTTGGCGGCGGGAATTTCGCGCCGCTTGTGCTGCTTGGGAGCCCACCTGGGAATCCGGCACCGCCAGGAGTCCCCACCGCCCCAGCTGCCGTGAGGCTCCGGAAAGAGGAGAACCCGAGAATGGCGACGATGACCAGCACCGCAGGGGGGAGCCACTTGGGCAGTTGCATGAGCAGCCAGGCCCCGAGCAGGGCGATAAGGCCGATTGCCGGGAGATAGAAACGGATGACGTGGATCCCTCCGCCGCTCCCGCCACCGCCTGGTGAGCCACCGCCGAGCGCCGCGGTCTGAGCGGTCCAGTTGTACGCCGAGTACAGCGCCCAGAGTCCGGCCCAACCGGCAGCGAGGACGAGCCCGATGACAGCGTCGCGCCGGATCTTGGACGCAGACGTTGGATCGGTGGTCATCGACCGGCTCCGGATCAACCTGGCCGCCATCCAGACGAGCGCGGCCAATCCCAACAGCAGCGCCGGCATCGCCTTCACCAGGTTCGGCGGCATGAGCTTCAAGTTCGGGATGATGGCGTCGAGGCCGAAGGTGATCTCGCCCGCGCCGTAGCCAGTCTTGAGTGGTCCTCCGTAGAAGGACTGGTCGAAAGCCATCACGCCACTGGCGAAGAGCAGCACCGAGCCAAACCACCACACCAGCGACCGCACCGGGATCCGCACCTTTCGGAAGGTGAGGGAAACCGCGACCACGGCCACCAGTAGCGTCACGACGTCGGTGTACCGGATGAAGACCGCCGCCTCGAGGGAAAGGAATCCCAGAACGCCGACAACGGTCCGGTGGCGCGCTGGGACGTCGTTAGCCAGGAAAACCCAGAGGAGTGCCCCGGCTCCGGCGGCGACGAGTGCGGCATCGGTGAACGACGGCATGGTCGGCCGCCATGCGAAAGCGATTGCCGCGCCTGAGGAGACGAAGAGGATAACCGCCCACGTGCCACCCCAGTTTCCGAGCCAGCGACGGCCCGCGACGAAAAGGCTCGTCGACGCCAGAGCACCGGCAAACAACGGCGCCGCCCTCAAGATCCCCAGTACTTGGAACGGTGCTGCAAGAAACGGGTACCCGGGGTTCTTCTCGCTCATCCAGCGGCCGTTGGGCAGGTGAACCCACTGCAGGATCCCCGTGCCGTCGTGCGCGCTCAGTTGCGCGGAGAGAGCATCGTACTGAGCGGACGACAAAGTGATGTGGCCATGGGTGAGCGCGATGATCGACGCCAAGTAGGCGGAGTCGTCCGGCTCGAGGAGCTTGGTCGCCTTCGTGAGCACAGCGATGCAGAACAGAGCGAAAGCGCACGCGCCGACCGCGACCTCCGCTGCCGGGAATCGACTTGGCGCTTCGGCTCGATCGACAGGCGTGAACTTTGGGGCAGCAAGGGTGTCAGAACTCAAGGTTTCACCGTTGGGGCTCGTCTTGATCACGCACTCAAGACTTGCACGCAACCCTGGCAACTAGCTGCGTGGCTCCGCTGAGATTGCTGAGCGTGCAAGCAACCACGGTTTCTTCCATCGTGGGAGCTCCGAGAATACCTGATGCCCTCATGCCAGCTCGTCAACGATGTCCACCAGTCGCTTGCTCATGCCCCGAGGCGGCTTGAGGCGGGCTGGCTTCCTATCCGGGCATCGGCTGCCGAGCGAGACCGAGTTGCTGCATCATGGACATCACGTCCATGACTCCCCAGTGTTCGTGGACCAGGCCATCGTCACCGAACCTCAGGATGTCGATGACCTGCACGTCGACGCCCTTGCCGGTCGCCGGCATGCCCATGAAACTGCCTGTATTAGTCCCGGTGACCCGCGCCCGGACAACGACCTTGTCTCCCATCGACATGACGTCTTCAGCGTTGAAACGCAGGTCCGGGAACCCTGCCCTCATCATCCTGAAGAGCTCCTTGGTTCCGACCTTGCTCGCGTCCTGAGTGGGCGTGGCCTCGTGCTCTACGAAATCATCAGCAAGCTGATCGCCGAAACCGTCCACATCGCCGGCGTTGATCGAGTCGTACATCCGTCGCTGGGTCGCAGCGTGATCCATTTCTTCCCCCTCAGGTGGTTGACCGCCGGGCGAGCACGCGCGACGGGTGACGCAACGTTCGAGTGAGCCAGGCATTCCCGGGAAGTGGCCCTTCCCCCCTCCCCCTTGTGACGGCCCTTGTCACCCGTACGTGCGCGGACAACGAGTTTACGCCCTCGTGCAGGAGGGGTGCTATGAGCCAGGCAGCGACCAAGGTCGGGCTGCCGCCGCAGTCGGGCGAGATCCGTCCGGCAGTGCGTCTCACCGCGCTCCGCAAGAACTACGGGCACGTCGTGGCCGCTGCCGGCGTGGACCTCGAAGCCTGACCGCCGTGCTCGTGCTGACGGTGATCCCGGTAGCGCTGGCCACGAAGCTGACGGGCGGTGGAGGCCTCACGAGGTCGACGGTCCAGTAGCCGATCAGCCGAGGCGCCAGCGCATCGCGTTCGCGGGACCCAGACGGCGGAGCCGACTCAGCACTGGTGCCGACGAGCCTCCGCCCGTGGGAAGGCTCTGGGAAGAGGGCTCCTTCAAGCTGTCGGTGTCGGCAACAGACCGACTCGATCAGAAG
>JBEKBT010000094.1:0-10932 GCA_050015255.1 Acidimicrobiales bacterium
GGCCGCTCGGTCGGCCACGACCGCCCTCGGCGCCGTTGGCTGAGCCTCGCTTGTCGGAACTGAGGGGCATCCTGTCCGCGCTGCGCAGCTCCTCGGCACAGCCGGTCAGGTCATTGTCATAATCGCCTCGCCACGCGGGTGACCGGACGAGGTGGTCTTCGTGCGGACAGCGGCGGTGTCCCGCTGTGACCGGTGCCCGACAAGCCGCGGTCCGGAGCCCTGTCTCCAGCTCGAGAGACCGTGTCGGGGCATGCCTTGAGCCATTGCCTTTCTCGGCCATCGTGACCCGGCAGGTAGTGTGACCTCGTGCTCTCGCGCCGAGTGATCAGCACTGTCGAGTCCCATACCGACGGTATGGCGACCCGAGTGGTCACCGGCGGTGTTCCGGCGCTGCCCGGCGCCACGATGGAGGAGAGGAGGCAGCGCCTCGTCGGGTTCAACGGATGCACCGGCTCGCACTGCACGAGTCCCGGAGATGAGCACCCGCGAGATCCGTCCACCCCTCTGGCGCAGGTGTAGATGGGCTCGCTCAAGCGCAGCGCACCACCGCTCAAGCCCACACGGGGCGCTCCCGCGGCACGATGCGAGCACCTTCCCAAAGTCCACGAAAGGTAGATCGCCATGACGGCGTTCCCACCCGCGGCTGCCTTCGAGCCGGTTTGCGGGCTGTTCCAGACGAACTTCTCCCCGGGCGAGCTCGCCGAGCGGCGCGCCAAGGTGGTGGCGACGATCGGCGACGGCATCGCCGTCGTCCAGGGGGCCGGCGCCGCCGGCGGAGTCAGCCTCTTCCGCCAGGTGAACGACTTCTACTACCTGTGCGGGGTCGAGATTGCGCACTCGTACCTGCTCATCGACGGCGTGACGGGCCGTTCGACGCTCTACCTGCCGCACCGCGACAGCATGGAGGTAAGTGACGGACCACGGCTTTGCTCAGAGGACGCAGGCAGGGCGGCCGCACTCACGGGGGTCGACGCCGTTAGTTCTCTCGAGACCTTCTCCCTCGATCTGCAACGGTTCGTGCTCAAGAGAGGGGCGTTCTCCTGCTACACGCCCTTCTCACCGGCAGAGCAGGGCGGCACCCGCGACCAGCTCCTGCGGGCGAGGGCATTGGCAGCCGCCGACGGCTGGGCAGCGCCGCAGGCGCGCGAGGGACACTTCGTCGAGACGCTCCGGACCCGCTTTCCCAGCCTCGAGGTCCGTGACCTCACACCGGTCACCGACAAGCTCCGTCTCATAAAGAGCGACCGGGAGGCCGACCTCTGCCGGCGGGCAGGGCGCCTCGCCGGACTTGCCGTCGCCGAGGCGATGCGTTCCAGCGAGCCGGGCGTGACCGAGTACGAGCTCGCCGCCCTCGCCACCTTCTGCTTCGGACTCGGTGGCGCCCGCGGGGAGGGTTACCGGGCGATAGTCGCGACCGGGCACAACGCCTGGTTCGCCCATTACGGCCGCCTCGGCGACGTGCTCGAGGACGGGCAGCTCGTCCTCATGGACTACGCCCCGGACGTCGCCTACTACACGAGCGACATCGGTCGGATGTGGCCGGTGAGCGGGACCTACTCCCCGCTGCAACGGCTCCTTTACGGATTCATGGTCGAGTATCACAAGGAGCTGCTGGGGTGCATTCACCCGGGAGCGAGAGCCCGGGACATCCTCGACGGTGCCGCCGAGGTCATGCGGTCGCGGATCGAGGCGACGACGTTTCCCGAAGCCTGCTACCGCGACGCCGCCCTGAGGACACTCGAGTTCCCTGGTCACCTCTCGCACACCGTGGGAATGGCCGTTCATGACGTGGGGAGTTACTGGGACGAACCGCTCGCTCCCGGCACGATGTTCGCCGTCGATCCTCAGATGTGGGTCCCCGAGGTCGAGATGTACGTGCGCGTGGAGGACACGGTCCTGGTCACCCACGACGGGGTCGAGGTGCTGACGACGACGGCGCCCCTAGAACTGGACGACGTCGAGGCGACCATGCGCGACAAGGGGATGCTCGAGGTCGTCCGCTCCCTGCGAGAAGAGTGGGCGATGGGTAGATGGAGAAAGCCGTCTTCGGCTTCCTGACTTCTTGCGCCCGGACGAGACCGGCCCTCGTCGGCGTGAGCGTACCTCGGATCTGGCCCCTGCGGGCCGGTACGAGAAACCATTGGCCGTAAGCCAGGAGGAGTAATGCCGTCATGACAGAGCCAACCAACAGAGCAGCCGTCCTGCACGGCGCGGGAGATCTGCGCATCGAGGACCGGGCGATGCCAGAACCGGGTCCGCAGCAGGTTCTGGTAGAGATCCGGTCGGTCGGCATCTGCGGATCCGACGTCCACTACTACGAGCACGGCCGCATCGGGGACTTCGTCGTCTCGTCACCGATGGTGCTCGGCCACGAGGCTTCAGGAGTCGTGGTCGGTCGCGGCGAATCGGCGCGCCGGCACGAGATCGGGCAGCGAGTCACCCTCGAGCCAGGCGTGCCCTGTGGCACCTGCCGTGAGTGCCGCACCGGGCACTACAACCTCTGCAAGAAGGTCGTCTTCTTCGCCACACCGCCTGTCGACGGGGCTCTTGCTCGCTATGTCACCATCCACGAAGACTTCGCCTTCGCGCTGCCCGACCAGGTCAGCGACGACGCCGGCGCCCTCTGCGAGCCGCTGTCGGTAGGGCTTTGGGCTTGTGGAAAGGCGGAAATAGGTGTCGGGGCGCGGTTGGCGGTTGCCGGAGCCGGCCCGATAGGGGCTGCGGTGACTCTCGTCGCCCTCGCGGCTGGTGCGACCGAGGTGATAGTCGCCGATCCGGTGCCGGCGCGCCGTGAGAGGTTGCTGAGCCTCGGCGCTACCCGCGTGATCGACACCACGACCTCCAGCTTGGCGGAGGAAGCGGCCGACGTCGACGTCTTCATCGACTGCTCAGGAGCACCAACCGCTGTCTTGGACGGCATTCGCTCTGTCCGTCCCGCAGGATCGGCCGTGCTCGTCGGCATGTGCCCGTCCTCCGAGGTGCCTTTCCCGATCGCCGCTGTCCAGAACCGGGAGATACGGGTCACGGGCACCTTCCGGTACGCGAACACGTACCCCGACGCCATCGCGCTCATCGCCTCGGGCAAGCTCGATCTCGAGGGACTCGTGGATGCCCACTTCCCACTGGAATCGAGCGAGGAGGCGCTGACAGTGGCGCGCCGGGACCCCTCCATCTTGAAGCCCGTGGTCCGAGTCACGGAAGCCTGAGAGCCTGATCCAAGAAGCGGGGACTGAGTCTGCCCGGCTCAGCTGGTGCTCCGTGTCACGGGGGCCCTTTCCGTATAGCCGGTAGGGTCAGATAGCCGTCCCGGCCTTAGCTTGTACGACACTGCTCCGCGATCGCGATGAGCTCGTCGCCATAGCTCTCCAGCTTCGCCGGGCCGATCCCGCTGATCGCCAGCAGGCCTGCCTCGTTGGTCGGCAATATGGCGGCGACGAGGCGCAGGGTCTTGTCGTCGAAAACAACGAAGGCAGGCTTGCCCGCCGCCTTCGCCCGCTCTGCTCGCCAGGTCCGCAGGCTTTCCCACGCCTCTGCAAAGCGGGGATGGGCTAGCACGGCCGGACGGCCTTCGACGGTCACAGGCGTGCCGAACGCGACGGTCGTGATTGCCGGGCCGCCTCCGAGGAGTGCTCGAACTCCATCCGTGCTCAGCGCGACGATCTCGTAATCGTGGCCGCGGTGGGTAAAGCGCGATCCGACTGCCGCCGCCAGCATTTCGGCCTTAGCTGCTGCCTGACGGGTCAGCGATGCCGGCCGAGAACTGGCCTCGCGGACCCGCGTGGCCGTGACATCTGGCGTCCCGGCAGGAGCCACCGGTCGGCCGGGTCGTGCCAGCTCGAGGAGGAACGGCGACGGCGGCGACCCAGGGATGATCGAGGCGCTCGACCGGCAGCGAGTCAAGGCGACGTGGAACACCCGCCGCTCCTCCTCGACGTCCTCGGCCAGCCGGTGCGGCATGAGCCCCGAGGTGGCGTGATGCACCACGACGTGTGGCCACTCCCGGCCCTTCACGGCATGGATCGACGCCAAGGTGACCCCGTCAACGTCGTGTGGCGCGTTCAGCTGCTCGGAGAGCCAGGCAGGAAACCGGCTCGCGTCGCTTTCGAGATCGGCCAGCTCGCCCAGCGCGTCGAGATCGTCGCCATGAGCGGCGATGGCACCGTGGCTCCATTGGTCGAGCGCCGTCGCGCTCGCGTCCAGCCCGCCCTCGCCGATCTGGGATCGCAGCACCGTCAGTACCTCGGCAGTCGTCCCGTTTTCAGCTGCCTTGCGGACCTGCTTGAGGTCGTCAGCGAGGTCCCGCACCTTGCCCGCCTCCCGAGCGCTGCCCTTGCCCTCGAGCCAGCCCGCCAGGCTGGCCAGGCCGTCCACGGAACGCTGTTTGCCGACAAGGTCGAGAAGCGATCTGCTCATGCCGCGCCTGGGGCGGCGCGCCACGTCTCGCAACACTGCACCAGGGAGCGCCCAGTCGGGAGCGGTCGCAACTGTCAGCCATGCCAGCGCGGCCCGGACGCCGCCTCGTTGGAGGAATTGGCCGCTCACTCCTCCGTTCACCGGCACCCCGTCGTTGCGAAGGAGGACCTGCACGGGGGCCAGCGACGCGTTCACGCGCGCCAGGACGGCCACATCGGTGGGTATTGCTCCCTCATCGAGGAGCTCCCGGACCCGATGCACGCTCCGGGTAGCCGGGCCGTCGTCACCTGCAAGTATCGACAGGCACTCGTGGTCACTGGCCTGCGCGTCCTGCGCAGGGCCGGCACGGATGACTTTCGCGACACGGACGGCGTTTCGGGTCAACAGGTTCGACGCCGCCGCCACCACAGGGCCCGGGCACCGGTAATTGACCTCGAGGGAATGCAGGGTGGCGCCAGGAAACCAGTGGCCGAAGTCGACCAGCCAGCGGGGTGTGGCACCGGCATATCCATAGATTGTCTGGTCGTCGTCGCCCACCGCGAACACTTCGCCCGCCGGTCCGCTGAGCAGTCTGATGAGGAGCAGGTGCGCGGGCGTGAGGTCCTGGAACTCGTCGATGAGGAGCACGCGAGCTGAGCGTTGCGCCCGTAGGCGGAAGGCGGGATCACCCAGCAGCCGCTCAATAGCGCCGGTCACCTGCTCATCGAAGTCGACGACTTCCTGTTCGGCCAGCTGCGCCCTGTAGACACGGGCGACCCGCTCGAGATCCGACACGTCGGGTAGCTCGTCCTCCACCATCTCCGGGTCGGCGAGCCCGAGACGGACTCGTCCGAGCGCCTTGAGCCACGGTGCCAGGGGGTCGGTCTCCGAGCATTTCGGAAACCTGACGAGGTTGCCGAGCAGTCTGCGTACCTCGACCTCTTCAATGGTCGAGCGGCGTCCGCACAACCGCAGTCCAAGCGCGTTCAGCGTCCGCACCTGCACGCCGGCGACATCGGCGAGGCGCGTCTTCATCTCGTTCGCCGCCCTCGTGTTGAACGCGACCAAGGCGACCGCGGCAGGCGGGAGGCCCCAACCTTGGAGCAACAGGCGGGCCCGCTCGGTGAGCACCCTCGTCTTGCCCGAGCCCGCAGGGGCAATGACCCGGGCTGTGGCTCCGGGCTCAGCCACGGCTTCGAGCTGGTCGGGCGCCAGCTGAACACCGACCGGGTCATTCACGCCGAGCGGTTGAAGCATCCCGTGCTCTAGCGAGATCCGGTGAAGTACCGGCACGCCAATGCGATCCGAGAGTGCGACGTCGAGAGGCCCGCCATCACAGACAGCGAACGTGCCGCCGGGGAGCATGACGTCGCCTCCCGCGTCGGTGCGGGTGGCGCCGAGACTGCATGCGAGCTCAGCCCAGTGCCACCGTCGGTGAGACGAACCGGCGCGTGCGTCTATCGAGTTGGCCCACACGCCGTGGTGCAGCCGCTCAGACACGAGGTCCAGGTCTGCGGACCACTCCCAAGGTTGCCGATCCGTAATGGCCTCGCCGGAAGGCACTTCGGGATCATCGAGACCGAGGCCCGGCGTGAGCTCGATGGTGACCGAGCGCCGTTTCCGCCAGGCCGCTCCGAGCTCATCGGCGATCCCCCGGTTCACGGCGGAGACACGAATCCGGTTGCACGACGACCATTCACCGGGCGCGGCCTGACCGACTCCCACCACCACAGATCGGCCGAGAGCTATCGGGTCGGGCATCTCGTGATCTTGCCTCACCGACCTTGGGCCAGGCCACCATCCTTGGGATGGGCACGATCACCGTCTTGAAGCACGCGCGGATGATCCGATAGGACGTAGGCAATCACGGATCTAGCCTGAGGAAGGTCGCCAATGGCCAACGAGCATCGCAACCTGCCGCTCATCGCCCGTCGCCGGGCCGCCCTGGCTTGACGCGTCGGGCACCATCTGCCACTTGAGCTATCTAGCTATGACTCCCCCACAACTCGAGCCGGCCGCGACGTCGAGAGTCACAGTCGAAGACGAACGAGTTCTTCTCTGTGATCCCCGGACGCTTCCGGCTGCGTTCGACGCTGCCGCGGACAGCTTGAAACTGGTCGTCTTGGTCTCTCCGACCTGCCCGATCTGCCTCGACGGAGTAGCTGTCGTTCGGGAGAGCCTTGCAGAGCTGGGCTCCGCTGACGTCGCGGTCCACGTCGTCTGGGTGCCTGTCCTCAAGGCAGACACTCCCGACGCCGCGCAGGACTCGGCCCGCCTATTTGGAAACACCATCCAGGCAGCCCACTACTGGGACGTCGACCGTGCTTTGTCGAGTCGCTACTTTGACCTGCTCGGGCTGGAAGAGCGCGGACGCACCGTCGCCTGGGATCTGTACCTGATCTACGAACGAGGTGCTCGTTGGACGGCTGACCCACCGATGCCGAAGGTCTGGATGCAGCAGCTGCTCTTGGACGACGTTCCGGAGTTGGAGCGCTCTGTCCTCGTCAGTCAGCTCGGCCAGATGCTTGAACCGATCGACCTCTGACGCTCGCCAGAACGCGGGGAGAAGCGAGGACTTGGTACGGACCGCACGGGCCGTCGGAGCCGACTACGAACAAGTCACAAGAGCGCGTTGTTCCGATGCCTTCATCGAAAAGATCGAAGAGATGGTGGCGCGCTCTTCGGGCAAGGTTCGAGCCGACTCGTCCACGAGCGCCTCGTGGCCTTGGGCTATGAAGCCTCCGCGCGCACCACGTGACGAGTCGTCGCGGCGCTGAAGCAGGGCTATGGCCTGAAGAACCATCGCGTGTACAGGCCCTGGATCCCCGAGCCAGGCCTGTGGCTGCAATACGACTTCGGTAAGGGGCCACGGGTCGGTGAGGACAAGACGGTCCCCAGGGCTTCCGCCAACGAGTCGCAAAGACCCGGAGGCGCTGGAGTTCGTCCTGGCAGTGGTAGTTTTCACAGATGCGAAAGCCCAGATCAGCAATGGCGGCAGCAGCCGTGGCACTGTCGCTCTTCGTGACTCTGGTGGCCTACGCGCCGCCGTCGGTCGCGACGGTTCAGCATGCCAATACTGCACACTTGACGAACGCGCGTGCCGCCACCCTCACTCCGAGGGTGACGATGGCTCCCGGTGTCGTCGTTGTCAACGCCGCCACCGTGGCTGCCAATCTCGTCAGCGTCTCGAGCGACGGCAGCACATTCGTCTTCAAGAGCCCAGCCGGCGCACTGAGCCAACTGGCGGCCGGCAAGGTGATGTTGCTGCAGGGGTATACGGCGGCCGTGGTGGTCTCGGTGACTCGTTCCGGTTCTCGTCTCACCGTGACGACCCGGCCGGCGGCGCTGACCAACATTTTCAAGACAGCGGACATCAGCTTTTCTCAGCCCATTGACTTCTCCAACGTATTCGGCGACCTCTCAGCTGGATCGCTCCCTTCGGACCCGTCCAGTCAAGTGACCCCACGCCACCCGCAAGTGGCGCTCGAGGGCACGGCCAAGCCCGTCCTCCCCGCTGTCGGCCTTTCCTACAGCGGCAAGGGGCCCGGCGACTTCTCCTACGGTGTCTCGGTCTACCCCTCGTTGTCCCGGCTCGACTGGGAGGTTCAGGGATGTGTCGGTGCATCGTTCCTTTCCGGTAAGACGTGCGCCGGGACTTCGACCGGGCTGAGCATGAGCGCAACCCTGTCGGGCTACATCGCGCAAGCAAGCCTTTCCGGGGACTTCGACATCGCAAACGGCCGGAACGTGCGCAGCAGTTTCTCGTTCCTGTCGACCGGCGGTGTCAGCATCACCTACCAGATCCTTGACCCGAGCAAGGGCACTTTCAAACTTCCTGTTCTCCGCATACCTATGTCGTTCAATGTCCCCTTCGCCGTGGCCGGCGTCCCGATGCTGTTGAAGGTCTCCTTCGCCCTGCTCGTGAACGTGGCCCTGTCGAGCAAGAACTCCACGGTGCGTGGCGGCGAGAAGCTGACCTACGGTGGTGCGGAGGCCGTGACCGAGTCCGGCGCTTCAGACTCCGCTGCCTCGAAGATCCTGCAAATTGCCGGGTCTTTCGTCACGAACAAGTCCTCGGTGACCTTGTCGTCGGCTGCGGTTGAGGTTGCCTCGCAGATGAAGGTCGGGTTCGGGCCCGGTCTGGCAGCGGCGAACATCCTCGGCTACGGCGACGTGATAGTCGCGATCGGCCAGAGAACCGGCAGCCTGGTAGCCGGACTGCCGTGCTCGGCCTTCTATCTGAGTGTCTCCGGCCACGCGTACATGGAGGCCCAGGTCGCTATCTGGAAGATCGCTTCGAAGCCAGTGACGCTCTTCTCGAAGGATTACACCGACCCACGAGCCGAATGCTGACGCGGCTTCGCGCCAACGAAGCGGTCAAGAGCCGTCGGTGGCTATGCCCTGCTCGGGGCGAGCTTGAGATCGACCACCAGAGCACGGTCCTGATCGATTGGCGCTGTTGCGGCGCGGAGCTTGGAGAAATGAGTAACTCGAACGAGTGCGGAAGCACGGTCGAGGCACGGGAGAGGGCTGGGTAAGGAATCTGCCCAAGCCGAAGAACCGATCGAGGCAGGCCGCCTCGGGAGATTACACTTCGGTCCATGTGGTCCTTGGTTGCGGCCGCGACTCACCACACCAACTCGGCGGACCTGGTGATCCTGATCGTGCTGGTACTGATCGGATTCCAAGTCTGGCGGCGGCGCTCGATGGGCGGCGGGGGCAAACGAGGACCGTTCGGGGGCGGCGGCGGACCTTTCGGAGGGTCGGGTGGACCGGACGGATCTGGAAGCTCTTAGGCCGTCCTCCGAACCTTGGGTTTGTCAACCCTCACTTTGCCCGAGAATCCCCTCGGGAGCGCGTTGAGCCGGACCCAAGCTGTTCAGCAGCCGGCTCGGCACCTCCGTGACGTCACTTGCCGCGAGCACGCCCCTACGAGCGCGAGCCGGCGCGATTACCTCGGCCCTCAAGAACGGCGAGGTGACCCAGCTGTTCCATCTCGTCCCGCGCAGCCAGCAGGGCGCGCTCGTCGGGGTGCTACGGGGCAGCTTCACGAGCTCTCTCGACGAGATCCTCCTCGTCGCCGCCATCTTTACCTTCGCGGCCGCTGTGCTCTCCTTCGTGCTCATCCGGTTGAGCCCGATCAACCAGACCCGGACCGTGTGGGGTGACTCGACGGATTGGACAAGCTGAAATACCTGGTAGGCCTCTCGGAGGCGCCGCTCCATCTGAGGTTGTGGGCTGTTTTGCCGTAGAATCTGGCATCGGCACTTGTCAAGTCGGCGACGTCCATAATCATCTTGGGGAAGCGATCCAGACACGTGGGTGGCTCAGCAGGTGCTCCGGCCACAGGCGGCCAGCATCCCCCATAGCCGATCTGGTCAAGAAACCGTCCGGCATTGGCTCGTCCGAAGCTGTTCGGCGATCGAGATGAGTTCGTCGCCATAGCTCACTAGTTTCACCGGGCCGATCCCGCTGCAGCTGGTGGACGTTACGGGCGAACGCGGCTGGCCCGCGAATCCAACCTCGGCTACTCGCGATTCGGGAGTTTCCCGGGCGGATCTGGAAGCGCTAGAGCTGAAGCTAACCGGCGAACGGACGAAGGAACTCGACTGCGGCGTCGAACGTTCCAGACGCGCTACCGAACGGGCGCACCTCGTCAGCCACCTCTGTGATCTCTTCCAGAAACGTTTCCTGGGCGCCTTGGGCCGGGTCCTCGATCGTCGATTCAACGTAGAGGACGGCGAAACGCGCGCGGCGGTGGTCGGGTTTCCTTCGGAGCACGCGACCCATCCGCTGGATCATCTGGCGGCGGGAACGACTGGCGCCGATGATCACGGCAAGGTCCGCCTCTGGGACGTCGACGCCTTCGTCAAGCACCCGGGGCGCCGAGATCACCTGCAGATCACCTTCGGCGAAACGCCGGAGCACCTCGCGGCGGTCCGCCGTTGCGAGCCGCGAGTGGACGGACTCAGCCCGCAGACCCAAAGTGGTCAGGGTCAAAATGGCGGCCTCGGCTGTTGCGATCGAGCCGGTGAAGACAATCGACCGGTCCGCGGATGCGATCGCCGGAGCGAGTCCCGCCAGGGTTCGCGTCTTCGCCGGAGTGCCGCCCAGGAGGCGGCGGCGTTCGAGCAGCAGGGCCAGGTAGGCGCGAGCCTCACTCGCGCCGGCCGCATCGCTGCCGACGCCTGAGGCGAGCAGGTTCAGCGCCTGTATGAACCGGCCAAAAGAGGCAGTCGGCAGTTGATAGCGCTGCATCAGCCGGGCGTGCCGGTGCCCGATCTGCGAAGTGAGCTCCTCGTAGATCGCCCGTTCGGTCGCAGGCAGTTCGACGCCAACCAAGGCGACCGTGAAATGAGCCGTGACGCCATCGTCGACCGCTCGCCGGTATCCCATCCGAAAGCACGTCCCGCGGAAGAAAGGATCAAGCCAGTTGACATGTCCGTCGTCGTCACGGGCGTAGGTGGCGCTCAGGCCTAGCCGGCGCTCGAAGCGTTGGTCGAGCGCGAGCCGATTCATGACGCTGGCGTACCGGTGGCA
>JBEKBT010000095.1:0-12371 GCA_050015255.1 Acidimicrobiales bacterium
GCCCCGGAGACCAACGGATGGATGTCCGTCTGCCGGCGCTGCGGTTCTCAGACTGATGGTCCCGAGGGGCCTCACATCCCGAACGAGCGACAACTGGAACGCGCGCTGCAATGGCTTGATGCACAGTCGCTAAGCAGTGGAATCTACCGCGCGAGGAGTCGGCGTAACACCTGATCCTCGTGCCTTGCGGTACGTCGACTAGTCCCCTATCGGCGGACGACCGGAGGGGGGAGGGACGGACTTGGCGACGAGTACGACCGGGCTACGCCACCGGATGGAAACGTTCTTTCTCCTCCCATTCCTTGCGTTGCTGCGCCACGCGGCTCTTGTGGTGAGCGACCCGCACGTCCCGCATGTGAAGGTGGCGACTTCCCCACTGGTAGTCGGAGAGCTTTATCTCCACCGAGTTGGTGATGGCGATCCAGCCGTGGGCGGACCGCCAGAGCATGATCGCGGCGCACTCGGGGCAACGCGGGTCGGGCTTGATCAAGAAGTACGAGCGCTCGTCGGCCTTTTCGTCGTAGCTCTCGGCTCGCGTCACCGGCTCACTGGCCCCTTCGCCGCAGAAGCACTCCTTGTCTGCCGTCCGCGGCTGCCACTGCCCGACTGCTTCCCGAGGATCGTGAGTGAACCCATCGAGGGCACGACAGTGGACTCTTCCCCCGTCGACCACCGCACTCGCAAGAGCGACCCGGTCACGCCGGTCACGACTCCCTCGCGGGGAGCCTCGCCGACCTTCCTCGAAGGGATCTGCACGCGATCACCGACGACTGCCATATCCGAATGGTGCCACTGCGAGGCGTGTCTGGTCAGCGCGGTCCCACACCTTTCGTCCGCAGACGCTTTTGGCGACTGTTCAACGTGCCGCGCTTGAGAGGTGGAACGTTGGACCCTGGATGGCTACGGCCCGTGACCACCCGAACCAGAATCTCTGTTGCCGTCGTCGAGGCGACCGGACTGTCGAAGTGCTACGCCTGCCAGGTCCAGGCGGAGAAGTTCACGCCACGTCGTATCGACATGGCGTGCCTGGCGGAGCTGGTCGGAGTAACGCAGCCGGCAGGTACCCTTGAACACGAGGAGGCCGCACAATGGCCACGCTCGTACTTCCGTCCGACAGCTACCACCCCCATGGGGGCCCCCACTGTGAGGACCCCGAGTGGCAAGCCGGCTACCGAGCAGGACGTCACGAGAGATGGCTGCTCGCGGGTGCCGGCGGAGGGCTGATCGGCCTCTTAATCGGCCACCGCCATCACGTGATCGTGTGGGCGAGTCTCATGGCACTCATTGTCACCGGTGTCATCGTGGCCCTCTGGCCCTTCGTGGCGCGGCGTTGGCCGCCGAAGCCGAGGCCTACTACACCCTGGCCGGGGATAGGTCCGAGGTCGGGGCGAGTCCAACCTACGATCCATGGCCTCCACCGCCACGAGGTCGGCATTGCCAACGAAAGCTGTTCCGGCGGCGAGTGCCGCGGCCCAGCCCGGAGGCGGGCAGCTCCGACGGGAGCGTAGGGCGATGGGGCTTCGGATCCGTCTCGTCGAGCCCCGCCCGGCCGGCCACAACGTCTACGACCGCTCTCTCCTGCCCCGCCTCGGGCTCCCGCTCATGGCCGAGATGCTTGCCGAGTCGGGCCACGACGTCCGCATCTACTGCGAGATACTCGCACCGGTCGACCTCGATGACCTTCTCGGCGCCGACCTCGTCGGGATCTCCTCGACGACCGCCACCGCGCCGGCCGCCTACCGCCTCGCCGACCTCCTCGGCACCGCCGGGGTGCCTGTCGTCCTCGGCGGCCCGCATGTGAGCTTTTGCGCCGACGAGGCGCTCGGCCACGCCCACTACGTCGTGCGGGGCGAGGGCGAGCAGACGATCGGTGAGCTCGTCGCCTGCCTCGAGGAGGGACGGCCGCTCGAAGAGGTGCGGGGGCTCTCCTTCCTTGCCAGCGACGGGGAGTCCCACCACAACCCCGCCCGGCCACGCTGCACCCAGGAGGAGTTCGAGCGGCTGCCGATCCCCGACTTGAGCCTCATCGAGGGCCATCGCCGAATGACCACGAAGCCGCTCATGACCCAATGGGGCTGTCCTTTCGACTGCGAGTTCTGCTCGGTGATCGCGATGTTCTCCCGGGCCGTCCGCCACCGGCGCACCGACCAGGTCCTCGCCGAGCTCGAGGGCCTCGACGCCGAGCGGGTCTTCTTCTATGACGACAACTTCGTCGTCAACAAGGCCCGCACAACCGAGCTGCTGCGCGCCATGGTTACTTCGGATCTCACGCCGACCTGGTCCGCGCAGGTCCGCGCCGATACCGCCCAACGCTCGCTCTCTCACCCGGAGGTCGACCATGAGTTCCTCACCCTCATGCGCCAGTCGGGCTGCCAGATGGTGATGATCGGCATCGAGGCGATCACCGACGAGGGGCTCGCGCAGATCGGCAAGCACCAGCGCGTTGCTGCGGTCGAGCAGTCGGTCGGTGCCTTCCACGACCACGACATCGCGGTGCGCGGCATGTTCGTCGCCGGGCTCGACACCGACACCGCCGCCAGTGCCACGGCGACCGCCGATTTTGCCCGCCGGCTCGGCATCGAAACCTTCCAGCTGATGGTCGAGACCCCGGCTCCGGGCACGAGGCTGTGGGACCGGATCGCCGCCGAGGGCCGCCTGCTGAGCGATGACTGGTCGCTCTTCGACGGGCAGTACGTCGTCACAGCCCCGGCCCAGATGACCGCCCTCGAGCTCCAGCTCGGTGTCCTCGAGGCGATGCGCCGCTTCTACTCCTGGCCGACCATTCTCGCCTCCGGGGTGGCGAGCGCCCTCGGCCACCTCCCGGACCTCACTTCGGCCGCCCGGCCAACCCTCCTCCGCCGGCTCCCGACGATCGCCCGCCTTGCCTGGACACGGCGCTGGGAGGACATCGGACCCCTGCTCGACGCGGCCCTTCCGGCGCGAGTGCGGGCACGGGTCAACGCCGCGCTCTGGCTGCCAGCCGTCCGCTTCTGCGCCCGCCGCCAGCTCGCCGCCTGGTGGGAGCAGGACGGTTCGCGTGCGCACCTCAAGTTCCTCGCCTCGCTAAGCACGTCGACCGCAAGCCCCGGAGCGCCGGTCGTAGCCGCCCCGTAGCCCTCTAACGGCAACGATTACCCGCCCCCCACGCCGCCACGTGGGCGAACGTGGGCGCCTCTGTGCCTCTCGTGCGGCTGTCCCTGCCCTAACTGCTCCGCCCCCGGCTGGGCTGGCTGGGCCGGGCGCTTGGTGCGCCGGCCCGCCGGCCGCCTGGTCCGTGGTCCGCTTGCGCCTTTCGCTCCGGCCCTGGTGGGGGCCGGTGTGTCCCCCCCTTTTCGTGCTGTTGCGGCCGCGTCTCCCTCTCTCCCCACAAGCGTTGTCGGCGCCAGGTGGACAGATCGGCCTCCGTGGCCGAAAACGGCACGCCCGAGATGCCGGGTGGCATAGGTAGGCGGCCGGCCGAGGCTGTGAGCTGGGCTACTGGTGGTCCGGGCGTGCCGCTTGGCACCCGACGTTCGGCCTGGTCGGGCATCCAGACCGTCGTGCAGGGCGTGTGGAGCGTCATCAAGCGGATCATCTCGGCCATCGCCTCCGGTGTCCATGCCATCACTGGCGCCGCCCACACGCTGGCGAACGTCTGGGGGAGCGGCGGCGGGGCGCTGAGCACCTCGCAGTCGTACGGGAAGTACAAGCCCCACAAGTTCGGCACGGGCGGGATCGTCACCAGCCCCACTTTGGGCATCGTCGGCGCGGAAGGGATAGAGATCGTCCTCGACCCAGCACAGTTCCGCCGGGCCCTGGGCAGGCGGCGCGGTCGTCGGCTTCTCCGGCGCCGGGACGGTGGCCGCAGGGGGAGAGGGAGGTGGCCCGACTCAGATCAACCTCCAGATCAACGGCCGGACGTTCGCCCGCGCCACGGTCAACGACTTCCGTGCTCTGCTCCTCCAAAAGAACCGAACCGTCATCAACCTCGGGCTGGCCTGAGAGAGAATGGCCGTATGAAAAGGAAGATCTTCGAAGCTGCGCACGCCTGGGCGCAGGCTTTAGCTGCACCGATCGAGGGGCCAGACCGTCGACTCGATAAGGCATTCCGCCATGGAAACAACGACGCTGGTCGCGCGGCCGTCGACGAGCTCGCTGTCGCCATACGTGATCAAATCGCCTGGGCGAAGGCGAACCCGTGCCCCGACCCGACCCTTGGGCGCCTCGGCGACGAACTGCTTGAGGCCAATCGGGAGAGGTGTGAAATCCTCCTGCGGGCTGCAGCCGGCGAGATCCCGCCAGCTGAGCAGGACGCCGCCATGGCCCGGGCGGCCGAGTTGCAGGCGGTCACCAGGAGGTACGAGAAGCGGGTCCGCCGGTGGATCGGCACCGAGGGTCGCTTTATATGAATCACGGACAAGCACAACGCGTATCTTGGCAATGTGACAAGATCCTGGCATGTGCCAGTTTTTTGGCAATGTGACGAGATCCTATTACTTGTACGGAAAATCCGCTGACCAGGCGAAATGACTGAAGAACCTTCAGAAACTATTGCCCTGTTCCTGTACCCGCGGCGACCGCATGGACGCGCCATCCCGAGTCCGAACCGCATGAATGTTCGGGTGGAAGCCGAGGTGAAGCGTCCTCGCAGGCACGCCAGGAAGTTATCCACAATCATCGCGCGTATACTATTCCTCGAAAACCTTTACACCGCAGGTAGATGAG
This sequence comes from Acidimicrobiales bacterium, assembly GCA_050015255.1. GTDB lineage: Bacteria > Actinomycetota > Acidimicrobiia > Acidimicrobiales > Bog-793 > Fen-455. The sequence continues at coordinate 4,705 of JBEKBT010000095.1, forward strand.
CATTAGATTCGCAGTATGGATCTCGTGGCGTACCTGCGAGTGAGCACGAAAGGCCAAGCCGAGGACGGTTATGGGCTTGATGTGCAAGAGAAGGCCGTCCGGTCGTGGGCCAAGGCGAACGGCCATCGCATCGTCGCAGTTCACAAGGATGCAGGCGTAAGCGGCACCAAAGAAGCGATCGACCGTCCTGGTCTTTCCGCTGCACTTGACATGCTCCGCCCACCACCAAGGGCGACCGGACTTGTCGTTGCCAAGCTCGACCGACTCGCACGAGCCCTACATGTGCAAGAGGCGATCTTGCAGATTGCCTGGCGAGTCGGTGCCGCCGTGTTCACTGCCGATGGTGGCGAAGTCCTTCAAGATGATCCCGATGACCCGATGCGTATCTTCGTGCGACAGGTCATCGGTGGCGTTGCCCAGCTTGAGCGCAGCCTCATCGCCAAGCGGATGCGCGACGGTCGCGCCGCCAAGAAAGCGGCCAACAAACACTCGGTCGGCTCGTATCGCTTCGGCAAGCGAGGCAACGGCGTAGGACGTGATCGTGATGCAGCGGATGATGATGACGAGCAGGCAACTATCCGCCGCATTATCGAGCTGCGACTGTCCGGGGCGTCATATCGCGAGATCGCCGGCACGCTCGACGCTGAAGGACATCGCCCGCGGCGAGCCGAGCGCTGGTCACCGATGTCAGTGCGAAACATCGCCGAGCGTGAGCTGAATAAGCAGTAACGAGCCGCTCATGCTCCGGCCGCGCTCTTCTGGTGCCAGACGTGCCGGCATCCTTGTGAACTGCCACGGTCGACGCTGATCGCAGGCGCACACTGGTCGGCCTCGACGTTGCCGATGTCACCGAGGGCGTCGACGGTCTTACAGTCCGCCTTCGGCGCTCGAAGACGGACCAAGAAGGTGCCGGGTGCACCGTCGGCGTCCCCTATGGGTCTAACCCGGCAACCTGCCCGGTCCGTGCCTGGCGCGCGTGGCTTGAGGTCTCGGAAATCACCGAGGGAGCAGCCTTTCGTCCCGTGGACCGCCACGGCCACATCGGCAAAACACGACTGAGCGGCCAGGCGGTGGCGCTGGTGTTGAAGCGCCACGCTGCCCGTGCCGGGCTTGATCCCGCCGAGGTGGCAGGTCACTCGCTGCGGGCCGGTCTTGCGACCTCGGCTGCTGCTGTTGGCGTCCCCGAGCGCGTCATCGCCGACCAGACGGGGCATAAGGGCACAGCGATGCTATGCCGCTACATCCGCGAGGGGTCTTTGTTCCGGGAGAATGCTGCTAGCGCCGTCGGGCTGTAGCGCTGGGAAAGGCGGAGGCCGCACGTTCGCCGGGCGCGTGGGCTTGCCGACGCGTGCAGGCAAGTGACCTCCGTTGACTTCGTGACGGCCAGCTCGTGAAGAGCGCGCACCCGGTACGGGTATCGTCGCATTCACGACGAAGTCACGTTCTGCTCCAAGGCACTTTCTCCAGCAAAGTGAAGGAAAAAAGGCGTCTTAGAGTCGATTGTGTCCGGCACCGTGCGTATGTTGTTCGATGCATCCAAGTGCGCCCAGTAGCAGGCCCACAGGCAAGCTCTTTGTCCTTACGAGCGCCGCGCATGAGATCGACCGAAGGCGGGGGAGTGAGGCGATGACGCCCGCCACCAAAAGGACCGAGAAACCGAAGATGACCAAGGAAACAGGAGATAAAGATGGCCGCTAGAAGGCTCAACCGAGAAAGCGTGGACGGCCCAGAGCTTGTTCTCGCACAAGGTCCCATGCCGACGAGCCGACTTGGAAGCGAGGTCACCGATGAGGCCACGCTCCTCGATGGATACGAGGCGCACCTCCGACTCTTGGAGAACCGGCCGAAGACGACCGCGGACACCTATCGCTCGCACCTGAAGGGGTTCCTGTGCTACCTGGCAACGGCCCACCCATCGGTGACCTTGAGCGGCGTGACACCGTTCCATGTCCGGGCCTGGTTGCTTCATGAAGCCACCCGGGGGATCGAGGCCGTCACCCGCTCCAATGATCTCTTCGCGCTCCGCAGCTTCTACCGTTTCCTCATCGCCGAGGGTCTGAGCGAGGAGAATCCCGCCTCCTTGGTGACCCTTCCGAGTCCCATCCGGCCGAGGGTCGAGTTCTACAGCGACGCCGAGGCAGACGCCATCATCGAGTGGGCTGCTGCACAACCAGGTCTCCGTTGGCAGGTGGGCCGGGTGCTCCTTCTCACGTTCCGCTACAGCGGCTTGCGCATGAGGGAACTGGTCAACCTGCGCACCGAGGAGGTCGACTTTGAGGCTCGACGAATCTCGCTCGTCGGCAAGGGACGCAAGCCCCGGGTCGTCCCCATTCCCCACTTGTTGGCGGACGTGCTCCGGGAGTACCTGGACGAGGTGCGGCCGAGTCTCCCCAAGTCCGCGTACTTGTTTGCCAACCCGAGGGGCAACCGGAGCCTCCGCGGTCGTTATGGTCCCAGGGCGCTTTACAACTTGGTACTGGAGGCCGGGACCTCAGCGGGTGTAGCCGGTCGGCACTTCCCCCACCGGTGGCGCCACAGCTATGCCACGAGCCTCGTGCGCCGGGGCGAGGACATCCATGTCGTCCAGCGTCTCATGGGCCATTCCAACATCGCGACGACCACGAGATACCTGCATCTGTCCGACGCCGATCTCCTCGCCGCCATCGACCGGGCGTTTCCAGAAGCTGAGTTCGGGGCCCGTGCCATCGAGCGAGGAGCCTGAAGCTTCCGGCGTTGGCTCAAGGATTGAACACCCCGACGGCGCGTCGTGTGGTGCCGCCTCACCTACGGCGCCCTCAACGAGTACAGAACCCAGGTGTACCTGTCTGCTAGACCGGAACTGTGCCCCCAACGGATAGCGGTCCTGAACTGCTGTACCACTACACCGACGCGGCGGGGCTGCACGGCATCCTCATGTCCGGCGAGCTCTGGGCCACTGAGGCGCTCTATCTGAACGACGCAAGTGAGCTCGACTTCGTGTTCCAGCTCCTTGACGAGGTGCTCACGGGATTCATGCAAGGCAGTCCGGCTCCTGGACCATCCGCGCAGGAGGTGATCAAGATGCTTCAACTCGCCTTGGATGTGGGCCGCGAACTCTGGCATGGCGACATCTTTTGCTTTGTCGCGTGCTTCTGCGAGGACAAGGATCTCCTGAGCCAATGGCGAGCCTACGCGCACGGAGACGATGGGTACGCGATCGGCTTCAAGCGGCATGAGATCGAGTCGTCGTCAGTGCATGAACGGCTCGGGCCATACACATTTGAGCGGGTCGACTACGACGCTGAGGCGAAAAAGACGGAACTCAAGAAGAATCTCCTCCACGCCGTCGAGATCTACCAACGGCACGCGATGAGCGAGAAAGAACGTCTGCCAATATGGCGTTCGCTCATGGCCGACTACTTCGGCGGGGTCGGGTTCTACGCCCCTCTGTGCAAGAGTCCGGGTTTCGCCGAGGAGAAGGAGTGGCGCGTCGTCAGCCGCCTGCGCCGAGTCGATTTGCCTGGGACCGAGATCCTGAAGTTCCGCACCGCGACTCTCGGCCTCGTTCCCTACGTTGCGCTGGATGTCAGCGGCGGCGAGCTGTCGCGTCGCGCGCGTATCGGTGAGATCGTCATCGGCCCGACGTTGCACCCGGAGCTCGCGGAGCGCTCGCTGAGGCTCCTTCTCGCGGCGGTTGGCTACCAGGAGGACGAGGTTCTCGTCACCCGGTCCAAGATTCCTCTCCGCGCCTGATCGAGCTACCGGGAACAGTCTCTGGGTGATCGCTGACCGGCTCAATGCCGAGGGGACGACCAACCCGACTCGGCGTAGAGTACGACCGGGATGGATACTCAGACCATCGAGATCATCGGGCGCAACTACCTGATCTCCCAGCTCGTCCGCGACGACGTGGAGGTCGCACGACCCGAACGCGACCGGGGCGTGGACCTCATCGCCTATCTCGATCTGGATGAAGCTGGCGGCGGCTTCGTGGCCTGCCCGATCCAGATGAAGGCGGCGACGGCCCGGTCGTTCAGTCTCGCAAAGAAGCAAGAGAAGTTCTCCCGAATGCTCCTCGCATACGTCTGGCATGTACAGGTGCCCGACGACGCTTGCGCCTACGCACTGACCTATGCGGAAGCGTGGGAGGCCGCAAGGAAGATGGGCTGGACAAAGACCGTGTCGTGGGAGCAAGGACTCAGCTATGGCACCACGCATCCCTCAAAAAGGCTCTTGGCGCTGCTCGACCCGTATCTCATGGGCCCGGGCGACTGGAAGCGCAAGGTGCGAGAGGTAGGGACCGACTCTTTCGCTTTTTAGGTACCTCTTTGTGTGAGTTCAGGACTGGCCGATAATGGCTCTGCCGGAGTCGCCCACCACGGCACAGAAGGATGCCGTCGGGCAGGAAATGGACCTTGGATAAGCACCGACTGCCACGGGAGCCGACCACGACTTGCCGCTCCAGGTGATCACGTAGCCCCAGGTATCAATCACTTCACAGAAGGAACTGTTCGGGCACGAGACGGACTGGGCGCTGCCGTAGGGGTCGATGGAATGAGGAGACGGCGCCGACCAAGACTTGCCGTTCCAGGTCTCGAAATTGCCGTGCCTGTCCAGCGCCATACAGTACGAACTGCTCGGGCACGAGACGGATGCGAGGCCACCGCGGTCTATTGAGTGAGGAACCGACCACGACTTACCGGGGCCCCACCGCTCTCGTGGGAGCCTACGTCAGTGATCGGGTCTCATCCCGGTGCCAGACGTTGTGACGTCCTGCCGGAGGCAGGAGACGCCGTGGGGGTATCGAGCGCTGTCCGCCCAGTCGCGACTGTCTGGGCGATCCTGGGGGCCTCGGTGTACCTCCAGGAGACCGGGGACCGAGTTGAGTCCGTCTACTCCTCGGTTGTCCTCATCTCGGGATACATGTCGAGCCACGACTCCAGCGCTTTGAGGTAGGCCCGATCGGCCCCGGTGAGGGTTGCGTCGTCATCCTCTTCGACAGCTCGGAGGAACACCACCGCGCCCACAATCTCCTTCAGCTCGTCAGTGCCGTAGGCGGCGACGAAGGCGGGGGCCAGTTGGAACCAGTCCGGCCAGTCCTCCACGACGTGGTCCGGGGTGACCGACCCGGTAAGCAGGGCGCTCGTGTAGAAGCGCAGGCGCTGGACGACGTCCAGTTTCAGGTCGTCGTCATCGTCGAGGTACTCCAAGAGCCGCTCGTCGATCGAGTCCAGGTATGTGACGAGAAAGTCGTTCACTGAATCCCATCTTGGTCCATCACCGCGAGCCTGGGAGGTACTCGCTCGCTATCGCCCGCCGTCGTCAAGTGCTCCGGTTGCTCACGCGCATGTCGGCGTGGACAAGGACCGACGCAGACGGCACGGGCGCAAGGCCCCCGCACCGTCTGCTCGTGTCCCTCCGTGTCCCTAGGGAACACGTCGATTCTGAGTGAAGCCTAAGCCTCAGGCGCTCGGGAAGCCGCTCGTCTGCGGCGTCGGGGCGCCGGTCCGGGCCGTACCTGACGCCACACACGCGCTGCTCACCATCTCAAGCGAGCGTTCAAGGGCCGGATGACCCGAATATTGATAGAAGGTGCACGACCCCTGTCGCCTGGCGAGGGAAGCAGGGGGCCGTGCACCCCGTCATCCTGACCGATCTACTCCAGGAGACGCTTGTCGATGGAGTCCACGTGGACGACGGGAAAGTCGTTCACTGGGTCCACCAAGGTTCATCACCGCAGGCCCATCACTTAGCCGTGACTGGCTCGCGCAGATCGTGGCAGCGAGTGCACGACCCCCGTCACCTTGCGAGGGAAGCCAAGGGGCCGTGCACCCCGTCATCCCGTTAGAGACCCTCCGGGAGACGCTTGTTGATGGAGTCCAGGTAGACGACGAGAAAGTCGTTCACTATTGAGATAGAGGGTGCACGACCCCCGGTCGCCTTGCGAGGGAAGCCAAGGGGCCGTGCACCTGTCATCCTGGTCGAAATACTCCAGGAGACGCTTCTCGATGGCGTCCAGGGAGCTGACCCAAGAACTCGTTCACCGGTCAGTCATGGTCCATCGCCGCAGACCGGCACGTTCGAGTCGTAGAAGGGCGTTCCCGTCAAAGGACCTGAGGTCTCGCCGTTGTTGTAGAAGGCATCAGCCGACACCCAGTAGCTATTGCTCCAGGGTGCGGAGGCGATCTCGTACCACCAGTTGTTTCCGTCGGGAGCCGTCCAACCGCTGGCTCTGCAGGTGATCTGCACTGTCTGGTTGTCCTCGATCTCGGGTCCCTCGGTACCACCGGCATCCTGGTAATCCGTCCAGGTGTAGGCGACACTGCCGGTGGTCTCGGCGTAGGTCGGCGGCGTGGTGGTCGTCGTCGTCGTGGTGGTCGGCGGCGTGGTGGTCGTCGTCGTCGTGGTCGGCGGCTGGGTGGTCGTCGTCGTCGTGGTGGTCGGCGGCTGGGTGGTCGTCGTCGTCGTGGTGGGTGGCGTGGTCGTGGTCGTGGTCGGCGGCTGGGTGGTCGTCGTCGTCGTGGTGGGTGGCGTGGTCGTGGTCGTGGTCGGCGGCTGGGTGGTCGTCGTCGTGGTGGTGGGTGGCGTGGTCGTGGTCGTCGGCGGAGCGGTGTCTGTGAATGTCACCGTCGAGCTGGTGCCGACGTTTCCGGCGCTGTCTGTGGCCTGGGCGATGACGCTGTAGCTGTTACCCGATGTGAGGTTGCTCGCGGGCATGGCGAGCAGCCAGGTCGTGGTGCCGGTGACCGGCACGAAGGTCTGGGTGCTGGCAGCAAAGGCGGTGCGGTTCCACCACATCGTCGTGCTGGTGTCCTCGATGGCCACCTCCGTGCTCGTGATGGTCGTGCTAGCCCCTGAGTTGGACGAGGCCGTGCCGATGATCGTCCCGGTCCAGTTGGACCCGTAGCTGGTGCCGTCAACCGGATAGGTGACGCTCACCGTCGGCGGAGTCGTGGCGGTCGTGGTGGTGCCGTAGGTGAAGCTGACCGTCGAGCTGGTGCCTAGGTTCCCGGCGCTGTCTGTGGCCTCGGCGATGACACTGTAGGTATGGCCCGAGGTTAGGTTGCTCGTCTGAAGCGTGAGCAGCCACGTCGTCGTTCCGCTGGTGACCGGCTCGAAGGTCTGCTTGGTGGCGCTGAACGAGGTGCCGTTCCACCAGAGCTTGGCGGCGGTGTCCTCGACGGCGATCGAGATGCTCGTGATGCTCGCCCCGATCGCCGCCGAGGCCGTGCCCGTGATCTCCCCGCTCCAGTTGGACCCGTAGGTGGTGTTGTTGATCGGATAGGTGATCGTGACTGTCGGCGGCGGTGATGTCTTCAGGCAGTAGGTAAAGGTCACAGTCGAGGAGGTGCCGAGGTTGCCGAGGCTGTCTGTGGCCTCTGCCACGACGCTGTAGGCGTCACCGGTGGTGAGGCTGGAGCCTCCGAGCGGGAGATACCAGCTCGTTGTCCCGGTGGCCTCCACGAAGGTCTTGGTGGAGCTGGTGAAGCCGGTGCCGGTCCACCACTGGCCCGTCTTGGTGTTCTCGACCGCCACGGACACGCCCGTGATGGTCGTGCCCGAGCCCGAGTTGGACGAGGCGGTGCCCGTGATCTTGTCCGCGTAGCTGCAGGCGCAGACGTTCGTGCCACTCACCGGGTAGGTGATGGTGACGCTCGGGACGGCGGTGTTGTAGGTGAAGGTCACCG